>PXTX01000090.1 GCA_003023275.1 Bacteroidetes bacterium SW_4_67_19
CGATACTTCGAAAGCGCTTTCTCCCCGGAGGTTCGTCGTTGACCGAGGCTGTGTTCCCTCTCAATCGTTCGTTGCAACCCCTTTACATACAGAACGTTGTCGCATCAAACAGGGGAAATGATTTTAGCGAAAGCACGCATCGCTATATTTCCCGCTCCGCATCGCGTCTCATCCGGCCGTCGTTCCGTGCGCCTCGACGGCGGTCCGCACGGGCCGGTTCATGTGACGCACGGCAATCACCCAGAACGAAAAGCGCCGCTTTTGCAACGACGGGCGCCGCTCGCCTGCGCTACTCGTCGATGTCGTTAAGGATGTTGCGGATCTTCTCGATCTCCTCGGCGGTCGCCGCGATCTCTTCTTCCGACAACTCATCGTCCGGCGCGCCGTCGTTGTTGCCGGGCGCGGCCGCGGAGGCCGACTCGCGCTCGTCCCCCTCGTCCGGGCTAACCACTTCGTGTACCTCGGCTTGTCCCGCACCGCGCTTCTCTCGGCGGTCGGCCGGGGGGGACTCCTGGGGGGACGGCTCCTGTTCGGAGGAGGCCCCCGGAGCGGGCTGCGCGTTTTCGAACTGCTCCAGGAAGTTCATCAAATGATCCGTCTCGTCGCCCTCTTCTGTCGGCGACGACGCATCGGGCGACGGCGCATGCTCGACAGGTTCTTCCGAGTTGCCCGGTTCTTCCCCATCGGCCGGCCGGCGCGGCTGCTGCGTCTCTTGCGCTCCCGGCGACCGGGCCGCTTTTTCCTCGTCCGGCGCCCTTTCCCTATTTACAACTTCTTCCGAAACAACTCCTTCGACCTCATCGCCGGACGGAGCTTCTTCCCGAAACTGATGTGATTCTGCACGGGACGACTCCGCCCGCGCAGGCCCTGTTTTTGGCGAGCGTTCCGTTCCGGGCCGCCCCGCCCGCGCCGGCGCCTCTTCCCTGCTGGCAGTGGACGCCTCTCCCCCGGACGGTTCCGCTTCGGGCGATTCCGCCTCGGACGGTTCCGCCCCGCCGGGCTGTTCCCCACTCACGTGCTGCGCCAGGTGATCGGGAAGCGCCTCACGCAGAGCGTCGGGGTCTTCGTCGTCGAAGCGCATCAGCAGTTCCATCTCCGACATCAGGAAGGCGCGCAGGCGAGCGACGACCTCGTCGCGCCGCTCCTGGAGCTGGTCGACCTGGTGGCGCATCACCTCGCGGTCCTCGCGCGCCTCGCGTTTAATTTCGTCGCCGCGCGCCTCGGCCTCCTGAATCATCAGTTCGGCCTTGCGCCTGGCGTTTTCGAGTTTCTGCTCGGAGTTTTCGCGCGCGGTCTGGAGCGCCTCCTGAAGCGCCTCCTCGACTTGCTGATAGTGGTCCATCTTGTCTTCAAGCGACTCCACCTGGTCCTCCAGCCGCCGCTGCTCGTCGAGCATTTCCTCCCATTGCTCGGAAACCATCTGCAGGAACGCATCGACGTCTTCCTTGCTGTACCCGCGCAGCGCGGTGTCGAAGCTCTGCTTGCGAATGTCCAGCGGGGAGAGTTTCATGGCAGCGTGTTGCGTGATGCGTGTTTTGATCCGCAAAGCTCTTCCTCGAAGCCCACGTTGTCAATCGTAGTCACGCGGGCCGAAGAGGGCGCTCCCCAGGCGCAGCATGGTGGCGCCTTCTTCGACGGCGATCTCGAAGTCGTTGGACATGCCCATCGAAAGGTGGTTCATCTCGACCTGGGGGTTCTCATCGTCGTCGTAGGTGTCGAAAAGCTCGCGCAGCCGGCGAAACTGGCCGCGCACGATCTCGTCGTCGCCCGTGAACGACGCCATCGCCATCAGCCCCTCGATGCGCAGGTGCTCGCGCGAGGCCAGCTCATCGAGGAAGGCGTGCGTGTCCTCGGGGGCGAGGCCGTACTTTTGCTCCGCGCCGGTGATGTTGGTCTGCACGAAGCAGGGAAGCGTGCGGTCGTTTTTGGCGGCGCGCTTGTCGAGTTCGTCGGCCAGGCGCGGGCTGTCGAGCGCCTGAAAGACGTCGGCGTGGCGCGCGACGAACTTGGCTTTGTTGCGCTGGAGGTGACCGACCATGTGCCACTCGAAGTCTCCGCCGCCCGCGAATGCGCCGGGCAGCTCGCGGGCCTTGTCGCGCAGCTGGCGGGCGCGGTTTTCGCCGAAGCGAGAAAGGCCCGCCTCGCGCGCGGCCCGGATCGCCTCCAGCGGGAACGTCTTGGAGACGGCCACCAGCGTAATTTCGTCACGGTCGCGCCCGGCGCGCTCGCACGCAGCGGCGACGCGCTCCTCGACTTGCTGGAGGCGTTCGGCGATGGCCTGCGTGGAGGCTTGAGCGTCAGCGGGCGGGGTAGCGGGGTCGGGCACGTTTGTGGGGGGAAGTGCGGGGGCGCGGGCGTTCGTTGGTGTTATAGTGTTGTGGTGTTACGGTGTTCGGGATGCGCCGCCGGCACTTCAACACCCAAACACCCCCACCCCACAACACCGTCACGCTTCCGCGCGCAACACGTCCATCGGGGGGCGGGCGTAGAGGCCACGGCTGCCGAGCAGGCCGATGCCGGCGGTGAGGATGGGCACAGCGGCGACGACGATCAGCAGCGCGCCCGGGGCCACGACGAGCGCCGCCTCGAAGAGCTGTCCCTTGAGTCGGCGGTAGCGCCGGCCGGCGGTTCGGCCGAACCCCGCCGCGGTGTCGGTGTCGGTGTCGCGCGTCGGTAGCGACTGGCCGAAACCGCCCCGGCGAGCACGACCAGTCCCGTAAGCACACTGAAGAGCGCCATGAAGCGCATCACCTGCGCGAGCTGGCCGAAGAGGCGGTCGAACACCTCCAGCACGAGCGACAGGTCGATGGCCAACACGTTCGGGAATTGCTTCGCCACGGCCTGCTGGAGCCGAGCGGAGGCCGCCTCCCCCGGCGCGCGGCTGAGGACGACGTAGGTGGTGGGCGCTTCCGCCAGCGCGCCCGGCGGGAAGACCGTAAAAAAGTTCGTCTGCACGCGCTTCCAGTCCACCTTGCGCAGGCTCGCCACACGCGCGGTAACTGGCACGCCCTGCACATCGAACGTGAGCGTGTCGCCGAGCGTCACGCCCAGGTCGCCGGCGATGTCGGCCTCGACGGAGATGGGGACCACGTCGTCCGGATCGTATGGGCGTTTCTCGCGCACGAACCGGCCGGCCGTGATCGTCTCCGAGTCGATCAGGTGATCGCGGTAGGTGGCGCGATAGTCGTGCGTGTGCGCCCATTCGTCGTCGCCGGCTTCCTCGATCTCCTCGATGGAGCGGCCCTTGACGCTCTTGAGCTGCATCGCGACGATGGGCACGGTGTCGAGCACGGGCAGGCGCTGGTTGCGCACCGTCTGCGCGACCTTGCCGACCTGGTCGGACTGCACGCCGAAGAGAATGACGTTGGGCCGCCCTTGGCGGTCGGCCACGCGGACCTGTTCGCGCAGGGTGCGCCCCGAGAGCAGGAGCGTGAGGATGAGAAACGTCCCAAAGCCGAGCACGCCGATGAGGAGGCGCGTCTGGTTGCCGGGGCGGTGCAGGTTGGCCAGCCCCTGCCGCCACGGGTACGGGAGCGCCGGCAGCCGCAACACCTGCGCGCCGCGCGCCACTCCCGCCGCCAGCAGCGCCAGCAGGCCGAAGACCACGATCACGCCGCCGGCATAGCCGAGGCCCAGCCGCCAGTCCGGCGCGAGCTGCACCGAAAAGCCGGCCACGCCCGCCGCGATGAGCAGCCACACGCCTCCGCGCCCCCAGCGACCGGCGGCGTCCTCCGATTTCCCGTTCTCCACCTCCGAGCGCAACGCCCGCATCGGCGAAACGCGACGCACCTTCAGCAGCGGGAGCAGCGCAAAGAGCAACGCCGCCCCCACGCCCACCGCCAGCCCCGACCCGACGGCCGGCCACGACACCGAAAAGTCGGCGCTCACCGGCAGAACGCTCCCCAGCACATGCGGCAGCACGAGCTGCACGCCCACGCCGAGCGCTGCACCGAGAGCGGCGGCGACCAGCCCCAGCCCGGCGGCCTGCGCCAGAAAGACGCGGAACGCGCGCCCGCTCTTGGCCCCCAGGCAGCGCAGCACGGCGACCGTCTCGATTTCTTTTTTGACGTAGACGTTCATCGCGCTGGCCACGCCGAGACCGCCCAGCAGCAACGCCGCGAAGCCCACCAGCCCGAGAAAGCGGTACAGGTTCTGGATGCCGGCCTGCCAGTCGTCGGCCACGCTGCTGGGGGTGCGGACCGTCACCTCGTCGTCGTCCAGCTTCACGCGCAGCCGGCCGGCGAGCGTCTCGATGTCGGGCGTGCCGGGGAAGCGAAACAGCACCTCGTGCTCCACGCGGCTGCCGCGCCCCAGCAGCGTCGAGTCGAGGTCCGCGTAGGGCACGAACACGCGCGGGCTGACCATCGACTGCATGGCCGTCGCGCCGGGGCTCTGCTCCAGCCGCCCGACGATCTCGTAGCTGCGCGCCCCGAGGCGCACCGAGTCGCCGGGCGCTACGTCGAACTGCCGCAGCAGCGCCCCATCCACCAGGGCGCCGCCCGCTTCACGAAACGCCCGCGCGGCCCCGGGCGGATCGGTCTTGAGGCGCCCGTAGAACGGGTACGCCGGCTCCACGGCGCGCACCGAGGCGAGGCGCGTCCCGCCGCAAACGAGCGCCGCCGCGCGCGCTCCCCGCCGAGCGAGTCGATCAGGGCGTGCTGGAGGAGCGTCTGCGTAGAATCGGAGAACGGGCGCCCGCGCTCCACCTCGAGGTCCGCCCCCAGCAGCGCCTTCGCTTCCTCGCCTACTTCGCGCGTGAGGTTCGTGCCGAAGCCCTGAAGCGCCACCAGCGCGGCCACCCCCAGCACCATCGACGACAGGTACAGCAACAAGCGCCGCCGACGCCCCCGCCCGAGGCGCCATGCCGTCTTGAGCGTCCAGAAGCTTGACATCGCGCGGGTTCTGGTTTGCTGGGGTGGGGGCTTTTCGCGCAGTGGATGTTACGTCGGGGCGACGACGCAAGAGGACAAGCCGCATCAGAGGCCCAGGTCGCTTTCGGGGTCGGCTTGATCGTCGTGGCCGGCGGTTAGCTCGTCAGCGCGCGACGAGGGGGCGTCGCGAAGGCGTTCGACGACAGCCGCAAGACGCCGGCGATCCCGTGCCAGACCGTCAGCGAGCGCCTCTTCGACGTTCGCGGCGGCGTTCCGCGCGGCGTCTTCGCGTGTTTCGAGCGTGACGGCGACTTCTTCCATGAGCGGTCTTTCCTCACACATGAAACGCATCGCGCCGCAGGAGATCCGTTCGAACATGCTCCCCGAACTGCCCCGTGATGAGGGCAGCTACCGCCCGTACGACCGTTTTTTGCCGCTGTATTGGCAGTGTCGCCGAGGCGATACTGCGGCGGGAAACGTCCAGAAGGAACTTTTCCCTGAAAACGTATTATCCTATATGCACGATAAACGATTATAAGCCTTGAAAGCCTTCTTATGCTCGCCGCCACCGATCGCTTGAGCAGGCGAAGGCGCTCTCCCATCCGGCCCGCCTTCGCATCTTGCAAGTGCTCGCCGAACGCGACGAATGCATCTGCGGCGAGATCGTAGACGACTTGCCGCTGGCGCAGGCGACGGTTTCGCGCCACCTCAAAAAGCTCAAAGAAGCGGGCCTAGTGCAAGGCACCATCGACGGGCCGCGCGTCTGCTACTGCCTCGACCGGGATGCGCTGGCGCGGCTGCGCGGCGCTTGCGACGCCTTCTTCGGCGGCCTCGACCTTCCGGCGCAGCCGCCCCCCGGCGAGTGCTGCTGAGCCGCCGCCGTTCTCTCCCACCGTCTCTTCCCCAATCCCCCGCCCTCCTGCTATGCCTTCCCCCGAAACCTCTCCCGACGCTCTCAAAGCCCGCATCCGCCAGAAGTACGAGGACGTGGCTTCCGACG
>PXTX01000091.1 GCA_003023275.1 Bacteroidetes bacterium SW_4_67_19
CGGATCCAACATTACTCCTCTCTGCGGAATCTCGGTGGAGAAGAGTGTTGGACTGGTGTCCAAACGGTAGAATGAATTTTTACTATCGTCCGGCGTCTCGCGGCCTTGCGAAGAACCGGGAGAGCTACAAGAAGCAGGAGCACGTTGGGTGAAAAGCTACGCGCGAAAGGGACGCTCCGACTCCGGCCGGGGCGTCCTTTCGCGTAGCGGGCCGGCGTGTATTTTTTTCCCGCCGTGGAGGGCTTAATTCCACAGCCCCCCGGCGGCGCCCTGCGCGAGCGGGCCTCTGCACGTGCTGGGGCCGTCCTCCGTGATGCGGCACAATTTTTTCAATTTGAAGCGGTCCGGTAAAAAAACGGCCCGCATCGACCGAGCGCGATCGCATTTCGAGCGACCGCGTCGCGTTCGGGAGAGGCTTTCAAAACAAAAAAAGAAGCGTCCCTGCGTCCATGCCCAGCGCCAGCCTCGACGACATCCTGCGCAATGATGCGGACTCCGGTGACGCTGCGGGGGCCGCCCCCCGCGAGAAGCGCGCCAGCGAGCAAAACGAGCGCACCGGACGCGCCGAGCGCAACGGACGCCGCCGCGGCGGGTCGTCGGGTGCTTCGTCGCTGCCGGAGATCGCCGAGACGATCCTCGATTCGATCCCCGAGACCGCCGAGCGCCAGGACCGCGTCCTCTACCTGGCCGACCAGGTCGAGTCGCTGATGGAGGAAGACAAGACCGCGCTGCGCCGCCACATGGAGCACTACGTCGAGCACATGCTCGAGATCGGTGCGTCGGACATCGACATGGGCGGGCCCGGCGCCGCCGGCAAGGTGTGGTACCGCGTCGACGGCGACAAGCGGCCCTACGAGGAAATGGGCACCGGCCACGACATGGACGAGACGGACCTGCTTTTCCTCAGCCTCCTGGACCGGGAGCAGGTCGACATCCTCTTCGAGGAAGGCTCGGTCGACTTCTCGCACCAGCTGCCGGTCAAGGGCGAGGACGGGCGGCGGCGGCGCTTTCGCGTCACCTGCTACTTCGACTACGACCGCCTGGCGCTCAACATGCGCGCCATCGAAGACACCATTCGCCCGCTCGACTCGCTCGGCTTTCACCGCGCGATTAAGCAGGGCCTCATGTTTCGCCACGTGCGCGACGGGCTCACTCTCATTACCGGCGTCACCGGCAGCGGCAAGTCCACCACGATGGACGCCATCGTCGACGCCAACAACCACGACGTGCCCGCCCATGCGGTCATCGTCGCCAAGCCGGTCGAGTACATGCACCGCAGCGACCAGTGCATCGTGCGCCACCGCGAGGTCGGCAAGGACTGCCGCACGTTCAAGGAGGGCATCGTGCAGGCGCTGCGCCAGGACCCCGACATCGTGGTGATCGGCGAGATGCGCGATCCCGAGACCATCAGCGCTGCCCTCGAGATCACCGACTCCGGCCACAAGGTCTTCTCCACGCTGCACACCTCCAGCGCGATGGAGACCATCGACCGCGTGGTCGCCGAGTACCCGCCCAACGAGCAGGAGCGCGTGCGGGTGCGCCTCGCCGACGTGCTGCGCTGCGTCATCAGCCAGAAGCTGCTCCCCGGGCTCGACGGCGGGCGCGTCCTGGCCAAAGAGGTGCTCTGGATGACCTCCTCGGCCCGCGCGGCGATCAAAAACGAAAACATCAACGAGATTTATCAGATGATGTGGGAAGGCGGCAACCTCGGCCAGACGACCCTCGAACAGGACCTGTTCCGCCTGGTGCGCCAGCGCGAAGTTACCCCCGAGGACGCGCTCGACTTCGCCAACAACAAAAAACGCCTCAAACGCCTGATGCGGTAGCTGGTGAATGGTGGAGGGGGGCTCCGTCCGGTGCGCCAGCAAGCAAAAACACCCACACGCCTGTACATCCACACGCCCGCACACTCATACACCAATGGAGCTGGACGTCAAAGACTTTGTAAGCGACGTTCTGCCCGACGGCTCGGGCGGGAGTGGCCCCGAGCACGTGCTGGGGGGGATCGTCACCGAGCGGCGCCTGCATGCGCTGCTCGTCGAGTGCGGCGGCGAGGGTACGCGCGTCCGGCGTCGCTTTACGCGCCAACTGGGCGGCGGCGGGTTTGGGGGCGAGTTCGGCGACGAGAACGACTTCGGCGGCGGCATGCCCGGCATGGGAATGGGAGAAGAGGAAACCAGTGGCGAAGACTTCGACATTTCGTTTGGCGAAGGGGGCGGAAGCGACGCCGGCGAAGTCTTCCTTGGCTCCGAGTTCGGCGACATCGACTCCGGCGGCGGCGACGCGAATGCCTTCGGGGTCGGCGGCGGGGGAGGAGGCGGAAACGGAGGCGCGTCCGTCTCTGGCTTTTCGCTGGAGCTGAGCGACCTGCTGGAGGAGTGCGCCAGCGCCGGCTACTCGAATCCCGCGCTGGCGTTCTGCCTCCCGGCGGCCGACGTGACGAAGCGGGAACTCGAACTGCCGGACGTGGACGCCCCGGAGGAAGGCGCGACGCTCGCCGTCGAGGACGTCGGGCGCAAGACCCTGCGCAAAGCGCTGGAGGCGCAGTACGAGGGAGCGCTCGAAAAAGGGCGCTTCGCGTTTTTGCCGATGACGCCCTCCGGCGACGGTCCTGACGGCAGCACGGCGCGTTTTCTGGCGCTCATCGGCCAGCCGACCGACCCGGTCGTCTCGACGCTGCGCACGATGAACGAGCGGGGCGAGCGCCTGCCCGGGCAGGGCCTGATGGAAACGGAGATTTCGCTCTACTTCGGGCTCGCGCAGGCGGCCCTGCGCAACGCCGGCGCCGAGCAGGAGGACGCCCTCGTCGTGCGCGTGGACGACGACGACGCGCTCGCGCTCTTCTCGGAGGGCGCGTCGCTGCGCCACACCGAAACGCTGCGCTCGCTGACTGCCCAGGACGACCCGGAGACCATTTGCAGCCGCGTCCTGCTGCTTCAGGACGAGTACGGCATCGACGACATGCAGCACGTGTTCGTCGTGTCGAGCGCGCAGGAGGACGCGCTGGTGGAAAGCTTTGAAATGTTCTTCCCCGACGCGCACGTCGAACCGCTCCGGCGCCACCTGCCCGCCGAAACGATCGCCGACGACGACGAACATGCCGTCGCGAGCGTGTCGGCGACGGCGGCGGCGCTGCGGCTTTCCGGCCACGCCGGCTACGACCAAGGCTTCGCCGACGTGGACCTCTTGCCGCCCAAGCTGTTGACGCGGCGCTTCACGTTGCCGTTCAGCAGCGCAGTGCCAGTGCTCCTGGCGCTGCTGGCAGTGGCCGGTATCTTCTTCGGCGTGCGCTACCAGTACATGGCCAGCCAGCAGGCCGAGGTGCGCGAGCGCCTAAACGCCTATCCCGAGAATGCCGCCGACGCCACGCCCCAGCAGCTCCAGGCCGACATCGACAGCGTAAAGGCGGCCTCCGAGCGCTACCTCCAGGCGCTGCAAGTGCTCGACGACCTCTTGATGGGCAGCGACCAGTGGAGCCACGCCCTCGCCGAGATCTCGCGCGAGACGGCGGCAGTGAGCGGCATCTGGGTCGAGGAGTGGTCTCCGCGCTCCGAGAGCGTGCAGCTCTCGGGCAATGCCACCAGCCGCGATCGCATCGTCAAACTGGCCGAGCGCACCAGCGGGAAGATCAGCAGCGTGACCTTTTCGGAGATCCGCAAGTGGCCGGTCTACTCCTTTACGATGGAGGTGCCGTTGAAGAAGGGGTTGCCGGCGGCCACGAAGTACCTGCGCGAGCAGGCGCTGGCGAGCGGCGAGCAGGGCGACACCGAAACACTGAAATGCTCGACAAGCTCGACCTCCCGACCCTCATCGTCAGCGTGCTCCTGCTGGTCGTCGTCGGCGTGGGGAGCTACGTCACCTTCTACCGGCAGCCGGCCGAGCTGCAACGGCTGGAAAAGGCCGAGAAGGCCGCCAAGATGAAGCAGGCGGAGATGGAAGAGCTTTTTACCGAGTACACAAACTCGAAGGCGAAGGCGCGCCGGGTGATGAGCAAGTGGAAGTCGCGCTACAAGGTCGTGCCCGGCTCGCTGAGCAGTCCCGAGGTCGTCGGCTACCTCAACGACCTGACGCAGAACGGCTTTGAGACCTTCGACATCAGCATTCAGGGAGTGGAGCAGACCGATGCATACAGCTACTACAAGATGCGCGCCACCGGACGCGGCTACTTCGCCAATCTCTACCGCTTCATCTGGAAGATCGAAAACAACCGCCAGTTTTACTCGGTCGAGGATCTGAACTTGAACCACATCGACCTGCTGACCGAGGTGAATGACGAACGGGAAACGATCGAAAAGCAGGACGAGGAAAAAGGAGGCAAGCGCAAGAAGCTTCAGGTGATGGTGTCGTTCAACATGAGCATCAACGCGTACTTCGGCGGCCCCGAGGGGCTGTCGTCGTCGGGGAGCAACTGGCGCCCGGTGAGCGAGGAAGGCGAGTCGGCGCCGGAGTCCGGCTCGCTGCCGCCGGTGCCCTCGAAGGTGCTGGCCGACGCGGACCCCAACATCAATCCGTTTTTCCCCGTCATCATGGACCAGTTGCCGCCCAACACGCGCGGCCTCATCAATCTGGACAAGTCTGAGCTCGTATCCATCGTGGGGGGCAAGGCGGTGTTCAATGACCAGAACGGCGATCTGCGCAAGGTGGGGGTCGGCGACGACGTGTACCTCGGTCAGGTGACGGAGGTCAGCGCCACGGAAGGGATCGTGCGGGCCGTGGTGAATCGCGGCGGCATCATCGACGACGTGGAGGTGTCGCTGGGCATGGAAAACGCCTATCGCGGCGTGACGGGGACCGGCGAGTTTTCGGCTCCGCAGCAGGGCAACGGCGGGGCGCAGGAAAGCGGAAGCAATGTGCAGGGAAGCGGCAATACGCAAAGCAGGAACAATTCACAAAGCAGCGGCGGGGCGCAAACGAGCACAAACACCCAGCGCGGAAAAAACGCGCAGGGGCGCCGCGAAGGAGTGCGTTCGCGGGGGGCCACGCAGGGTCGCATGACGCGGGGAGACATGACGCAGGGGCGGTCGTCGAGCGAGCAACCGTCGCGCCGCCGTCGCGCGCGGCAGGCCAGGGGCGATGCGCAAGAAGGCGGGCGGCGGTAGCGGGGAAATAGCGGTCTTCAGGTGAATCGCTTCTCTTTTCTTTCAAAGAACGCCTCCTACTTTTTCGCTAATGCACCGACTTGTACCTCGGCCGACGTTCTGTTTTCGCCTCACTGGGGCCTTGCTTGCCGCGGCACTGCTTGTCCCGGCGGGGGCCGCGCTGGCGCAGCAAGACGACCTTCCGGACGACCGTCCCAAGCGCGAGCAGACCCAGAACGTGCCGCCCGACCAGATCGTCTCGTTCGTGCCTTCGACGCCTTTTAACGAGTTTATCCAGTTCGTCAATCCCATCTTCGAGCGCGTGGCGGGCAAGACCATCGTGGATCCGGAGGATCGCTCCGCGCCCATCGGGGTCTCGGTCAGCGGGGCGCAGTTTTTCGACGCCTTCGAGGCGGTGCTTGCCGAAAACGGTCTGACCTACCGCGAGACCGAGCGCTTTTTCGTCATCGAGCAGGCCGCAGAGGAGGAGGGGGCCACGCCCACCGTGCGCGACGAAGGCGGGGGCGGCGGGGGGCAGCAGACGCAGCAGGCTCCTGCGACCATCGACACGCGCGAGATCGAGATCAACGCCATTCTTTTTGACCTCAACAAGACGAAAGCGCGCCAGCTGGGACTGAACTGGAGCGCGCTCTTCGGGCCGCTCCAGGCCGGCGGTGGGGGAAGAGGGGGCGGCGGCGTTGGCGGCGGCGGCGGTGCTGGCGGCGGGGGGGGCCAGGGCGGCGGCCAGGGCAACACGCCGCCGTTTTTCGTGGAGACCGAGGGGATCTTCGAGCCGCTGGAGAACATCCTCTCCGCGCCCGATCAGATCGAGCTGGCGACGCTGATTCGCTTCTTCAACTTCCTGGAGCAGGAAGGCGTGGGCAAGACGGTGGCCAACCCGAAGGTGACGGTGCAGAGCGGCCAGGAGGGACAGATCCAGATCGGCCAGGACGTGCCGGTACAGACGCAGGACTTCGCCGGCAACACCGTCACGCAGTTCTTCTCGACGGGCCTGATCGTCAACGTCGTGCCGACGCTCCTGCGCGAGTCGGTAAACGACACGACCGGCGCGCCGCTCTTGGAGTTCGTA
>PXTX01000092.1 GCA_003023275.1 Bacteroidetes bacterium SW_4_67_19
GGTGCGAGCGGACGATCCACGATCTACCGTTTTCGGCAAGCAATGCTTTTTGTCTCTGGATCGCCCCCCTGTCGACCAACACACCGATTGAAACTGCACGAGGGAGACCCATACCAATTGCTAAAGTTGACTGTGCATTTCTTGCGTGTGTATTCCAGGTAGCGACAAGGCGCGCCTTGTCGCTACGGTAGAATTCCGCCATCGCGGTGGAGACACAGAATGCACAATGATCTTCGGTAATTGGTATCACCACGGATGCGTGCGCCGCACTTCGGGAAGAAGCTCCCCAATAAAAAAAGCGGCCGCCTCCCGATGAGACGACCGCTCTTCTCGGTCCAGGAAGATTCCGTGTTAGCGGGAGCGGCGACGCAGGAGGACGAACTCCACCCGTTCGTCCCCGTCGCGGTCCACGAAGCGAGCCAGCGGGCGCCCGTCGGCGCGAACGCGGAGCGTGCGCTCGCGTCGGTCGCCGGAAAATATTCCGCCGCCCCGGTCGAAGCCTCCTTCGAGGCGTCCGCGCAGGCGCAGGCGGCGCTGATGCTCACGCAGGCGATAGAAGGCGTCCCGCCCGAGTGTGCGGCGAAGCGCGTCTTCGTCGAGGCGACCGGTGAAGCGATCGAAGAGACCCACGTCGAGCGTGATGTCGCGTGCCTTCACGCGACGCCAGCGGCGCCGGTCGTAGTCGCCATAGCGGCCGTCGCCGTATCGGTCGTCGCGGTCGTACTCGTCATCGTAGCGGTCCTCGTCGTAGCGGGCATCACCCAGGCCGAAGCCTTTCTCGATGCACCACTCGCGCCCGTGGACGGGGTGGCCCTCTCCGTTCCGGCAGAACTTGGGCCCGCGCCCGCGCTTGCCCCGTTCGCCGCGCCGGCGCTCTTCATAGTCGTCGTCCGCCCATGCGTCGCCGCCGCGATCTCGCCGCCGCCGTCGGCGCTCGCGGTCGTCGCGGTCCGCATCGCGGTCCCGGCGGCCCCGGTCTTCGCGTCGTTCCTTGCGGTCCTCGTCTTTCTCGCGTCGCTCTCGCTCCTGCCCCTGTACGCTCTGGGTAGCGAAAAGAAGCAGCAGCAGTCCGACGAGGGTAAGCTGAGCGCATCTCATGGCATCACCGGGCACGTTATTCGGAAAAATGGCGTCGTGGAAGCCTCCCGTTGAGAGGCGTTCGACCACGTCTGTTCCCGAAAAATACAAAGAGCGTTCCAAATCGCTTTCGCCGGATTTTCGGCGCCCGCGTTCAACGAATTCACCCCCGCGCCGTTAGCGTGCCCCTCACCCCCTCCCCCATGCCCCTGCGCCGCCATGCTCATCCTCAAGTGGATTCTCGTCATTCTGCACATCCTCACCGCTGCCGCATGGTTCGGCCTCGGGCTGCGACTGGCCGGGCAGGCGCGCACCGTCGCGTCAGGGAATGCGCCGGCCCTCGCCGAGGACGCCGGGCGCTCGGTGCAGTGGATGAACGTGTTCATCGTGCTCACGCTCGTCTTTGCCGTGAGCGCGTTCGTGGTGGGCGGACTGGTGGGCGGAAGCAACCCGTTCAGCTTCTACGGGCCGCAGTACCACACCAGCCTGCTGCTCATCCTCGTGCTTACCGGCCTTCAGTTCTTCGTCATCCGCCCCGGCTGGAACGGGCTGACCGGCGGCGGCGACCCCGAAAGCGCCCGCAAGCGCGTGGCCATCGGCACCGGGGTCGGGCACCTCGTCTGGCTCGTCATCCTCGTGCTGATGTTCTGGAACCGGCTGCTCGGGTCGTTTTGACGAAAGGGGGGTACTGCGCCGTGAGCGGCTTGCTAAAGATGGGGGATGCTCCGGCGGTTGGTCGCTCATGCTTGCCGATCGAAGCGCCGGCGTCGTACCCGCACGGCCCCGACGGCGTCGAGTTGGTGCGGACCCACCTCTCGCTCGTAGCGCTGGCCGGGCGCTTCGTCTACAAGGTCCAGAAGCCCGTCGACCTGGGCTTTGCCGACTTCTCGACGCTCGCAAAGCGCGAGCACGCCTGCCGCGAGGAAGTGCGCCTCAACCACCGCCTCTGTGCCGATACGTACGTGGGTGTCGTGCCCATTCACCGCGACGCCGACGGCGCCCTCACCTTCGCCGAAACGGACGAGGCGCCCGTCGCCTTCGCCGTCAAGATGCGCCGGCTCGCCGAGGAGGGCTTTCTCGACGACCGGATCGACGCGGGCGACGCCGGCGAGGACGAACTGGAGCGCGTGGCCCGACGCCTGGCGGACTGCTACCGCCGGCAGGCCTCCACGCCCGAGATCGCCGCGTGGGGCCGCCCGGAAAAGCTCCGCGTGAACACCGACGAAAACTTCGACCAGACCGAGGCGCACGCCGCACCGCAACCGAGTGGTCGTGGGGCGGGCCACTCGACGCCCCATGGGGATGACCCGCAAGCGGCCCGCTCGGACGTGCTCCCGCGCCCGGCCTTCGACGCGCTGCGCTACTACACCGACCGCTTCCTCGACGAGCGGGCCGCGCTCCTGCATCGCCGCTGCGCCGAGGGCCGCATCCTGGAAGGGCACGGCGACCTGCGCCTGGAGCACGTCCACCTTTCCTCCAGCGCGGAAGCAGACGGCGAGGGGGTTTGCATCTACGACTGCGTCGCGTTCAACGAGCGCCTGCGTGCGCTGGACGTGGCCAACGACGCGGCGTTTCTGGCGATGGACCTCGACTTTCACGGCGCGCCCGGCCTGGCGCTCTTTTTCGCCCGCCGCCTGGCCGCCCTGCTGGACGACCCGGAGCTGCTGGCGCTGATCGACTTTTACAAAACGTACCGCGCCTACGTGCGCGCCAAAGTGGACCTGCTGCAAAGCCAGAACGAAGACCTGCCCGACGAGAAACGCGCCGAGCAGCGCGACCGCGCGCGCCGCCACGTGCAACAGGCCCTCCGCTACGCCACCGCCGGCAGCGGGCCGGCCGTCATCGCCGTGAT
The DNA here is from genome assembly GCA_003023275.1 of Bacteroidetes bacterium SW_4_67_19. Taxonomy (GTDB): domain Bacteria; phylum Bacteroidota; class Rhodothermia; order Rhodothermales; family Salinibacteraceae; genus QS-8-64-10. The sequence continues at coordinate 2,930 of PXTX01000092.1, forward strand.
GGGGCGCCCCGCCACCGGCAAGACCACCCAGGCGCAGACGCTGGCCGAACTACTGGGCGCCGACTACGCCGCCAGCGACCGCACCCGAAAAGAACTCGCCGGCGTCTCGCTCCGCGAGCGCCCCGACGATGCCGCGCGCGAAGCGCTGTACACGCCCGGCATGACCGAGCGCACCTACGCCGCGCTCTGCGACCGGGCGCTCGACGCCACACGCGCGAAACGCCCCGTCGTGCTCGACGCCACCTTCGGCAAACAGCACCACCGCGACCGCCTGCGCGAGACGTTGCGCGAACAGGGCGGCGAAGACGGCATCCCGCATTGCTTCGTCGAGCTGACCGCCTCCGACGACGCGATCAAGGCGCGCCTGGCGGACCGCGAGGGCACCCGCTCGCTCTCCGACGCGCGCCGCGAGGACTTCGAGATGCTCGCCGCCGATTACGAAGCGCCCACCGCGCTGGAGGACGCCCGCCACGTCACCGTCAGCACCGACGACGGCGACGCGACCGCCCCGGACGCCACGACGACCGCCGTACTCAAGCGCCTCGTGCGGCATTTGTGATCGTGGGTCGTGGGTCGTTGGTCGTTTTCTTTCGACGATTGCGTTGCCGAGCGCCTGCCCGGTCGGTACCGAACCTGTGCGGCGGTGGGTGGGTTTGGTAAAATTGTTCCCGTGTCGAAAAGGAACGCTCCTGCGCCCCCAGCGCCGTCGCCTCCCCCATGCCTGCCGACGCTGCTTCCGAAGACGCTGCTTCCGAAACAGACGCTCCGGAACGCCCGCCTGCCCAAGCACCGCCGGCGGACGACAACGGCAACGCGTCCTCACGCGATGCCTCTGCCGATGAGCCGCTCGCCGGGGAGCATGCGTCGGCGCGGCGACGCTCGCCCGTGGAGGAGGCCGACGAGCAGGCGGAGGCGTGGGCGCGCCTGCCGTTTCGGCTGCGCAAGTCGGTGCGAACGCTCACCCTGGCGTGCACGGGGCTACTGGCACTGGCGGTCTTCTACACGCTCTACTTCGCGTCGAGTCTCTTTTTGCCCATCGTCATCGCGGTGGTGCTGAACATGCTGTTTCGCCCGCTCGTGCGGGGCCTGCGGCAGCGCGCCGGGCTGCCCGATCCGGTGGGCGCGGCGGTCGTCATCCTGGTCGTGCTGGGGATCTTTGCCTTCGGCCTCTACGAAGTGTCCGGGCCGGCGTCGCAGTGGGTCGAGCAGGCACCCCGCTACCTGCGCAGCGCCGAAGCGGAGCTGCGCGGGCTTTTCGAGTCGCTGGAGAGCGTGACCAAAGGCGCCGAGGCGGTCGGCAAGCTCGGCGACAAGGGCGCGGAGGCCGCTTCCTGGTCAGCGCAGCGGTGGTCTTCTTTTTGCTCTACTTCCTGCTGGCGTCCGGCGACCTCTTTCTGCGCAAGCTCGTGCGCGTGGTCCCGCTCTTTCGCCAGAAGCGCGTGGCCGTCCAGATCGCCCGCAGCGCCGAAAGCGACCTCTCGACCTACCTGGCGACCTACACGGTCATCAACGCCGTCCTCGGCACCGTCGTCGGCACGATTCTCTACCTGCTGGGGATGCCCAATCCCGCCCTCTGGGGCGTGATGGTGGGGCTTTTGAACTTCGTGCCGTACCTGGGCGCAGCGGTGGGCGTCTCGGTCGTGGCGCTGGTGGCCTTCGTGAGCATCGAGCCGATGGCGCGCGCGCTCATGGCCCCGCTCTTGTACTTTATTATCAACGCGCTGGAGGGCAACC
>PXTX01000093.1 GCA_003023275.1 Bacteroidetes bacterium SW_4_67_19
CGCGAGGCTCGTCTTCGTCGCCGCTGCCGCCGCTCTGGGGGGGACGGCCGTTGCCCGCGTCCGTCGCGTCTTGCCGCGCCGAGCGCTCGCCGCGTTCCGGAGCGTCTCGTTCGGAAGAAGCCTTTCCCGCATCGGAATCCGAGCGGAAGGCGTCGTCGACGGGGCCGTCGGCGTCGATGTAGCGCTCGTTGCGGTCGATGACTTCGCGCGCGAGGGACATGTAGTTTTTGGCGCCTTTGCTCTTGGCGTCGTAAAGCAGGGCCGGCTTGCCGAAGGAGGGCGCTTCCCCGAGGCGCACGTTGCGTTGCACGATTACGTCGAACACCTTCTCGCCGAAGTAGCGGCGCACCTCCTGGGCGATCTGGTTGGACAGGCGCAGGCGCGTGTCGAACATCGTGAGGAGCACGCCCTCGATCTCCAGGTCGGGGTTGAGATGCTGGCGCACGATCTTGATGGTGTTGAGGAGCTGCCCCAGTCCTTCGAGGGCGAAGTACTCCGCCTGCACCGGGATGATGACCGAATTGGCGGCGGTCAGCGAGTTGAGCGTCAAGAGGCCCAGCGACGGCGGGCAGTCGATCACGACGAAGTCGTACTTGCGCCGCTCGCGGCGGAGGGCTTTTTTGAGAATGCGTTCCCGCTCGGCCACGTCGATCATTTCGATCTCTGCGCCGACGAGGTTGATGTGGCTGGGGACCACGTCGAGGAAGGGCATCTCGGTGGAGCGCACCGCGTCGTCGGCGGGCACGTCGCCGATCATGACCTCGTAGGTCGAGGAGGCGACCGTCTTGGGCTCGATCCCGACCCCGGAGGTGCAGTTGGCCTGCGGGTCGATGTCCATCAAGAGGGTCGGGTGCTCGGCGGCGGCCAGCGAGGCGGCCAGGTTGATGGAGGTGGTGGTCTTGCCGACGCCGCCTTTTTGGTTGGCAACTGCGATAACTTTTCCCATGAGTGACGAAGAGGCAGGCGGGCGAAAGGGAAAGAGCGCCGAGGTGACAGGTGACCAACATCTATAAAGCAGCAGCCCGCCGCGCCGGTTCCAGCAGCGGTTTTTACAAATCGTCCGACTGGATCAAGCCCCCGCGCGGACGGTTTTCAAAGAGCAGCGACCGGGAATCGTGAATGGTTCGCTCGTTTCGCTCGCTCGATGGTCGATGGTGGATGGTGAATGGTGTTCAGGTTGCCGGCGACGGCAGCGGGCCGAACTCCATCTACCATCTACCACCCACTATCCACCAGCCCCAATGGCGCGTCGCATCACCCTCTCGGCCCCGGCCTCCGTCCGCAGCGACGACGGCGCGGACCTGAGCGACCTGCAGGTCGACTACGCGGCGGACCTCAACGCCCAGCAGCGCGCCGCTGCGACGGCGCCGGGCGGGCCGCTCCTGGTGGTCGCCGGGGCGGGCACCGGCAAGACGCGCACGCTCATCTACCGCCTCGCCTACCTCGTCGAGACCGGCGCGCGACCCGAAGACCTCGTGCTCCTGACGTTCACGCGTCGCGCCGCGCGCGAGATGAAAACGCGCGCCGCCGCGCTCCTGGACGGCGAGCGCTGCCGGCGCGCCGAGGGCGGCACCTTTCACGCGCACTGCCTGCGCCTGCTGCGCCGGTACGCGCCCAAGATCGGCTTTCCGCGCCGCTTTACCGTGCTCGACAGCGCCGACGCGGCCGACGTGTGCAGCGTCCTGCGCGCCGCCGGCGATTACCACAAGGGCGAGGAGCGCTTTCCCGGCAAAAAGGCGCTCTACCGTCTCTTTTCCGCCTGCACGAACCGGCGGATGGACCTCGAAGAGGCGCTGGAGGAGAAGTACCCGCAGTTCGCCCACTTCGAGCGCGAGCTGCGCGAACTGCAGCGCCAGTACGCCGCCTACAAGCGCCGCCACGGCCTAATGGACTTCGACGACCTGCTGGCGCGCACGCTCGAACTCTTTCGCAACCATGACGACGTGCGCAACGAAGTCGCCGCCGGCTGCCGCCACGTCCTCGTCGACGAGTACCAGGACACCAACCCGCTCCAGGCCGATCTCGTCCAGCAGTTCGCCAGCGCGCATGGCAACGTCACCGCCGTCGGCGACGACGCGCAGAGCATCTACCGCTTTCGCGGGGCCGACTTCCGCAACATCTTCCGCTTTCCCGACCAGTACGACGGGGCCGAGGTCCTCAAGCTGGAGCAAAATTACCGCTCCACGCAGCCGATTCTCGATCTGGCCAATCGCCTGATCGACGAGGCGCACCGCAGCTACGACAAGGCGCTCTTCACCGACAAGGCGGAGGGCGACCCGCCGGCCCTCGTCCCCGCCGCCGACGACCGCACCGAGGCGCGCTTCGTGGCGCAGATGGTGCTGCGAATGCGCGAGCAGGGCGTGCCGCTCGACGACATGGCCGTGCTCTTTCGCTCGGGCCACAACGCCTACGAGGTCGAGATCGAACTGGGGCGCGCGGGCGTGCCGTTCGTCAAGTACGGCGGGATGAAGCTCAGCGAGGCGGCACACATCAAGGACGTGACCGCGCACCTGAAGGTGGCGGAGAACCCGCAGGACGCGGCTGCCTGGAACCGCGCGTTGCAGCTCCTCGGCGGGATCGGGCCCAAGACGGCGAAGGACCTGATCGAAGCTGAGTCGCCTCCTGGAACTGCTGCGTCGCCTGCGGAGCGGCGAACTGGAGCTTGCGGAGCAGGTGGAGGCCGTCATCGCGTACTACGAGCCGATCCTCGAAGAGAAGCACGCCGAGGACCACCCGAAGCGACAGCGCGACCTGAAGCACTTCGCAGAGGTGGCCGAGAACTACCAGCGCCGCACGCGCTTTCTCGAAGACCTCGCGCTCGATCCCATCGAACGGTCCGCGCGCGAAAACGAGGCCCCCGAGAGCGACGAGCCGCCGCTGGTGCTCTCGACGATCCATTCGGCCAAGGGGCTGGAGTTTCGCGCGGTGTTCGTCATTCAGGCCGTGGAGGGGAACCTGCCCTCGCGTCACGCCTTCGGCACCCCCGCCGCGCTCGACGAGGAACTGCGCCTGCTCTACGTGGCGGTCACCCGCGCGAAGGAGCAGCTGTTTATCTCCTACCCGAGCGTGCGCTACCAGCGCGGCCGCGGCCGCACCCTCACCGACCCGAGCCGCTTTCTCGACGGCGTTTCGGAGGACGTGCTCGAACCCGTCGAACTGGTCGAAGAACACGAACACCCCGAGCAGATCGAAGAATCGGTTGAAGGTTGAAAGGGGAAGGTTTTTCAGCCTGCCGGTGCGCCCGTCCGGGCCAAACCGCTTGCAACCAACCCGGACCAAAAGCAAAACGCCTCCGAAACAGCACATGCCGCGCGCCCCCGATGCAAACCGAACACTGAAAACCGAAAACCGACCCGTGCGCGTCGTGGAGATCGGGCTGAAGCGGCTGGGCCTCATTCGCGCGCTCAACCGCGAGATTTTCGGCGAGGACCACATTATCAACTCTTTCGATCGCGAAGACCTCATCATGCTGCTGGCGGAGGCTCGGGAAGGCGGCGTCCCCGTCGGCTTCAAGATCGGCTCCCGGCTGAGCGATCGGGTCTTTTACAGCGCCAAGGGCGGCGTGCATCCGGACTGGCGGCGCCGGTCCCGGCATGACGGTGCTGGGCCTCGACGAAGGCTTCCGCGTCACGCGCGCCGGGTACAGCGCCCGCTACGAGGACTATCGCCTGCGGTTTGAAAAAGAGCTGTCAGCCGTCAGCCATTAGCGGTCCGCCTTCGGGCCGAGGCGTTCGTAACTTTGCGTTGGCGTGTCGCGTAACCGGAAAAACCGGATCGAAGTACGGGCACGATATCGGGCACGATATATCGTGCCTCTATCGCTCGCTTCCCATCTGCAACGCTCGACGTACCCTTGCGCGCTATTGCCTTCGAAATCGTCGAGGGGCTGCGCATCGCCGGGCGGGCGGTGTGGACCAACAAGCTGCGCTCGGTGCTCACCACGCTGGGCATCATCATCGGGATCGCGGCGGTGACCTCGATGGCGACCGTGCTCAACGGCATCAGCCGGCAGTTCGAGAAGACGCTCTCCTCGCTGGGGGCCGACGTGATCTACGTCACGCGCTTCCCGGCCACGCGCGGGCCCGGCTTCGAGTGGTGGAAGTACGCCGGGCGTCCGCCCATCAGCGAAGACCTCGTCGAGACGATCGACGCGCGCTCCGAGTATGCCACCGCCGTCGCGCCGACCGCCGACACCGACCGCCGCGCCCGCCGCGGCGACCGCGCCCTCGACGCCGACATTACCGGCTCGACGCCCTCCTTTGGGCGCATCAAGGGCGTCGAACTGAAGGCCGGACGCTTCCTGACCGCCTCCGACGAGCAGTCGGCCAAGAACGTCTGCGTGATCGGGGTGGACATCGCCGACGAGCTGTTTCCCGTCGCCTCGCCGGTGCAGAAGCAGATCCGCGTCGGCGGCAAGGTGTGCACGGTCGTCGGCGTGCGCGAGCGCGAGGGGGCGGGCCTCTTCGGCAGCAACTCGGCAGATGAAAGCATCGTCCTCCCCTTTTCGACGTTCAAGAAGCTCTTCGGCCTCAGCCGCTGGCGCTCCATCGAGGTGATGGTGAAAGTCGGCCAGACGAGCCAGATGGACCGCGCCGTCGACGAGCTGACCGGCATCGTGCGCACCGCACGCGGGCAGGACCCGATGGCCGAAGACAACTTCGAGCTGGTCGAGCAGGGCACGGTGCGGCAGCAGTTCTCCTCGGTAAAGTTTGCCATTTACGCCACGGGGCTGTTTTTGACGGGGTTGGCGCTGGTGGTGGGCGGCATCGGCGTGATGAACATCATGTACGTCTCGGTCAAGGAGCGCACCGGCGAGATCGGGTTGCGCAAGGCCGTCGGCGCGAAGCGGCGCACCATTTTGCTCCAGTTTCTCATCGAGGCGATCATCATTTGCATGATCGGCGGAGCCATCGGCGTGGGCGTGTCCTTTGGGCTGGCGCCGGTCATCAGCGCGGCGGGCATTCCGTCGTCGTTGCCGCTGGGGACGGTGGCGCTGGCGTTCGTGGTGTGCGTGGCGGTGGGGGTGCTCTTCGGGCTGGCTCCGGCGTGGCAGGCGGCCCGCGCCCAGCCGGTCGAGGCGCTTCGGTATGAGTGAATGCGCTATGAGTGAATGCGCTCTTCTCTTTCTTCTGTGCCGTTATGAATCTGGTCGAAGCCACGCGTTCGGCTCTCTCGGCGCTGCGGGCCAACAAGCTGCGCTCGGCGCTGACGCTGCTGGGGATGGTGATCGGCGTCTTCGCGGTGATCGCGTCGGTGACGGCGGTGGAGGTGATCGACGTGTACTTCGAGGAGTCGCTCCAGATCTACGGCGGTTCGACGTTCAGCGTGGAGCGCAAGGGCGACTGGGAGGGCGGGCAGTATCGCGGCGCGCCCGACATTACCTACCGGCAGGCCCAGCGCCTCAAGCGCCGCGCCTCCTCGGATCTAACGGTGAGCCTCCGGGAAGCCTTCGAGTACGGAGAGAAGGTGCGCCACGCGGGGCGCTCCACGGAAGGCGGCACCCGGCTCTACGGCAGCGACGAGCACTTCCTCTCGAACTTCGGCCGCGAGCTGGCGCGCGGCCGTCCGATCACGGCGCAGGACGTGCAGTACGCGCGCAACGTGGCGGTGCTGGGGTCGGAGGTGGCCGACGTGCTCTTTCCCAACGCCTCGCCGCTGGGCAAGGAGATCACGATTGGGCGCGTGCGGCTCCAGGTGATCGGTGTGCTGGAAAAGAAGGGCGGATTTTTGGGCATGAGCTTCGACAACCGCGTGGTCGCGCCGATCTCGACGCTGGCGAACGCCTACGGCCTGCAGGGCCGCAACATCAGCTCGCTGAGCGTGCGCACCGCCGGCTTCGAGCGGATGGCCGCCGGCAAGCGGGAGATCATCAGTCACATGCGCGTCATTCGCGGCCTCGCGCCGGGGGAGGCCAACGACTTCGAGATCGAGTCGAATGCAACGATTCAGGAAGAGGTAGGCGGCTTTACGCGCGTGCTCACCACCGGCGGGGCCGGGATCGGGCTCATCTCGCTGCTGGCGGCGGGGGTGGGCATCATGAACATCATGCTCGTCTCGGTAACGGAGCGCACGCGCGAGATCGGGATTCGCAAGGCCGTCGGCGCGAAGCGGCGCGACATCATGCGCCAGTTTCTGATCGAGGCGATCATCCTGTGCCAGATCGGGGGGATGCTGGGGATCGCCCTCGGCGGGCTTTTCGGCAACGGGGTGGCTGTGTACTTCGACATCAGCGCGGCCTTTCCGTGGACGTGGGCCCTCGGCGGGGTGGCGGCGGTAACGGTTATCGCGCTCGTCTTCGGCGGGGTGTTGTTGGCGGCGCTCGCGCTCCGATAGCTCACATGTCCCACGACGTGTCGATCTCGACGGGGAGAACGAACGTTCCCCTTCCCCTTTCCAACCTGCAACCGAAGTGAGCGAAGCGAAGGCCGGCGAAGCGAACGAAGCAAAACAGGCCGCTGGCGAAGCGGGGGCCGCGCTCGTCGAAGACGGGATGCGCGTGGGGCTGGGGACCGGCTCGACGACGGCGTTTGCCCTGCGCGCGCTCGGGCGGCGCCTCCGCAACGGTGAACTCGAGGACGTGGCCGGCGTGCCGACCTCTTTTGCCGCTGAGCGGCGCGCGCGCGAGGAAGCGATTCCGCTCACTGCGCTGGACGAGGCCGGCGGCCTGGACCTGGCCCTCGACGGGGCCGACGAGGTGGACCCCGCCCTGAACCTCATCAAGGGGCGCGGCGCCGCACACACGCGCGAGAAGATCGTCGCCGCCGAGGCGACGCGCTTCGCTGTGCTCCTCGACGACTCGAAGCGCGTGAAGCGGCTGGGCGAGCAGGCGCCCGTGCCCGTCGAGATCGTGCCGATGGCGCTGGCGCCGGTCACGCGGCTGCTCGAAGCGCGCGGCGCCCGCGCGGTCGAGTTGCGCTCCGGGCAGGGCAAAGACGGCCCCGTCGTCACCGACCAGGGGCTGTGGGTAGTGGATGCGCGCTTCGCGTCCGGGATCCCCGATCCAGAAGCGCTTGCCGAGGCGCTCGACCGGCAGCCGGGCGTGCTCGACCACGGCCTATTTCTGGGGCGGGCGACGGACGTGCTCGTCGGTCGGGAAAGCGGAGACGCCGAGCACCACCAGCGCGAAGAGGGAGCGTAGCCATAGCAACGCCCTGCCGGCTTCGAGGGCCGACAGGGCGTTTGCGAAAGGGCTTCAGAGCAGAACGCTCAACAAAAGGCGCTTACTGAAGCTTGAAGCGAATGGGCTGGGACATGCGCACCTCGACAGGCTCCTTGCGCTGCTTGCCGGGGGTGAACGTCGCCTTCTTCATCACCCGAATGGCTTCTTTGGAAAGCGCCTCGTGCGGGCTGCGCAGCACCTCGATGTTCTTGACGTTGCCCGTCTTGGTGACGACGAACTGGAGGAAGACCGTGCCCTGAATGTTGGCCTTCTTGGCGAAGCTGGGGTACTCGATGTGTTCGTAGATCCACTCCTGGCCGCCTTTGAGCTGCGGCTTTTCCTCGATGACGGCGAAGGCGACGACCTCCTCTTCCTCTTTCTCCTTGTCCGGCTCGGGCGGAGCGGTCTCCTTCTGCGTTTTCTGAAGCGACTCGCTCAGGTCGAGCGTGGCGTCGAAATCGAGGTTTTCCTTGTCGAGCACCTGGTCGTCGGGCTTCTCGATGGGCACCGGCGGGCGCGGGGGCGGCGGCGGCTGCTTCTGCTGTTTCGTCTGCTTGACTTCTTTGATGTCGACCGTCGACTGCTCCTGCACCTGAAAGGTCTTCTGTGGGCCGCTTCCCCACTGGAAGCGGAAGGCCCCGATGAGCAGGAGAAGCGCCGCGATCATGCCGACTTCGACGTAGATCGGGTAGCGCTTGCGCAGGTTGGCGCCGTCCTTTTTTTGCAAAGGCATGACGTTTCAGAGGGAGAGGTGAGAGGAACCGATCTCCGGGAGCGGAGTCGTCGAAGAAAGGACTGTCATTAACATAAACCTGAAAACAAGTGTTCCCGAAAACGGGGGCGAGAACGGCGGCGAGAATGGGGGCGGTCAGTCGCGGGAGGGCTGTTGACCGGGAGAGGGCGAAGCGCTGCGCCGCCAGCGGCTGGCGAGGGAGAAGGCGCCGACGCCGAGGGCCAGCCCCGCCGCGTCGGCGAGGGCATCGAGCCCGCTGGCGGCGCGGCCGAAAGGCAGCACGTGCTGGCCCGCTTCGGTGACGACGGCGAAGAGCAGCCCGGCTCCGGCGACCCAGGCGCTCCGGCGGCGAAGCGCGGGGCGCAACGCCCCCATCCAGAGCAGGCCGAAGCCGGCGAAGAGGGCGATGTGCACGAATTTGTTGAGCGGGAACGTGCTGGGAAGCGAGGGCAAATCGGGGCGCGGCCACGCCAGCGCGAGGGCGATGCCGAGCGTCCAGAGCACAGCGAGAAGACGGAGAATCGCGTTTAGCTGGTTTGTTGGGAGCATGTGCGACCGTTGGAGCGGGAATGGGTGCAAAATCCCGTAACGCCCAAACGCTCACGTGGTCCCCGGCGTTGAAAACCGACGTTGCAAGATTACCGCGATACGCGATTGCGTTGAGAGCGGACGTTTTGAAGCGGTCGGCTATCAGCGGCCGAAGGTCATACGCTTTCGTTCCGCTCGGTCGAAAACTGGATTCGGGCCGGCTGCATAACAGAGGAGCACTGCTGGTTGGTCTCCATCTCTGGTCTTTCCCTTCGTAGTAGGTTCCTTCGTAGGATGTCCCCGTCTCGCTTTTTATTGCTGCGCGTCTTCGTTTTTTCGTGCGTGCTTCACGCTGTTGCGTTCTGCTGTGCGCTTCCGGGACGGGCGCAGGTTTCTGACGCGCCCCCGACGCTGCCACAGGAACGCTCCGAAGAAGCGGAGTTGGCGGAGCGCTCGCCGCTGGCGGAGGTCGTGCAAAAGACGATTGACACGGAAGGGCTGCAAAACGGCTTCTGGGGCCTCAAAGTAGCCGACGCCGCGACGGGGGCCGTTTACTACGAGCGCGAGGCCGGCAAACGCTTCGTGCCCGCCTCCAACGTCAAGCTCTACACCGCCGCTGCTGCCCTCGACCAACTCGGGCCCGACTACCGTTTCACTACGCGCCTCTACCGGCAGGGCCCGGTCGTGAACGACACCCTGCGCGGCGACCTGATCGTGCGCGGTTCCGGCGACCCCACCATCGGCGGCTACGAGCAGCGCGACGACCGCCTCCAGGTCTTTCGCGCCTGGGTCGACTCGCTCCGGGCCGCCGGCATCCAGCACGTCGCCGGTCGGGTCCTCGGCGACGACGACGTGCACACCGACGCGCCGCTGGGTCACGGCTGGGCCTGGGACGACCTGCCCTACCGCTACGCTCCCGAGCTGAGCGGGCTTTCCTTTGCGGAGAATCTCATCACGCTCACCGCTCGCGGACAAGACGTCGGCGAAAAGGCAGTGCTTTCCTGGGACCCGCTGCGGGCCGGCTACGTCAACGCCGTCAACCGCTCGCTCACCGTGCGAAGCGACGCGGACGAGGAGTACCGGCGCCTGCCCGGCAACCGCACGCTCTACGTCGAGAGCCGCGTCCTTCCGGGGGGCACGCAGAAAGAAAAGCTCTCGGTAGGCAACCCCACCGGCTACTTCGTGCACGTGCTGCGCACCATGCTCGAACGCAACAGCATCTCGGTGGAAGGCGCGGCGGTCGACGCCGACCACCTGCCCGAGGACCGTTCTTACTCCTACGAGGATCCGTTCACGCGCGTGGTGGCGCGCTACCGCTCGGCCCCGCTTTCCAAAATCGTCGAGACGATGATGGAGGAGAGCCAGAACCTCTACGCCGAGCAGGTCCTGCGCACCCTCGGCGCGGAGCGCCCGGTCGCCTCCCTGATGCAGGGCGACCCCGACGACCCCGACCCGGGCTCCGGTGCGATGGGCGTGGAAGCGGCGCTGCGCACCTTCGGCGCTGCCGGCGTGGACACCAGCCGCATCCGCCTGGCCGACGGCTCGGGACTTTCGCGTTACGACATGGTCACGCCCACCATGACGGCCGCGCTGCTTTTGTACATGCGCCAGCACCCCGACCCCGACGTGGCCGACGCCTTCACCAGCGCCCTGGCCGTCGGCGGGCGCACCGGCACGCTCGAATACCGGTTCAAGGGCGGTCCCGCCGAGGCCAACGTGCGCGCCAAGACGGGTACGCTCAGCGGCGTGAGTGCGCTCAGCGGCTACGTCACCACCGCCGGCGGGCAGCCGCTCGTCTTCGTCATCATGACCAACCACTACTCCGCCGACACCGACGAGGCCCGCGACGCGATAGACCGCATCGTGCAGGCCATGGCAGCGGGGGAGGTTTGAGTGCGGGAGGTTGGGGGGACGGGGGGGCGCATGTCGTTTTGCGGAGCTATATGGTAGATCGAAGAGAGCTTGCTTGCTCGACTACTCCCACACTCCCGAACGCCCGCACTCTCACACCCAACTGCCGAACACCTCGGCGTGAGATTCGTCTTATAGGCCACGCTTTTTCCGTTTCCCCCTGGTGTTTTTCGCTCCCCCTGCCTTTTCATGCTGATTGCCCCCTCTGAAGACTCCGCCGGGGCCGCCTCCGGCCCGATGTCCAGCGGCGACCTGCACGCCACTACCGTGCTGGGGGTGCGGCGCGGCGGGCGCGTCGCCCTCGGTTCTGACGGGCAGGCCACCATGGGAGAGACCGTCATGAAGCACAAGGCCGAAAAGGTGCGCTCGCTCTACGACGGCGAAATCCTGGCGGGCTTCGCCGGTTCGACGGCCGACGCCTTTACGCTCTTCGAGCGCTTCGAGGAAAAGCTCCAGCAGTACGGCGGCAACCTCACGCGCGGAGCCGTGGAGCTGGCCAAAGACTGGCGCACCGACAAGTACCTGCGCAAGCTCGAAGCGCTTCTGGCGGTGGCCGGGCCCGAGCGCCTCTTGCTCATCAGCGGGCAGGGCGACGTGATCGAACCCGACGACGACATCCTCGCCATCGGTTCGGGCGGCTCCTACGCGCTGGCCGCCTCGCGTGCGCTCCTCAAATGTGACCTCTCCCCGCGCGAGGTGGTCGAAGAAGGCCTTGCCATCGCCGCCGACATCTGCATCTACACCAACGATAACCTGACGGTGCTCGAACTCGGCGAAGAGGAACCGGCAGAGAACGGACGCGCCGCAGTGCGTGACGCGTAGGGTTGTAAAACGAGCAACGTTTAACGTGTCACGTGTTATGCAATAGACAGAAACCACCAAACCAACAGCCCCGCTCGCCCCCATGTCCCGCTCCCCCCAGACGCGCCCGTCGGCCCGGCGCGCCGCGCTTTTCATCGACTACCCCAACCTGCACGCGCGCCTCGCCGAACGCCTCGATGCGCCGGAGCGCGCCGGGGCCTGCATCACCGAAGCCGCCCGCGAGCTGCGCCGCTTCCTCGCTGACGAAGGGGACGTCGACACGGTGCTGGCCGCCGCCTACGCCGACTTCGGCGCCCTCGAAGCAGCTGGGAAGGGAGAGAAGAAGCAAGGGCTATTGCAGAAGCTTTACGAGCAGGACATCGAGCCGCGCTTTGCGCCGGCCGATTCCGAAGAATGCGCGCTCGAAGTGCAACTCTCGGTGGACGCGACCGCGTTCCTGCACCGCCGCTCGGACGTCGAAACCGCGGCCCTGATGACCGGCGACCGTGCCTTTCGACCGCTCGTGCGGGCCATTCAGCGGACCGGCGCTCACGCGCTCGTGGCCGCAATCGACCCGCCGCCGCCCGGCGACCACCCGCGCGACGAGGCGTTCATGGACGTGCTCAACCTCCTCAGCGACGAGACGCGCCGCGACGTGCTCCCGGACGGCGAGACGCCCGCCCGCCGCGGCGCCGATGGCCGGCCCCCCGCCGCGGATCACGAGCGCCTCGACGACGACATGCTTTTCCGCACCCTCGAAGTGGCCGAGGAACACTTCGGCCAGTACGACGAGGTGTACCTGACTCCGCTTTTGCGCAAGCTCTCGGACGTGCTGGGCGAGCGCTTCGACCCGAAGGCCCTCGTCAGCGACCTGGAGGACGCCGGGGCCGTTCGCCTCGAAAAGCGGCGCGGCTATCCCTACGACTACACCGTCCTGATCGTCGACCGTCGCCACCCCGACGTGCAGGAAATGGAGGAGCAGTTCTACGGCCGCTCGGAGCGCTCGCAATACGCCCGCGACGGCGCCCCCGCTTCCTCCGAACGCTCCACCGACGGGTACGAAGAGTACGACGAAGGCGGCCCCGACCGCTACTGATCGTGAGGCGTATTCCGTGTTGCGTGATGTAGCCCGTTCGCTTCCGTCGACTTCTCGCCTACTGGTGGATGCCCCTTCGAACACGTTGACGCTCGATTTTTCATTCGGCGTTCGTCAATCAGCAACCTCGCGCATCGCGAATCACGCATCACGCTTTCATGACCGACAACCTCACGCCTCGCCAGATCGTCGAGGAGCTCGACGAATACATCATCGGGCAGGACGACGCCAAAAAGAGCGTCGCCATTGCTCTGCGCAACCGCTGGCGTCGCCGCCACGCGCCGGAGGAAATGCGCGACGAGATCATGCCCAACAACATCATTATGATTGGCCCGACGGGGGTGGGCAAGACCGAGATCGCCCGCCGCCTCGCCAAGCTGGCGCGCGCCCCGTTCATCAAGGTGGAAGCCTCGAAGTTTACCGAGGTCGGCTACATGGGGCGCGACGTGGACTCGATGATCCGCGACCTCACCGACATCGCCATCAACATGGTGCAGGAGGAGCACACCGAGGAGGTGCAGGAGCGCGCCCGCGAGCTGGCCAACGAGCGCATCCTCGACATTCTGATTCCGCCCGCGCAGAATGGGCAGTCCTCCTCTTCCGGTGAAGGCGAGGGCGACCAGCGCGGCGCGCCCATCGAAGGCCCCGGCTTTCAGGTGCAAGCGGGCAGCGGCGACGAAGAGAGCGGCGAGGGGCAGAGCCTTCGCGAGCGCACGCGCGCGAAGTTCCGCGACAAGCTGGAGGCCGGCGACCTCGAGGACCGCGAAATCGAAATCGAGGTCAGCTCCGACCAGTCCTCGATGATGCAGGTCTTCGGGCCGATGGGCATGGAGGAAATGGGCGTGGATCTCCAGGAGATGTTCGGACAGATGGGCGGCGACAGCAAAAAGAAACGCCGCCTGCCGGTCTCCGAGGCGCGCGAGCTGTTGACGCAGGAAGAGGCGCAGAAGCTGATCGACATGGACAAGGTCACCGACGACGCCCTGGAGCGCGTGCAGCAGAACGGGATCGTCTTCGTCGACGAGATCGACAAGGTGGCCAGCGGCACCCGCACGCGCGGCGACGGCGGGGGCGGCGGCAGCGGGCCGGGCGTCAGCCGCCAGGGCGTGCAGCGCGACCTCCTGCCGGTGGTCGAGGGGTCGAACGTGCAGACCAAGCACGGCATGGTGCAGACCGACCACATTCTCTTCATCGCCTCCGGCGCCTTTCACGTCTCGAAGCCCTCGGACCTGATCCCCGAGATGCAGGGCCGCTTCCCGATCCGCGTGGAGCTAAACAACCTCGACGAGGAGGACTTCTACCAGATCCTCCAGCAGCCCAAGAACGCCCTGTTGAAGCAGTACGCGGCGCTCCTGCAGAGCGAGGACGTGGAGATCACCTTCACCGACGAGGCGGTGCGCGAGATCGCCCGGATCGCCTTCGAGGTCAACAACTCGGTCGAAAACATCGGCGCGCGCCGCCTCCACACGATCCTGACGACGCTGCTGGAAGAAATTCTTTTCACCGTTCCCGATGAACGCGCGGGGGAGCACATCGAGATTGGCGCCGAGGACGTGCGCGAGCGTCTCAGCGACATCGCCCAGGACCGCGACTTGAGCCAGTACATTCTTTAGCGGTCGGCCTTCAGCAGTTGGCTTTCAGCTCCATGCTACGCGTGGACGTCCTGGTCTCTCCTTTTCCTTGATGCTCTATGAAGCGCCTTCCTTCCTTTCTCGCGCTCCTCGCCACCGGCCTGCTGGCGCTCACCATCGCCGGCTGTGACTCCAATGGGGACGGCGGCGACGCCCCGTCCACGCTCGACGGCACGTTCGAGGCGACGACCTTCACCATCACGCGCGAGCCATTCGGAGAGGTTGACGTGATTGAGGACTTCGACGGCTCCCTCACGATGAATTTCGACGAGGACGGCACGGTCGTGGCCGACGTCGAAGCGACGGCCCCCCTTCCCGGCCAAGACGACATCGACGAGCGCGCCGAGGGGACCTACGAACTGGCCGAGGACGGACGCTTGACCTTCGACTTTGGCGAAGAGGGCGAGGCGCTGCGCCAAGCGCTGCGCGAGCAGCTCGGCGAGGAGCCCGACTTCACCTACGACGACGGCGAGATCCGCACGTCGGGCGACGGCTACGAGATCGTGCTGAAGCGGCGGTAAGTGAATCCAAATCAGGGCTTGTGGACAAATCAGAGCTTGTGGATTCGACCACGGACGACGGACCGCAGACGGCGGTCTTTTAAAGCCCAAAGCAAGTGTTGGGAGGCGTTGCTGCCGATAAGCGAAGGACGTTCGCCGGGCAGTCGGCAACAGCGAAGCAGGAGGCGCAGGTTCGCGGCTTCCTCACGCCACGTGCTGGTTGCCCTCGGTCATCGGCGAGCTGCTCCCGGCGGGGGGCGCCCCGTCGCCGGCGTGGCCGTTTTCACGAGCGGCTTCTTCCTGCGCGCGGGTCAGCGAGGCGACCAGATCGTCGGTGGCGATGACCTCTTCGGTCTGCGGGTCCACCTGGCCGAACTCCAGCACGCCCGTCGGGCACGTCTCCACGCAGGCGGAGCAGCGCACGCACTGCGGGTCGTCCATCGGGATACCGCGCTGGGCGTAGTGCATCACGTCGATGCCCTGGTGGCAGACGCTCGTGCACTGGTTGCAGGAAATGCACTTTTTCTTGTCCGCGAGGATGCGGAAGCGGCTGAACTTGGTGTAGACGTGCATCAGCGCCGCCAGCGGGCAGAAGAAGCGGCACCAGAAGCGCCCGCTCAGCCAGAAGTACACCCCGTAGCCGATCATCCCCGCCAGCACCACGTCGACCATCCAGCTGTAGTTGAGCTGAAGGCCCAGCACTTCGCCGTAGAGGGCGGCCTGAAATGCGGTGTCCGCCCAGCCGCCCGGCCAGATCCACCCGACGATGCGCAAGAAAAGTAGCACGAACGCCAGCCCCAGGATGACCTGCCCGGCCAAGTTGAGCCTGTTCCAACCCGGGCCGTGGGGCATTTTGTCGCGGTGCTGGTCGCCGAGGGTCTCCGCCAGCGCGCCGCAGGAGCAGATCCAGCCGCAGTACGCGCCTTTGCCCCAGTAGTAGATCATGCCGGGAATCAGCACGAAGGTCTGCACGAAGCAGATGCCGAGCCACCACCAGAGCGGCTCGCTGGTGAAAACGTTGTACACC
>PXTX01000094.1 GCA_003023275.1 Bacteroidetes bacterium SW_4_67_19
GGATCGTGTAGGCGGGAATGGGCTGGCGCGCCGCGCCCACGGCCTGCGCCTGCGCGCCACTGCCCGACGCGGACGCCGGCGAGCGAAAGACCGGGCGCGTCTGCCCGACGCGCTGCATGAGACGCGCGAGCGCCGTGTCGAGCGCTGCCGCCTGCTGCTGCGCCTGGGCCGCCCCGGGACCGCCGCGCAACGTCCGCGCCAGCGCGCTGCTCCGGGTCCCGTCTTCGAGCCGGACGACCAGTTCGGCCTGCGCGTGCGCCGCGGGCGCCGTCCCCGCCGACGCCATCACGAGCACAAACAGAGAAAACGCCCACGCGAAAAAGAAGCACCGCGAGGCGCGAGAGTCGGAGTCAGTCATGGCCGCAGCGTCCGCCGAGAAGTGAAAAGAGAGATAAGACGGGGCGTAACGGTGAGCCAATGGGCGGGCGCAAAGAAAGACGAACCGGAGAAGTGCAACGGAAATGAAATATACGGCTCGCGACGCCGCTTGTGCAAGGGCGTGGAAGCCGCCGGCAGCTATCGGCGGTCCGCTTTCCATCCCCAGAAGAACGCTGACAGGTGATCGTTTCCATTCAGCAAACGACGATTTCCCTGGGGGCTTGCGTCAGGTTTTCGGCGCCGTCCTCGCGGAGCACCACGGTGTCCTCGATGCGCACGCCGAAGCGGCCCGGCAGGTACACCCCCGGCTCGATGGTCAAGGCGGCCCCCTCCGGCAGCGTGTAGTCGCGCCGGTAGGAGACCGAGGGCCATTCGTGCGTGCGCAGACCGAGACCGTGGCCCAGGCCGTGCGGAAATTCCTCGCCGTAGCCGGCCGCTTCGATCACGTCGCGCGCCACCGCGTCGAGCGCCTGGCTCTCCATGCCGGGCCGGGCCGCCTCGATAGCCGCTTCCTGCGCGCGCCGCACGACCGCGTGCACGGCGCGCACCTCTTCGCCCGGCTCCCCGACGGCCACCACGCGCGTCATGTCCGAGGCGTAGCCGTCCACGACGCCGCCGATGTCTACGACGACCAGATCGCCCTGCTGGAGGCGCCGGTCGGTGGCGCGGGCGTGCGGGAGCGCGCCGTTGCCCCCGCCGGCGACGATGGGATCGAAGGCCATGCGGTCGGCGCCGCGCCGCAGGTGCTCGTAGACGATCTCGGCGGCGAGGTCGCGCTCGGTGCGCCCGCGCCATCCGGAGCTCGTCACATGCTCGAACACATCTTCGGTAAGACGCTGTGCCGCAATTAGTTTGTCGATTTCGCTCTCGTCTTTCTTTGCCACCAGATCGTTCATCAAGCCGCTCACGGCGTTCCATTCCACCTGCTCCGCTTTCTCCTTCCACTCCTCCAGCCGCGCGACGGTCACGCGACCGCTTTGAAAAAGGACGCGCTCGCCGCCTTGCAGCAACTCCTGCTCCGCGACGTAATCGATAAGCTCCCCGCGCGTGACGTGCACCTCGGCCCCTTCGACCTCGCGGGCGGCCTGCTGCTGGTAGCGCCCGTCGGTGATGAAGTGCGCCACGCCGCCCTCCCGGACGAGAAGCAACCCGTTGGAGCCGGTGAACCCGCAGGCCCAGCGCACGTCCGATGGGGATGAGAGAAGCGCCGCGTCGGCGTCGTGCTCGTCGAAGAGGGCGCAAAGGCGGTCGAGGCGCGATGGCGGTTTCGCTCTGGTTTTGCTTTCTACGGCAGAAATATCGTCCATTGCAATAACGGATAACATCTTTTGCGCCAAAATGGGCGCGGTACGTCGCGCCTCTGCACGCTCCAACTTGCATGCTCCAACTGGGGCGCCTGCTGCGATTCACGGGTCGCAGCCGCCGTCCAGCGCAGGAGCTACTTCGCGCAGGAGCTACTTCGCGGGGCTGTAATTGGGCGCCTCCTTCGTGACTTCCACGTCGTGCGGGTGGCTCTCGCGCTGCCCCGCCGCCGTGACGCGCACGAACTGCGCCCGCTCGCGCAACTCCTCGACCGTCGGGCAGCCGCAGTACCCCATCGCCGCGCGCAGGCCGCCGGTCATCTGGTAGACGACCTCCCCGAGCATCCCGCTGTACGGAACGCGCCCCTCGATGCCCTCCGGCACGAGCTTGCCGAGGTCGTCTTCCACGTCCTGAAACGACTGCTCCTGGTCGTCCTGAAAGTAGCGGTCCTTCGCCCCCTCTTCCATCGCCCCGACCGAGCCCATGCCGCGGTACGTCTTGTACTTGCGCCCCTCGTAGATGACCGTCTCGCCGGGGCTTTCCTCCACGCTGGCGAAGAGCGAGCCGATCATCACCGCCCCGGCGCCGGCGGCGAGGGCCTTCGGGATGTCGCCCGTCTGCTTGATGCCGCCGTCGGCGATGACGGGGACGCCGCGCTTCGCTCCCGCCTCGGCGCACTCCAGCACCGCCGTGAGCTGCGGCACACCGACGCCGGCCACGACGCGCGTGGTGCATATACTTCCCGGGCCAATTCCGGCCTTTACGCCATCGGCGCCGGCGTCGATGAGCGCGCGCGTGCCCTCGGCGGTGCCGACGTTGCCGGCCACGATGTCGAGGTCCGGGTAGTGCGAGGCGACGCGCCCGACGGCCTTCAGGACAGCGCCTCCACGCGCTCCAGCAGGTCGTCGGTCACGCCCACGGCGGCCCCGGCGCGCAGTCGGCCGCGCTCGTCCTTGCAGGCATTGGGAAACTGCTTCTTTTTCTGAATGTCTTTGAACGTGATGAGGCCCTGCAAGTACCCGTCCTCGTCGGTGACGGGCAGCTTTTCGATCTTGTGCTCCTGGAGAATCTGCTCGGCTTGCTCCAGCGTGGTGCCCATCTCGACGGTCACGAGGCCGTCGACGGTCATCATGTCGCGCAGCGCGCGGTCGCCGTTGGTCTCGAACCGCAGGTCGCGGTTGGTGACGATCCCGACGAGGCGGCGGTCGTCGTCCACGACCGGGATGCCGCCAATGGAGTGACGCGCCATCATGGCGTCGGCCTCGCGGACGCTGCTCTCCGGCGAGAGCGTGATGGGGTCCTGGATCATGCCGCTCTCCGAGCGTTTGACGCGGCGCACCTCGGCGGCCTGGCGCATGATGGTCATGTTTTTGTGAATGACGCCTGCCCCGCCTTCGCGCGCAATGGCGATGGCCAGTTCCGACTCGGTCACCGTGTCCATCGCCGCCGACAGGATCGGCACGTTCAGCCGGATGTTTTGCGTAAGCTGCGACCCGGTGTCCACCTCGCGCGGCATGACCTCGGAGCGGGCGGGCACCAGCAGCACGTCGTCGTAGGTCAGGCCCACGGTGCGGATGCGGTCGTCGGCCTGAAACTGGCCGTTGGTTTGCGAATGCTCCGGACGGGTCGGCACGTCGGGCTCGGTCTGCATGGCGGTTTCGGGTTGAAGGGGAAAGGGGGAAAGTGAAAGGGGGAAGGGTCTTCGGGGAAAAAGGCGGCGGCTGCGAAACGCAACCCCTTCTCCATCGCCCGTTACAAGCTCACCAGCTTGTGCAGCGCGCCGACCTCCCGCTCATCGAGGCGGCGCCACTGGCCGCGGCGGAGGCCCTCGGTGGTGAGGCCGGCGTAGCGGATGCGCTCCAGGTGCACCACGTCGTGGCCCAGCGCTTCCATCATGCGGCGCACCTGGCGGTTGCGGCCCTCGTGGAGCGAGAGGGCGATTTCGCTCTTGGTGTCGCCGGCGTAGGCCGCCCGGTCGGCAGCGGCGGAACCGTCTTCGAGTTCGATGCCGCGGCGGAGCGCGTCGATCTGGTGCGGCTTGACGTTCTCTCGCGTGCGCACGAAGTAGATCTTTTCGATCTCGTAGCGCGGGTGCATCAAGCGGTGCGCCAGGTCGCCGTCATTGGTGAGCAGCAGCGCGCCGGTGGTGTTGCGGTCGAGGCGGCCGACGGGGAAAAGGCCCTCCTTTTCGTCCTGCGAAACGCCCAGCAGATCCAGCACCGTGTCGCGGCCTTTCGGGTCGTCGGTGGTCGAGATGGTGTCCTTGTCCTTGTTGAGAAGAAAGTAGGCGAACGGGTCGAGC
Source organism: Bacteroidetes bacterium SW_4_67_19 (assembly GCA_003023275.1). Classification (GTDB taxonomy): domain Bacteria; phylum Bacteroidota; class Rhodothermia; order Rhodothermales; family Salinibacteraceae; genus QS-8-64-10. The sequence continues at coordinate 3,983 of PXTX01000094.1, forward strand.
GAGATCGGGGTGCCGTCCACCTCGACGCGGGCGCCGCGCTGCACCTTCACGCCGTGCTCGCTTACGCGCTCGCCGTCGAGGCGCACGCGCCCCTCCTCGACGAGGCCGTCGGCCTTGCGTCGCGAGGTGACGCCGCAGTGCGCGATGTACTTGTTGATGCGCATCCCCTCGGGCGGAATGCGCTCGGTTTTCCGATCGGACATCGGGGGACGTGTGTTTTTGCGCGGGCACGACGGGTCGTGCCCCTACGACTCGGTGGAAGCGTTCTTTTTATCGTGCTCCGCTTCGTCCTGCCCGGCCTCCTCGCCGGTCGTCGATTGGGCAGATGCTGCTTCACGGGCGGACGCTTCTGCGTCCAGAGACTCGCCGTTTCCGGCAGACGGCCCGTTTGCGCCGCCGGCCTCGTCTTCGCGCCGCAGTTGCAGCAGCTTGGCGCGTTCTTCGTTGAAGTTGGGATCGTCCAGCAGCTCTTCGACCTCGCGGAGCGACGGCAGATCGTCGAGGTCGGCGAGGCCGAACTCTTCGAGGAAGTGCTCGGTCGTGCCGTACAGGAGCGGGCGGCCCAGCGAGTCGCTGCGGCCCTGCACGTCGATTAGCTCCAGTTCCATGAGCTTGCGCAGCGCGTAGTCGGCGCTGACGCCCCGGATGAAGTCGACCTCGGGGCGCGTGACCGGCTGGCGATAGGCCACCACCGCCAGCGTCTCCGACAGCGAGCGCGAGAGGCTCTGCTGGCGCGGCCCGGCCAGCAGCGTCTTGATGAACGGCGCCCATTCCTCGTGGGTGGCCAGCTGAAAGCCCCCGGCCCACTCCTCGATCCGAAAGGGGCGGCCGTCCTCCACGTAGGCGGCGTTGATGCGCTCGACCGCCTCGGAAATGTCGTCGGCCTCCGGCGCGGAGCGGCCCGTGACTTCGGCAAACACGTCGGCGATGCGACCGGCCCCGAGCGGTTCGTCGGCGGCGAAGATAAGCGCTTCGACGGCGCGAGTCAGCCGCTGCTCTTCCTCCGGCGCGCGTTCGTTTCCTTGCGGCCTGGGACG
>PXTX01000095.1 GCA_003023275.1 Bacteroidetes bacterium SW_4_67_19
TGGCTGTCGCCATCGTCAACGGCTGCGCTTCTATCCACCATCTACAACCCACCAAAACCTCCAATAATAGCATTACAGACATACTGACCTTTTCTTTAGATATTTTTCCACGTATCAGTAATACGGCGCTGGAGGAGCGTCCCCGGCAGGAGTCGAACCTGCGACGCGCGGCTTAGGAGGCCACTGCTCTGTCCACTGAGCTACGGGGACGAGACCGGCGTTTTACGAACTGTCGCTCCCGTCGCCTCGGTTCCACTGCACGATCTCGCCGAGCGGCTTGCGCTCGATGTCGGGCACCTCCGCCCCCTCCGCCGGGTAGCCGACGGGGAAAAGGATGTACGGGCGCTCGTTGTCGGGCCGGCCCAGGAGCTCGCCGAGGAAGCGCATCGGGGCGGGCGTGTGGGTGAGCGTCGCCAGCCCCATGTGGTGAAGCGCAGCGATGAACAACCCGCACGCGATGCCGCAGCTTTCCTGCACGTAGTAGTTTTTGACGCGCTCGCCGTCGCCCGTGCGCCCGTAGCTTTCGGCAAAGCAGGCGACCAGCCAGGGCGCCGTCTCCAGAAAGGGCTTGCGCCAGTCGGTGCCCAGCGGCGCGAGCGCCTCGAGCCACTCGTCGGACATGCGCTCTTCGTAGCTTTTGCGCTCTTCCTCCTCGGCCACCTCGCGGATCTCGCGCTTGATCTGGGGGTCGTCTACTGCCACGAAGCGCCACGGCTGCCGATGCGCCCCGCTGGGGGCCGTGCCGGCCGTGCGAAGGGCGCGCTCGATGAGCACACGCGCCACGGGGCGGTCGGAAAAGGCGCGCACCGAGCGGCGCTGCTGCATGAGGCGCAGGAAGCGCTCTGCGCGGGCGCGCATCTCCTCGGGCGGGCGCTCGGTAAAGTCGAGGGGGATGGACCGATGGGAGTCGCTCATGTCGAATGAGGTAAAAGCAAAGAAGCAGCACGCCAAAAGGTACACAGGACGAGCGACCAACCGAAACCCCCGCCCTCCCACACTCCCGCGCCGCGAGGCAAGCGAGCACGTGATTTTAGATTGCACTCTCCACGCGCCCAAACCCGCTGTCATTTCCCCGCGCTGGCTTCTACCTTCTCCCACGCCCCCTCTCTCCCACGCTCCCACGCCCCAACGTGGCTGCTTCCCGACGCGCCGTCGCCAGCTGGGCGCTCTACGACTTCGCCAACTCGGCCTTCAACACGCTGGTCATCACGTTCGTCTACTCGACGTACTTCACCCAGGAGATCGCCGCCAGCGAGGAGGCCGGCACCGCCCTCTGGGGCAACGCCGTGACCGTCTCGGCGATTCTCATCGCGCTCCTCTCGCCGGTGCTGGGCACGCTGGCCGACCGCAGCGGGCGGCGCAAGGCCTTTCTGGGCGCGGCCACGACGATCACCGTGCTCGCCACGGCGGCGCTCTTTTTCCCGCAAACGGGCCAGATATGGACCGCGCTCGCGCTCTTCGTTCTGGCCAACACCGCCTTCGAACTGGCCTTCGTCTTCTACAACGCTTTCCTGCCGGATCTCGCCTCGGAGGACCGCATGGGGCGCATCAGCGGGTACGGGTGGGCGCTCGGCTACGCCGGCGGCCTCGGCGCGCTCGCCCTCGGCTACGCCACCCTGATCGCGCCGGACGATCCGCTGCTCTTCTCCACCGACGGCGGGGCCAACGTGCGCGCTACCTGCCTGCTCGTGGCCGCGTGGTTCGCCCTCTTCAGCGTGCCGCTTTTCCTCTTCGCGCCGGAGGCGAGCCGCGCGCCACAGGCCGGCGCGTCCTTCGGCGCGGTGTTCCGCAACAGCTTCGGCGAGCTGGCGCAGACCTTCCGCGCGGTGCGGCGCTACCGGCAAGTCGTGCGCCTCCTGGCCGCCCGCCTCTTCTACAACGACGGGCTGCTGACCATCTTCAGCTTCGGCGCGATCTACGCCAGCGGCACGTTCGATTTTTCGTTCAATGAAATTTTCCTCTTCGGCATTGCCTTGAACGTGGCGGCGGGCCTCGGCGCCTTCGTCTTCGGCTTCGTCGACGACCACCTCGGCGGCAAGCGCACGCTTCTGATCAGCGTGGCGGGGCTGGGGGGGGCGACGCTGACGGCGCTCGTGGCGCCGTCGAAGGCGTGGCTCTGGGTCGCCGGGGCGCTCATTGGGCTGTTCGTGGGACCGAACCAGTCGGCCAGCCGGTCCCTGCTGGGCCGCTTCACGCCCCCGGACAAGAAAGGCGAGTTCTTCGGTTTTTTTGCTTTTAGCGGAAAAGCGACCGCCTTCGCCGGGCCGGCCCTCTTCGGCTGGATGACGGCGCTCTTCGGGACGCAGCGCGCGGGCGTGGCGTCGGTGCTGGCGTTCTTCGCCGTCGGCGCGGCGCTGCTTCTGTGGGTGGACGAAGCGGAAGGGCTGCGCACGGCCAGGCAGGAACGCGCGGAGGCGTGAGTTTCTTTCCGCAGGTGCGTTGCTTCTTTCGGACACGATGTATCGTGCCCTACGGGTTGTGAACGTCCGTTTTTATCCACTCGAAACGGGACGACCTGAAAAACGACAACGTCGGCCTCCAGATCGGCGACCCGGCGCGCGCCGTCGACCGCGGCCTCACGGCGCTCGACATGACGCCCGGCGTGCTCGAGGAGGCGAAAGAAACGAACGCCCAGCTCGTCGTGACGCACCATCCGCTGCTCTTTCGGCCGCTGGACCGCCTCACCGCCGGCGGCGACTTCGTGAGCGAGCTGGCGCTGCGCACCGCCGAGGCAGGCGTCGCGCTCTACGCCGCCCACACGAACCTCGACGCGGCCCCTGGCGGCGTCTCGTTCGCGCTCGCGGAGCAGCTCGGGCTCAACGACGTCGGCTTTCTCGGGCAGATGGACGACGCCCTGCGCAAGCTGGTCGTCTTCGTCCCCCAGCAGCACGCCCGCCCCGTGCACCGCGCGATGGCCGACGCGGGCGCCGGGCACATCGGCGACTACGAGGCGTGCGCTTTCGAATCGGACGGCACGGGCTTCTTTCGCCCCGGCGAGGGGGCCGATCCGTTCACCGACACGCCCGCCGGCACGCTCGAAGCCGCCGACGAGGTGCGCCTCGAAGTGCAGGTCGAGCGCTGGCGCCTCGCCGACGTGCGCGCGGCGATGACCGAGGCGCATCCCTACGAAGAGGTCGCCCACGACGTGTACCCGGTCGAAGGCGCCACCGCGCAGGCGGGCCTCGGCGCGCTCGGGCGGCTGCCGGAGCCGGAACCGCTCTCGTCCTTCCTGGAGCGCACCGCCGACGCGCTCGGCGCCGGGAGCCTCCGCTACGCCGGCCCCGATGAGGACGCCCCCGTCGAACGCGTGGCCGTCTGCGGCGGGGCGGGCAGTGACTTCGTCGGGCAGGCCCTCGCCGCCGGCGCCGACGCCTACGTCACCGCCGACGTGACGTATCACGAGTTCTTCGAAGTGCTCCGTGCCGAGGACGGCGCCGCGCGCATGGCCTTCGTCGACGCCGGCCACTACGAAACCGAAGCCATTACCGAACGCCTCCTGCGCGATGTGCTCGCCGAGCAGTTCCCCGCCGCCGACTGGCGGGTCACCGAGACGCGCACCAGCCCGATGCGGACGTTTGCGCGAGGAGCGTAGCGCGGGGCGCTCCAGGAAGGACGGGGCGCGTGGCGTTTTTCGGGCGGCAAAGGCGCGGCCTCGAAACCACGCCAAGCGCTCTACGCCAAACGCCCCGCGCATTTTCGCATGAAATGAAAACCGCCTGCCCTGACGACACCGAACCTGCCCTTCGCCGGCTCGTTCGCTACGAATGTGCACGCTCGTCCCCGACTTGCCTTCGAGACCAAAAAAACCCGAAACTCGAAATCCCCAACCCCAAACCGCGAAAGCATTATGCCCGCCACCAAAGAAAACGTCTCCACGGCCGACCAGTTGCGCGCGTTGATTCGCCTGCAACACATCGACAACCGCATCGACCAGATCCGCACGTTGCGCGGCAACCTGCCGGAGGAAATTCAGGATCTCGAAGATGAAGAGGCCGGCCTCCAGACGCGCCTGGACAAGTACGAAACCGAGCGCAAAGAACAGGAGGTGGCCGCTCACCAGGCCGAGGTCGACATCAAGGAAGCCGAGTCGATGATCGAAAAGTACGAGGACCAGCAGCTCCAGGTGCGCAACAACCGCGAGTACGACGCGCTCACCAAGGAGATCGAGACGCAAAAGGAGCGCATCGCCGACGCGCGCACCAAGATCGAGGAGGCCGAGGAAACGACCGAGCAGCGCGAGAAGGACATCGAGGAAACCGAAGAGCGCCTCGAAGACCTGGAAGACTTGCTCGAGGAGAAGCGCGAGGAACTGGATTCGGTCCTCGAAGACACCGAGCAGGAGCAAAAGCGCCTCGAAGAGATCCGTGAGGAAGCCGAGCAAGAAGTCGGCGAACGGTACCTGCGCGCCTACCAGCGCCTGCGCGACCGCCTGCGCGACGGGCGCGCCGTGGTGCCGCTGGAGCGCGGGGCCGCCGCCGGCTTTGCCGTCCCCCCGCAGCGCCAGGTCGAGATTCGCCAGCGCAACCGCATCATCGTCAGCGAGCACGACGGCCGCATCATCGTCGACAAAGAACTCTACGAGGAAACCGTCGAGGACATGACGGTTTAAGGTGGACGGGTGAAGGGGTCCCTCCAACGAACCTTCCACTTTCCACCTAACGGGAAGGCGCTTGCGCGAAGGCATGGCCTTCGGAAGGCATGGCCTTCGTGGAAGCGACGGCTCGTGCCACAGAAAGCAGACCGCCGATGGCTCGCCGGCTGGCGACAGCCGACGGGCACAGGTAAGGGTGCAAGGGTGCGGTAAGAGCGCACCGGCGTGCGCGGTGACGTGCGCGGCCCGGCAAACCCCACGGGGCGCAAGGCCCAGCAGCATTGCACCGGCGCTGCGCCGGATAGGGCAGCCCACCGAAACGCTCGTTTCCAGCGTTGCAATGCGGGTAGGCCGCTCGAGGCGGCCGGCGACGGCCGTCCATAGATAGATGATCGCGCTCCCCGCGCCCGGCGACCTCGGCGGCGCCGGGGCGGGCAGACCGAATTCGGCTTACAGACCGGCACGTCCCGCCTTTTCTACAACGACGAGAGGCTGCTTCCCGGCTCGGGAGGCAGCCTCTCCAGCGTCACGCCCACGCGCTCTGCTCCGAAAGGGGGCGCTTGTGCGAAATCGTCCTGCCCTGAAAAGAACGAATTGCAAAATTAGGGTCGCAATAGCACCCTTCCCGATTTCGGAACCTGGAAGGTTTACGCTGGAAGCAGTAT
>PXTX01000096.1 GCA_003023275.1 Bacteroidetes bacterium SW_4_67_19
AAGAGCCCTCTCCGCCCCGATGAGCGCCGCGAGCCCATTTGCGCTTTCCTTTCTCGACGCGGCGGCGCTCTACGCGTTCGCCCTCAACGGCGCGTGGGAGTACGCGCAGCTTCGCCCGCTCTACACCTGCCCGGAGCGGTGGTCGTGGGGAGAGCGCCTCTTGTGGCCGCTGGCCGCCACGCTCGGGGACGTGCTCATCGTGGGAGGACTCGCCGCGCTGGTGGCCCTTCTGACCGGCAGCGATGCCGTCGTTCCGCCGTCCACTGCCGGGTGGGCTCTTCTTCTGGGGCTGAGCTTCACGGCGAGCCTCTTTTTTGAGTGGGCCGCGCGGCGGCTCCGGATTTGGAACTACCGCCCGGCGATGCCGACGTTGCGCCTCGGCGGGGAAGCCGTGGGGCTGGCCCCCGTCGCGCAAATCACGCTCCTGCCGGCACTGAGCCTGTGGCTCGCCGGAGCGTTTCCGCATCCTTTCTGAACGCCCTCGCCCTTCTTTTTAAGCAACCCCCTCTGCTTCGATGGACGGCATGACCCGAAGCGAAGTCGCCGAGCGCGCCGCCGTGAACCCCGAAACGCTGCGCTACTACGAAGAGCGCGGCTTGATCCCCGACCCGCCGCGCTCGGCTTCTGGTTATCGCCTCTACGACGAAAACTACGTGCGCCGCCTGCGCTTCATCGGGCGCGCGAAGGAACTGGGGTTTACGCTCGAGCAGATCAAAAGCCTCCTCGAGCTGCGCGCCGGGCCGGAGGCGACTTGCCAGGACGTGAAGGCGCGCGCGGAGGAAAAGGTCGCCGACGTGGAAGAGAAGATCGCGGACCTTCGCCGCATCCGACGCGCGCTCGCATCGCTGGTGGAGACGTGCGCCGGCGGGACGGGGCCGACGAGCGAGTGCCCGATCCTCGACGCGATGGAAGACGAGAAAGCGTTCGGTAGCGTCTTCTCCTGATTGAAGAAAGCCGCGGACGATGCAATAATAGACAAACTGTCCCGCAAAAATAAAAGCGAGCGCCCACCTGCGCAGATGAGCGCTCGCCTCTTTTGCATTGCTGCGGTTCGAGCGCGTCCGGTCAGCCTTGCCCTTCCCCGTCCAGCAGCGGCTTGCGCGAGAGGCGCAGCTTGCCGTCGCCGCGCACCTCCAGCAGCTTCACTTCGATGCGGTCGCCCACCGAGAGGTAGTCCTCGACCTCCTCGACGTAGCCGTGGTCGATCTCGCTGATGTGCAGCAGGCCGTCTTTGCCCGGCATGATCTCCACGAACGCGCCGAAGCCAACGATCTTGCGCACCGTGCCCTCGTAGATCGTGCCCTCCTCCGGCTCGGCGACGATCTGCTTGATTTTGTCGAGGGCCGCCTGCGCGTCGCGCTGGTTGGTGGCCGCCACGATGACCTCGCCGACGCCGCCCTCGTCGTTGACGGTGATCTCGGTGTTGGTCTCGCTCTGCAGGCCCTTGATGACCTTCCCGCCCGGCCCGATCACGTCGCCGATGTGGTCGGCGTCGATGGTGATGCGGGTGAGGCGCGGCGCGTACGGGCTCATCTCCTCGCGCGGGGCGCCGATGGTTTCTTCCATCTTGCCCAGAATGTGCTCGCGGGCCGAGCGCGCCCGATTCAGCGCCTTCAGCATCAGCTCGCGCGGCAGGCCCGCGATCTTGATGTCCATCTGGCAGGCGGTGATGCCTTCGCGCGTGCCGGTGAGCTTGAAGTCCATGTCGCCGACGTGGTCCTCGGTGCCGAGGATGTCGGTCAGGATCTGCGTGCGCTCCCCGTCGCTGACGAGCCCCATCGCCACGCCCGCGACCGGGCGCTCGATCGGGACGCCCGCGTCCATCATCGCCATCGTGCTGGCACAGACGCTCGCCATCGAGGACGAACCGTTGGATTCGAGCACCTCGGCGTTGAGGCGCATCGTGTAGGGAAACTCTTCCTGGCTGGGCACGACGGGGTCGAGGGCGCGCTCCGCGAGCATCCCGTGGCCGATCTCGCGGCGCTTGGGACCGCGCAGAAAGCCGGCCTCCCCCACGCAGAACGGCGGAAAGCGGTAGTGCAGGAAGAAGGGCTTGTCCTCGTCTTCGAAGACCTCGTCGACGGGCTGCATGTCCTGGCTGGTGCCCATCGCCACCGAACCGAGCACCTGCGTCTCGCCGCGCGTAAAGAGCGCCGAGCCGTGGACGCGCGGCAGGTAGCCGGCCTCCGTCCAGATCGAGCGCACGTCCTCGGGACCGCGCCCGTCAAGGCGCTTCCCCTCGGAGAGGATCAGTTCGCGCAGGACTTCGCTCTCGATATCGCCGACCGCATCGCGGATCTGGTCGCGCGTGTAGCCCTCGTCGGTCTCGTCAGCCTCCCCCAGCATCTCGTCGGCCACCTCGTCTTTGATCTGGCTGACGCCGTCGTAGAACTGGTCTTTTTCGTAATCGGAGCGAATGTGGTCCTCCATCCGGTCCCAGGCCGCGTCGCGCACCTGGTCGACCAGCGCGTCGGGCGTGGTGAAGGTTTCGTACTCATACTCGCCGGGGCCGCCCGCCTTTTCGACGAACTGCTCCTGCGCGCGGCAGAGTTTTTTGATGGACTCGTGCGCGGTGTCGAGCGCGTCGACCATCTCCTCCTCAGAGATCTCGTCCATCTCGCCCTCGACCATCGTAAGCTCGTCCTCCTTGCCCGCCACGACGAGGTCGAGGTCGCTCTGCTCGCGCTGCTCGAACGTCGGGTTGACGATCACCTCGCCGTCCACGCGGCCTACACGCACCTCCGCGAAGGGGCCGTCGTAGGGCGCGCCCGCCTTCAGGAGCGCGGCGCTGGCGCCCAGGCCCGCCAGCACGTCGGCGTCGTGCTCGTCGTCGGCGCTGTAGACGAAGCAGACGACGTGCGTGCTGTTGTAGAAGCCGTCGGGAAAGAGCGGGCGAATGGCGCGGTCGACGAGACGCGCGGTGAGCGTTTCCTTGTCGGTGGGACGCCCTTCACGCTTGATGAAGCCGCCCGGAATCTTGCCGGCGGAGGCGAATTTCTCGCGGTAATCGACGGTGAGCGGGAAAAAGTGCTTGCCTTCGTTCGGCTCGTCGTCGAGGGTAGCCGTGCAGAGCACCATCGTCTCGCCCTGGCGCACCATGACCGCGCCGTTGGCCTGCTTGGCCAGGCGGCCCGTTTCCATCGAAAGCTCGCGGCCTTCGGTAAACTCGACCGTTTCGACGGTGGCCTCGGGCCCGGCGCCGGGCACAGCCGTCGGCGCGCCGTTGGAGGACGCAGCGGATTCTTCTTCGGACTCGGAGGAGGTCAGGTCAATCGTGTCGTGCATAGCGTCGGGGATCGGCTTCGGTCAGCAGAAGAGGGGTGAACATGCAAAAGGCGGCCTCTGCAGCGCGTGCGGAGAGCCGCCCAGAGAAGGGGTTACTTGCGCAGCCCCAACTGGTCGATGATGGTGCGGTAGCGCTCGATGTCGCGGTCCATCAGATAGTTCAGGAGCCGCCGGCGTTTGCCGACGAGTTTCAGGAGGCCGCGCCGTGTGGATTCGTCGTTGGGATGCTCGTCGAGGTGCTCGGTGAGATGCTCGATGCGCCGGGTGAAGATGGCGATTTGCACCTCACTGGCGCCGGTGTCGTTTTCGTCTTCGCCGTATTCGCGGACGAGATCGCGTTTTTCTTCAGTTGAAATCATGGGGGTGGGGGATGATGACGTAATGCAACCTGAAAGCCCTTCTACCACAAGGGCATGACTCGCAAGGGGTCTTTCACTTCGCTGCCGAAATGGGAGCGCGTTTAGAAAGCACTTCTTTGCAACGGGCCTCGTCACGGGAAAGTTGCTCGGCGAGCGCATCGGGACCGTCGAAGCGCCGCTCGCCGCGGAGTCTTTGCGCAAATTCCACGCGAACCTGCCGCCCGTACAGGTCGCCTTCGAAGCCGATCAGGTGCGCCTCCAGTCGCACCTCGTCCTCGTCGAAGGTCGGGCGGCGACCGATGTTAACCATGGCCGGACGACGCTCCGTTTCGCCTTCCAGCACGACGCGCGCGGCGTAGACGCCGACTTTCGGAACCAGCTTGCGCGCGTCGCCGGGGTGCACGTTGGCGGTGGGAAAACCAATTTCTTGGCCGCGCCCCGCTCCTCGTTCCACGACGCCGCTGACGGCGTAGGGGCGGCCCAGCGTCGCTTCGGCTTGCCGGGCGTCGCCCTCCTCGGCGAGCACGCGCCGCACCGCACTGGAGCCGGCTACGCCGTAGCCCTCGACGTTCTGCGCGCTGATTACGTCCACCGCAAAGTCGTACTCCGGCGCCATTTTTTTCAAAAGATCCGCGTCGCCGGCGCGCCCCTTGCCGAAGCCGTGGTCGTAGCCGATGACGATTTCCTGCATCCCCACCTGCCCGACGAGCACGTCGCGCACGTAGTCGGGGGCTTCGATTTGGGAAAATTCCTCCGTGAACGGCATCAGGACGAAGCGGTCCAGCCCCAGATCCTCGAGCAGGTCGGCGCGTTCGGCAGGGGTCGTCAGGAGCGGCACCTCTTCCCCGGTCAGCACCGTACGCGGGTGCGGGTCGAAGGAAAGCACCGTCGCGGGCCCGTCCTGCGCCTCGGCGCGCTCGATCAGGTAGCGCACGACCGCCTGGTGCCCGACGTGCACGCCGTCGAAGGTGCCGACGGTGACGACCGAAGCGGGGTCGCGCGCGATCTGGTTTGGGCGAATCTCGCGCCGCATTGCGATGGGCGAAGGTCGATTGGCAATTCAGCGACGCGCTCCGTGGGTGTACTTAGCGCCTATCCGGGATCTTCTTTTGCAATAACGGACTAACTGCGGGGCGAACCCACGCTCATCCGCCGGCGGCATCACGAAGGCGTCACGACTCCCTTTCTTTCTGCTGCTGCTGCTGTTCACCCGTCGCCTCCCCGCCGTCGCCGCGTCGCTCGCGCTCTTCCTCGATGCGGTCGAAGAGCGTGTTGAGCCGTTCGACGCGCTGGTGCGTCTCGTCGAGGAAGAACTTCAGCTCCGGCACGATGCGAAGCTGGTGGCGGATCTGCGAGGCCAGTTTCTCGCGCACCTCCGGGGCGAGTTCTTCGAGGTGACGGAAGGCCGCCTCGCGCTGCGCCTTTTCGTCCCCCAGCACGCTGGCGTAGAGGTAGGCAATCGAGAGGTCCGGCGTCACGCGCGCGTCGGTGATCGTGACCAGCGGCTGCAGGCGGTCGGAGTAGTCGCGCTGGAGAATCTTGGCCACTTCCTGCTGGACCAGCTCGGCCACGCGCTCGGTGCGAATACTCATCGGTTGGGACTTGGATCTTCGGTTCTGGGTCTTGGTTCCCAGCCGGAAAACGAAGAACCAAGACCAACGAGCGAGTGAAACGAGCGTCCCAGGACCTACACCTCTTCGAGCGTGCGGGCGATCTCCTCGATGCGGTAGGTCTCCAACTCGTCGCCGATCTTGATGTCGTCGAAGTTCTCGACGGAGAGGCCGCACTCGTACCCGCTCTGGATCTCGCGCACGTCGTCTTGGTGGTGCTTGAGGCTGCCCAGTCGCCCTTCGTAGACCACCACGCCGTCGCGCACCACGCGGATGCGGTCGTTGCGGTGGATGCGGCCCTCGGTGACGCGGCAGCCGGCGACGGTGCCCACGCCGGGCACCTGGAACGTCTGGCGCACCTCGGCGGAGCCGACCGTCTCTTCGCGCTTCTCGGGAGAAAGCATCCCTTCCAGCGCGTCGCGCACCTCTTCGATGGCGTCGTAGATGACCGAGTAGGTGCGAATGTCGATCTCTTCCTGCTTCGCCAGCGAGCGCGCGCCGGTGGTCGGCCGCACCTGAAAGCCGACGATCACCGCGTCGGAGGCGGCGGCGAGCATCACGTCGCTCTCGGTGATGGCGCCGGCGCCGGAGTGCACCACGTTGACGGTGACCTCCTCGGTGCGCAGCTCGAGGAGCGCGTCCGAGAGGGCTTCGACCGACCCGCTCACGTCGCCTTTGATGACGAGGTTGAGCTCGTGAAACTCGCCCAGCGCCAGGCGGCGGCCAATCTCGTCGAGCGTGATGTGGCTCTTCTGGCGCAGACGCTGCTCCCGGTGGATCTGCTGGCGCTGCTGCGCGACGTCACGCGCTTCGGATTCGTCCTCGAAGACGACGAACTGGTCGCCCACCTCGGGGCCGCCGTTCGAGCCGAGGATCAGCGCCGGCTCTGATGGGCCGACCTCCTCGATGCGCTGATCTTTTTCGTTAAACATCGCTCGCACGCGCCCCGAGTGAATGCCGGCCACGAAGGCGTCGCCGATGCGGAGCGTGCCGTTTTTGATGAGCGCCGTGACGACGTTGCCGCGCCCCTTTTCGAGGTGGCTTTCGATGACGACCCCGCTGCCGACGCGCTCGGGATTGGCCCTGAGCTCGTGTAGTTCGGATTCGAGAGCGACCTTTTCCAGAAGGTCGTCGATGCCCTCTCCAGTCTCTGCGGAGACGAGCGCGCACTGCACCTCCCCGCCGTACTGCTCGACGAGGACGTTTTCTTCAGCGAGCTGCTGCATGACGCGCTGCTCGTCGGCCTCGGGGAGGTCCATCTTGTTGATCGCCACGACGATGGGCACGTCGGCGGCCTGGGCGTGGTTGATCGCCTCGCGCGTCTGCGGCATGACCGCATCGTCGGCGGCGACGACGAGGATGACCACGTCGGTCGCGCGGGCGCCTCTGGCGCGCATGGCGGTAAACGCCTCGTGGCCCGGCGTGTCCAGGAAGGTCACTTCGTCGCCGCTGTCGAGGCCCACCTTATAGGCGCCGATGTGCTGCGTAATGCCGCCGGCCTCCCCACCCACGACGTTCTCCTTGCGCACGTAGTCCAGAAGCGACGTCTTGCCGTGGTCGACGTGGCCCATCACGGTGACGACCGGCGCGCGCGGCACGAGGTCTTCTTCCTCATCCTCTTCGACCTCGATGTCCTCCACTCCCCCAAATTCGGCGGTAAACTCGACTTCGTAGCCGTACTCGTCGGCCACGAGGTCGATGGTTTCCGCGTCGAGGCGCTGGTTGATCGACACCATCAGCCCCGCGTCGAAGAGCGTCGAGATGACGTCGTTGACCGGCTCGTCCATCAGGTTGGCCAGTTCGCCGGTCGAGACGTACTCGGTAACGCGGAGAATATTCTCGCGCTCCTTGCGGCGCTGGCGTTCGGCTTCGCGCTCACGGGCGTGGCGCTCGCGACGGCGCTGGCGGCGACGCTGGCGCTCGCGGCTGGCGTTCTGCTCGAGCTCGCGGAGCGTTTCCTGAAGCGTCTCCTCGATGTCTTGCTCGTCGGGGGCGCGGTTTTTCTTCTTTTTCTTTTTCTTTTTGCCGCCGCTCTTCTTTTTGCCCTTGTCGCGCGAGCGCTGGCGCGCTTCTTTCTTCTTTTTCTTCTTTTCCTTGCGCTTGCGCTTGCGGCGCTTGAACTTCGAGAGGTCCACCTTGCCGACGACGCTGGCGCCCTTGAGCTTGTGGCGGTCGCCGCGCAGAACTTCGTCGGCTTCTCCTTCGGCGGCTTCGCCTTCGGCCGGGGCAGCTTCTCCTTCGGAGGGAAGCGTGTCTTCCGCTTCGGCCGCCGCAGGGGGTTCCGCCCGCGCTTCAACCTCGTCCTCCCCTCTGGCGGGAGCGTCCGCCTCGGGAGCCGCTGCATCCGCAGGCGCCTCCGCTTCGGTCTCGGCTTCGGCCGGAGCGGCCTCGACGGACGGCTCTGCCGAGGCTTCGGCTTGCTCGCCCGCCTCCTCGGTTTCACTCGCCTCTTCGGTTTCAGCGGCGGGTTGCGACTCGTCCTCCGCCGTTTCCGGCGCGTCGGTATCGGAAGCGGCCGTGTCGGGTGCAGCGGCTTCTTCGGGGGCTTCCGCCGGGGCCTGCGAGGCGGCCTCTTCGTCAGCGGCAGCGGACGGCTCCTCCGGCGTCTCCGCCGTCACCTCTTCGGCGGCTCCCTCGTGCGCCTCCCCAGCAGGGACGCCGTCGGTCTCATCGGGCGTCTCCACCACAGCAGCTTCCTCCTCGGCGACCTCGTCCGCCTCGTCCGCCACCGGGGCCGCTTCGGCTTCCGCCGTCGGCTCCGGTTCGGCCTGCGTCCCGTCGCCGGACGGCGCCTCGGGGGCTTCCTCGGCCGCGGCCTCCGCCTCCTGTTCTTCGGCGCTGATGCTGGCGACCTCGTCGCGGTCGGGCGGCTCTTCTTCATCCTGCTCGGCGCGCAGTTCGGCCAGGCGCTCGGCCGCCTCCACGTCCTCGGCAAACTCTTCCTTCAGGGCCAGGTACGCCTCCTCGCTGGTGATGCGGTCGGTCATGCCGTCGCCAGTGAAGTCGTCTTCGTAGCCGTTCTCTTTCAGGAACGCCACGATCTTGTCAGTGACCACACTGAGCTCGCGGGTCACCTTGAACAGGCGCACGGGTTTGAAATCGGTCTGTTCTTTCGTCGTGGTCGCCATGTGCGAGGCGGTTGGTTCGGGAAATTCGCTCGCCCGCCGCGCGAAGGCGGACGCATCACTATTGAAAAACGGAGGGGCGGTGCGATTGTTTTAGCTGCGAAAGGCGCTTGGCACCGGCCGTGCGCGCCTCGCCGGGACCGCTCGTCAGGTATTCGTTTTCCCAAAGCCCTTCATGTCGAAATCTTCCAGCCGGTTCCACGGCATCTCGTCTGCCGTTTCAGAATCCCACACTTTCTCGAAGCTTGCGGTGGATTGGTCCTCCGCACTTTCGTACTTCCTAGCGTAAAGCCTCGACACTTTCTCTTTAGTAGTCTCCACCTGATCTGCTTCGTCCATC
>PXTX01000097.1:0-1564 GCA_003023275.1 Bacteroidetes bacterium SW_4_67_19
GACAGCAGCGGGGCGGCGAAGGCACGCGCCGGGGGCAGGTCGTACGCCTCCCCCCCGGCGAAGAGCGTGGCGCTTCCGTGGTAGGTCAGCGACCCTTCATTTGCTGACCGACGGCGGACGACCGACCACAGATGGACGACTGACCACAGATGGCGGACCTTCGGATCGAGAACGCCCTTGCACCGTCGTTCGTCTATGTCGCTCCCGGGGCGGAATCTTCAACGCGCTTTCTGGGAGCTACTCCGGTTCTCGAACGCCCCGCGCGAGCGATGATGCGTCTCCCTTGCGTCGTCGCAGAACAGCGCTTCACAACGGAACACGCCCGCACACCCAAACCCCCGCCCACCCAAACTCGAAAATGAGCGAAACGGTCTGTGTATACTGCTCCTCCAGCGACGACATCGACGACAAGTACTTCGACGTAGCCGAGGCGATGGGCCACGCGCTCGCCGAGGGCGGGCACCGCCTCGTCTACGGCGGCGGCCAGGTAGGGCTGATGGGCCGCCTCGCCGAGTCGGTCCACGAAAGCGGTGGCGCCGTCTTCGGCGTCATCCCCGAGGCGCTGCGCAACAAAGAGGGCGTCGCCTACGACGTGGCCGACGAGATGATCGTCACCGGCACGATGCAGGAGCGCAAGGCCGAAATGTACAGCCGCGCCGATGCCTTCGTGGCCCTGCCGGGGGGCTTCGGCACGCTCGAGGAGTTCATGGAAGTACTCACCCTCAAGCAACTCGGTTATCACCACAAGGCGCTCGTCTTGATCAACACCGACGGCTTCTACGACGCCCTGATCGAGTTTTTCGGACAGCTCTACGAGAAAAAATTCGCCCGCGAGCGTCACGGCGACCTCTACCATCTGGCCGACCGGCCCGAGGAAGCGATGGACTACCTGGCCTCCTACCGGGCGCCGCAGGAGGCGTGATTCGTATGCGCAAGAGCGTAAGATTGCCGTTTGCAACCGTTGAAAAAGCATTCAGGCGCCAACGCTTTTTGGAATAGCACGGCCGGTCGCATCGAAGCGTAGACGATTCAGCCTGCCGTCTGTCATTACGCAATACGTTTTAAGCAATACGTTTACGCCACAGGCCTCACTCCCCCACCACGCTGAAGAGGCGACGGCAGGCATACACCTTGCCGCTTTCGTCGCGCACCGCCGAAGGGCCCGTGTCGGGGGTGAGCAGGTCGGGGCGGTCGGACCTCTTCGCCACCGGCTGCGGAACGATGTAGTACGTGCCGTCGTCGGCATCGGGCAGGCCCTCGATGCCGGTGACGTACGTGACCTCCACGGGCACGCCGTCGACCTCGTATTCCTCGCCGCGCGTCTGAATCTCGACCTGCTGGTCGCTCGGGTCGAAGGTTTCGTAAATGGCCTCGTCGACGTCGGTGCTTCCGTCGTAGTCTTCGGGAAGGAGGCGGACGGGAACGTTCGTCAGGTTGATGATCGGCATGGAAACTGCTGGGGTAGGAATTCAAGGACCGGGGGCTGGAAAACCGGACGGCCCGGTAGCCGTTCACAGGGGGCGCGGGTTCGTCCGAAAACGTTACAGCCGCACGTAGCGGGAGC
>PXTX01000097.1:1593-4081 GCA_003023275.1 Bacteroidetes bacterium SW_4_67_19
GTAAGAGTGCCGTTTGCAACCGTTGAAAAAGCATTCGGCGCGCAACGCTTTTTGGAATAGCACGGCCGGTCGCATCGAAGCGTAGACGATTCGGCCTGCCGTGCCGCGCGTCTGGCAAGAGCGCGGGAGAAACGGCGAAATGAGCGCGCACGTTTTGTTCCCCCTGCCGCTTTTCTCTCTTTCTTTCCCCTCGCTCGTGGACGCTTCCCTTGCCAACGGCGCTTCGGTCAACGTTACCGGCGCGGACCCGCATGAGGCGCTCCGGTCGGTCTTCGGCTACGAGTCGTTTCGCGCGCGCCAGGAAGAAATCGTCGCTCACCTGCTGGGCGGCGGGCACGCGCTGGTGGTCATGCCCACCGGCAGCGGCAAGTCGCTCTGCTACCAGCTTCCGGCGCTGGTGCGCGCGGGCGTCGGCGTGGTCGTCTCGCCGCTCATCAGTCTGATGCAGGACCAGGTGGCCGCCCTCCGGCAGCAGGGCGTGCGCGCCGCCTTTCTCAACTCCAGCCTCTCGGGCCGCGCCAAGCGCCGCACCCGGCAGGAAGTCCGCAGCGGACAGCTCGACTTGCTCTACGTCGCCCCCGAGCGCCTGATGACCGAGCGCTTCCGGCGCCTGCTGGGGGAGAGCGAGGTCGCCCTGTTCGCCATCGACGAGGCGCACTGCCTCTCGCAGTGGGGCCACGACTTTCGCCCCGACTACCTGAAGGTGGCGCGCCTGCGCGAGTTGTTTCCCGAGGTGCCCACCATCGCCACCACCGCCACGGCCGACGAGCAGACGCGCCGCGACCTGCTCGACCGGCTGCGCATGTCCTCTCGCGACCTCTTCGTCGCTGGCTTCGACCGGCCCGAGATCCGCTACACCGTCACGCTCAAGCGCAAGCCCCAGCAGCAACTCCGCCGCTTCATTCGGGGCGAGCATGACGGCGATGCCGGGATCGTCTACTGCCTCTCGCGCAATAACGTCGAAAAAACGGCCCAG
Source organism: Bacteroidetes bacterium SW_4_67_19 (assembly GCA_003023275.1). Lineage (GTDB taxonomy): Bacteria > Bacteroidota > Rhodothermia > Rhodothermales > Salinibacteraceae > QS-8-64-10. The sequence goes on from PXTX01000097.1 coordinate 2,570, forward strand.
AAGCTCTCCGAGCACGGCATCGAAGCGCTGCCGTACCACGCGGGGCTTTCTTCCAAAAAGCGCCAGCGCCACCAGAATCGCTTTCTCCGCGAAGAGGGCCTCGTCGTCGTGGCGACGGTCGCCTTTGGGATGGGCATCGACAAGCCCGACGTGCGCTTCGTGGCGCACCTGGACCTGCCGCGCAGCCTCGAAGCCTATTACCAGGAAACCGGCCGCGCCGGGCGCGACGGCCAGCCCGCCGACGCCTGGATGGCCTACCGCTACGCCGACGTGGTGCGCCTGCGCAAGATTATGGAGGGCGACCTCGACGGCGACGGCAACACCGAGTACGCCTGGACCAAGCGCCACAAGCTCAACGCCCTGATCGGCTACTGCGAGACGAGCGCCTGCCGCCGCCGCGTCTTGCTGAAATACTTCGGCCAGGACCCCGACTTCGAGCGCTGCGGCAACTGCGACACGTGCCTCAGCCCGGTGGAGACGTGGGATGGCACCGTCGCCGCCCAGAAGCTGATGAGCTGCATTGCACGCACGGGGCAGCGCTTCGGCGCCGGCCACGTGACCGATGTGCTCCTGGGCCGCGACACCAAGAAGATCCGCCAGAAGGGCCACAAGCGCCTCTCGACCTACGACATCGGCGGCGAGCTGGGCAAGGCCGGCTGGAAATCCGTCGCGCGCCAACTGGTGGCGGCGGGCCTCCTGGAGGTGGACGTGGCCGGCTACGGCGCGCTGAAGCTGACCGAGGCGAGCGGCGCGGTACTGCGCGGAGAGCGCGACGTGCAGCTGCGCGAAGACCGCCGGCCCGACGGGTCCTCCGAGAAGAAAAAGCGCACCGCGCCCGCCGACGAACTGCCCGACACGCCCGGCGCGAAGGATCTCTTCGAAGCGCTCCGCGAGAAGCGCACCCAGCTGGCGAGCGAGCAGGAGGTGCCGCCCTACGTCGTCTTCGCCGACAAGACGCTCAAGGCGATGGTCGCGCACCAGCCGGCTACGCTCGACGAGTTCAACGCGCTCAGCGGCGTGGGCGAGGTCAAGCGCGAGCGCTACGGCGAGGCGTTCCTGGCGGTCATTGCGGAGCACGCGGCGGAAGATGAGGGAACGTAATCGTATTTTTGTCTGAAAAGCGGCTGTAAAAAATGACGGGGCGCTGCAACCGCTTCGTCGCCGTCAACGGCGGTTACTTCGGTGCCGTGCAACTCCGCACGCCCGACGACCGCGTCCTGACCGCGCAGGTGGTGGTGCTTTGAGGATTGCTGGGGGGCGGTTCACGGTTTTGAATTGCCGGTTGCGGTTCCGGAGACGTGTGGAGAACAAAGGTCAAGAAGTCGCACGTCCGTCAGGTCTTTCAAGCCGGCACGTCGCGCCAGGTTGCAATTTTCGATCGGGGGTGTGATGTTGACAAGTGAGCCGCTTGTGCACAAGTGGTCTCCAGCGCTCGAACTGAATTTGGATGCTTCTTGCGACAAAAAGTCGCGGGATGACTCCGCCCACGCGGAGATAGACCTACATCGAAGC
>PXTX01000098.1 GCA_003023275.1 Bacteroidetes bacterium SW_4_67_19
CACAAGCTTTTTTCTTCGGTGCGGGTAGAAGTTGAATAGGGTCATGGCGATTGATGACACGAAAGGCCGAGATGGGGGTGCTGCTGGGGTAGCGCCAGGCTACCTCCGGCGGCAGGCTCATCAGGATGCTCTCGGTGCGCCCGCCGCTTTCGAGGCCGAACTTCGTGCCCCGGTCGTAGACGAGGTTGAACTCGACGTAGCGCCCGCGCCGACGCTCTTGGAAGGCGCGCTCCCGTTGGCCCCAGTCGGTCCTGCGCCGCCGCCGCGCGATGGGCAGGTACGCCTCGGTGAAGTGCTCGCCGGCGTCTTTCGAAAAAGCCAGCGCGGCCTCGGGCTCGGCCCGCACGTAGTCGTAAAAAATGCCGCCGACCCCGCGCGCCTCCTCGCGGTGCGGCAGGTAGAAGTAGTCGTCGCACTTCTCCTTGAACGCCTCGTAGTCGGCCACGGCAGGATGGCGGTCGCAAACGGCCTTCCAGGTGCGGTGAAAGTGCTGCACGTCTTCGAGAAACGGATAGTAGGGCGTCAGGTCCGCCCCGCCGCCAAACCACTGGTCGTCGGGGTCGGTGCGGTCGTCTCCCAGCGTGAAGTGGCGGAAGTTCGCGTGCGCGGTCGGCACGTAGGGGGAGCGCGGGTGCAGAATCAGCGAGAGGCCCGTGGCGAAGAACGGGGCCGGCTCCACGTCGTGCTCCTCGTCGCTGAGCGCCTCGGCCATGCGCTCCGGCAACTTGCCCTCGACGGCGGAGGTGTTCACGCCCCCTTTCTCAAAGAGGTCGCCGCCCTCGATGACGGCCGTCGTGCCGCCGCCGCCCTCCTCGCGCGTCCAGTCGTCGACCTGAAAGGAGGCGGCGCCGTCTTCGTCTTCGAGCCGGCGGCAGAGGCGTTGCTGAAGGCCCTCGACGAAGGCGTTCATGCGCGCGGCAATCGAATCGTCGGGCATGTCGGTGTTTGGGTGTTGCGGGATTGGCGTGTTTTGGTGTTCGTTGCCCGAGAAGCACCGCGGTCCCGCACGCCTTAAAGGCGTCCGATATCGTCGGCGAAGCGTTCGGGCCACGTGTCCGGCGGATTCGCAGAGAAGGAAACGCGCCGCTCCTCGGCAGGGTGCTCGAAGGCCAGCATGTAGCTGTGGAGGGCGAGGTTTCGGCCGTCCAGTTCGCGCTCGGCCCCGTAGCGCAAGTCGCCCTGGATGGGGAAGCCGTAATCGGCGAGCTGGAGGCGAATCTGGTGCGGGCGGCCCGTCTCGGGGCGCACCAGCAACAAGCTCAAGCCGTCCTTCTCGGCGAGGGTCTGGTACTGGAGGCGCGCCCAACGGCCCTCGGGATCGTCGGGGCCAGTGAGGCGCGGGGCCCGGTCCGTCTTGGCGATGTAGCCGTCGAGCGCGCCGAAGCCTGCGCCCGTGCCCTCGATGACGGCCAAGTAGCGTTTGTCCACGGTGCGCTCGCGGAACTGGCGCGCGAGGTGCTTCGCCGCCTCGGAGGTGCGCGCCAGTGCCGTGACGCCGCCGGCGGGCCGGTCCAGGCGGTGGACCGGGGCCAGAAACGGGTCGGCGCCCGCGTCCTCGCTCCCGCGTATAAACGTCTTCCCCAGCGCGATCAGGTCCGCGTCGCCGGTGTGGTCGGGCTGCGCGAGTACGCCCGGCGGCTTGCAGGCCACCAGCAGATGCGCGTCGCAGTGGAGCACGTCGGTTTCGTCCACTCGCATGGTGCGGGCAACTCGGTTCGCTCGTTGGTTCGTGGATCGTTCGCTCGCTTGATGGTGAGTTGGTCCGCTCCCTTCGGTCGCTCGACAGTGGATCGTTTTTGGCACACTGACGGCGGCAGCACCCTATCCACCATCAACAATCTACCATCGACCAGAAAGCTCGTGCACCGCGTCGACGAAGGCAGCGGCATGGGCGGGGTCGTGGTCGGGCAGCATCCCATGGCCGAGGTTGGCGACGTGCGCGTGCGGGCCGAAGCGTTCGAGCATGGCGTCCACCTGGCGGCGGATCTCCCCGGGCGCGGCGTAGAGGGCGCACGGATCGAGGTTGCCCTGGAGCGCGGCGCGGTCGCCCACCGTGTCCCGCGCGGCCCGTGGGTCCATCGTCCAGTCGAGGCTAATCGCGTCGTAGTCGGTCGCGGCGAGGGCATCGAGCGCGTAGGGCGCGCCCTTGGCGAAGACGATGGCCGGCACGTCGGGATGGGCCGCCTTGAAGCGCTCGGCGATGCGCGCCAGGTACGGCAGGGCGAAGTGCTCGAACGTCTCTTCCCCCAGCAGGCCCGCGTGCGAATCGAAGACCTGCACGAGCTGCGCCCCGGCCCCAGCCTGGCGGACGAGGTAGGCGGCGATCAGATCGGTGAGCGTGCCCAGAAGCGCGTGGGCGTCCTCGGGGTGGGCCCAGAGCCAGCGGCGTGCCTGCCGGAAGCTCTTCGAGCCCCCTCCCTCGACCATATAGGCCATCAGCGTCCACGGCGCCCCGGCGAAGCCGATCAGCGGAACGCGCCCCTCCAGCCGCCGCCGCGTGAGCGCGAGCGCCTCGTAGACGTGCCCCAGCTCCGCGTCCAGGTCCGGATCGGACGCGAGACGGGAAAGCTCCTCCGGCTCGGTAAGCGGCGCGGGAAAGTGCGGCCCTTTCCCCGAGACCATCTGGACCTCCAGCCCCAGCGCCTGCGGAATCACGAGGATGTCCGAGAAAATGATCGCCGCGTCGACGGGAAAGCGCTCGACGGGCTGGAGCGTCACCTCGGCGGCCAGTTCGGGCGTACCGACGACCTCGAAAAAGGAGTGCTCGGCGCGCACGGCCTGGTACTCCGGCAGGTAGCGCCCGGCCTGGCGCATCATCCAGACGGGCGTCTGGTCGGTCGCCTCACCGCGCGCAGCGCGCAGAATCCGGTCATTGTCGAGGGTCGAGGGTCGAGGGTCGATTTTTTGCTCGTTCATAACCGTTTGCTTTGCGAAATGACCACCATTCGACAATCGAAATTCGACAATCGAAAGCCGCCTGGATGCGGGCGCGCAACGTCCGTAATGTACGAACTGGAGCGCGAAAAGTGCAGACCGGAGCGCGGCCTCGCTTTGTCCATTTCGCTTCGGCATCGTTGCGCTTTTTCTTCGCAACAGTTACGTTTCATCGTGCAAAGGAGCAGGCTGGCCAGGAGACGGCCTTTCAACCTGCAACCCGCAACCTGCCCCCCAAGCTCGCCCCCGCGAAGCCCATGGCCGACCTTTCCGTCGAGCACGTCACCAAGCGTTACAACGGCGCCACCGCCGTCGACGACGTCAGCTTCGAGGCGCGGCCCGGGCGCATCCTGGGCCTGCTGGGGCCCAACGGCGCTGGCAAGACGTCGACCATCCGTATGATTACCCACATCATCATGCCCGATGCGGGGCGCGTGACCTACGACGGCGCGCGGGTGGGGCCGACGAGCCAGCAGCGCATGGGCTACCTGCCCGAGGAGCGCGGCCTCTACAAAAAGCTCAAGGTCGGCGAACAGCTGCGCTACCTGGCCGAACTGAAAGGCGTGGACCGGCACACGGCCGACGAAAAAATTACGCACTGGCTCCGGCGCTTCGAGGCCACGGGCTGGGCCGACAAAAAGACCGACGAACTCTCGAAGGGGATGCAGCAGAAGGTCCAGTTCATCGCCACGCTCCTGCACGATCCGTCGCTCTACATCTTCGACGAGCCGTTCAGCGGCCTCGACCCGCTCAACGCGCAGCTTTTGCGCGACATTATCCTGGAGTTGCGCGCGGACGGCGTCACCATCCTGTTCGCCTCCCACCGCATGGAGCAGGTCGAGCAGCTCTGCGACGATATTTGCCTGATGAGCCAGGGTCGCCTCGTGCTCGAAGGGCCGCTTCAGGACGTAAAGAGCCGCTTCGGGCGCGACACCGTCGTGCTGGAGTTCGAGGGCGACGATGCGTTTCTGGACCGTCTGGAAAAGGAAGGCCGCGTCTCGATCCACAACCGCTCGACGCGCCGCGCCGAGATGCGCCTCCAGAACGGAACCCCCGCCCGCCGCGTGCTCGAAGACGCCATGCAGCACACCAGCGAAATCTATCATTTCGAACAGGTCGCCCCGCCGCTGAATGAGATATTCATCGACGTGGTGAGTGAGGAACAGGGCGCCGACGTGGCCCGCCGCTCTTCTCGGGAGCGCGACCCCGTTCTGCCAGACGCCGTCGGCGCCAGCTGACCCGACCCCCACAACCGCCCCCCGAACCGATCCCGCCATGCAGAAAATCTGGACCATCCTCCGAAGCGAGTTCTGGCGCCGCGTGCGCACGACGGGGTTCATCCTCTCGACGCTGCTGGCGCCGGTCGGGTTCGTCGCTATCATGGTCGCCCCCAGTCTGCTGGCCGCCTGGGCCGCTGGCGGAGGCGGGAGCGACGCCCCCACCGTCGTCGTGGCCGACGAGACGGACCGCCTGCTGCCGGTGCTCAAAAAGCGCGCCGGCGCGGACTACCAGCTCGAGGCGCGCCCCGCCGGCACGCCTACCGACTCGCTGCGAAGCGCGGTGCTCGACGGCGAGTACGACGCGCTGCTCATGCTGCCGCAGGCGCTGCTGAACGGGCAGGGCGAGGCGCGCTACTACTCCACCGAGAGCACCGGTTTCACCGACCGCTTCGCGCTGGGCGACCTCGTGGAAGAGACCGTGCGCGAGGTGCGCCTCGACCAGCGGGGCACCCCCACCGAGGTGCGCGCCATCATGGAGGCGAACGTGCCGGTCCAGATGCGTCGCCTCACCGCCGAAGGCGCACAGGGCGGCGGCGCGATTCTCACCGCGCTCGGGTTTGGCCTGGGCTTCCTGACGTACTTCATGGTGTTCATCTACGGCCAGTTCGTCATGCAGGGCGTCATCGAGGAAAAGGCCACGCGCGTGGTGGAGGTGGTCGTCTCGTCGGTGCGGCCCTTTCAGCTGCTCCTGGGCAAGGTGCTGGGGATCGGGGCGATGGCGCTGGTGCAGGTGGTGCTGTGGAGCGCCTTCGTGCTGGCGGGGCTGGCCTTCGCCGCCCCGCTGACGGCGCTCTTCCTCGACCCGGCCGACCTGGACCTGCCGCAGGGGGCGGAACCGGAGAAGATGATGGAGGCCGCCGGCGTCACGCTCCCGACCGTGCCGCTCGAGCTGGTGGTGTGGTTCGTGCTCTTCTTTCTGGGCGGGTACTTGCTCTACTCCAGCCTCTTCGCCGCCGCCGGCTCGGCCGTCGAGCAGCAGCAGGACGCCCAGAGCCTGGTCTTTCCCATCACCATCCCGCTCTTGATTCCCATCGTCTTCGCGCAGTTCGTCATCGAGTCGCCGGGGTCGGCGCTGGCGGTGGGCCTCTCGCAGGTGCCCTTCTTCTCGCCGATCCTCATGCCGGTGCGCATCGCCGCCGGGGCGGCCTCGTTCTCGGAGATCGCGCTGGCCTTCACGCTGCTGGTCGCCTCGTTCCTGGCGATGATCTGGGTGAGCGCGCGCATCTACCGCACGGGCATTTTGATGTACGGCAAAAAGGCCGGCTTCGCCGAACTCTGGCGCTGGGTGCGGCGGTGAGCAGCCCGCGTGCAGTCAGCAGCCCGCGTGCAGGAGGAGGCGGCGGGGGCCGGGGGGCGGCGAGCCTGCGTGTTTCCTGCAACGCCTTGTTCGTCACGTCGGAAGCGGCGGCATGGATTACCTCTTGACGTGGAATTCGGTGAGCTTATCAGTTACACGCCGCACTGTCAACGGGGCGCTTTACGACGCGGAAGACCTCGCCCCGTGCTGTGGAGAGGGGCCCTGGGCTCCGCGTAGGTCCAGCCCGCAGCGCGGGCACTCGTCGGCGCGCACCGGCACGCGGATCTGGCCGCACGGGCAGGTGGTGAACATCGAGGTTTGCTTCAGCGAGGCGCCGCAGCGGGTGCAGCGCCGCGCCTGCGGCGGGTTGCGGTGGCGGCACTCCGGGCATTCGCCGGGATCGAGGAACGGGCTTTCGGCGACGAGCTCGCGCAGGTGGTAGTGCGCCACGTAGGCCAGCACGAAGAGCGCACCCAGGCTCAGAAGCGCCGCCGCCGTGCCCCAGAGCGCCGGCAGCGTGCTCTGCAGGAGCAACAGGAAGTTGGCCGCCGCGTGCACTCCCGTCCCCAGCGCCACCGACGGTCCCATCACGCGGGCGCGGTTTCGTTCGGGAAAGACGTAGCGCGCCTTCGCCAGCCCGTAGCCCCAGACCGAGGCGTAGGCCATGTGCGCCGGCACCGGCCAGAGGAAGCGCATCAACAGCACCTCGTTGCCGAAGCGGGTGGCGTAGAAGACGCTCTCCAGCGCCGCGAAGCCCAGCCCCACGCTCATGGCGTAGATCATCGCGTCGACCGGCTCGTCGAGGTCGCCCCAGCGGCGCGTGACGTAGATGGTAGACACCGCCTTCGAGACCTCTTCGCTGACGCCGATGAAGAGGCTGAACGCCACCAGCTCCCCCCAACCGACCCCGCCGACCCCGCCGGTCAGAAGCGTCTCCAGCCCCAGCGCTCGCACGAAGCCTTCGTTGAAGAGCGCAGCCACGGCCATGCTGGCGACCCCGCCGAGAAGGACCACCTGCAACAGATCCGTCACCGACTCGGTCTCGATGCGGTCGTAGCGACGCAACAGCCCCAGCCACAGCCCCGTGCCCAGGGCCACCGCGGCGCACGTCAGGGCCAAGTTGAGGCTCATATCCGTGCTGTGCCCTGAGAAAATTCCTGAACGTCGATGCTTTTCTGCCCCCCTCCCGCGCTGGAAGCGAAGCGACCGGGTACTCCTGTGGGTGAACTTTCGTTTCCTCGGGTAGTTCGGAATGTGTCCCAAAATGCGACGCTCTCGTCCGTGCCCGCGCCTTCTCATGCCCGACGCGCCTGCCGACGTAGCGCCCGCCCCCGGCGAGGGGGGTTCTTCGCCCACCGACCCCGCTGCTGCGAGGAGCGCCCCCGCGTCCTCCGAAGCCGCTTCTGAAGCCGCTACCGAGACTCCCGGCGCCCACGAACTGCCGTACCGCGAGGAACTGCGGCGCAAGGCGTTGCACCTGCTGGCGCTGGCACTGCCGCTGGGTACGGCCCTGCTGGGAAAAACCGTCGCGCTGTGGGTGCTGGGGCCGGCGGCGCTCCTCGCGCTCACCTGCGACGCGCTCCGCAGCCGCTCGCGCCGGTTCGCCCGGCTCATCCAGCGCGTCGTCGGCCGCATGATGCGCGCCGACGAATGGGCTTCCGAAAGCGAGCAGGAGCTCTCCGCGGACGCCTTTTTCGGCATTCGCGTCAACGGGGCCACGTGGACGCTCGTCACCATGGCGCTGCTGGTCGCGCTGTTTCCGGCGCCGGTGGCCGTGGCCGCCTTTTCGCTCTTCATGATCGGCGACGCCGCCGCCGCGCTGGTGGGCCGGCGCTGGGGGCGTACCTGCTGGGGCGACGGGCCGCGCACCGTCGAGGGCACCGCGGCGTTCGTCGGCATGGCCGGCCTCGCCGTCGCCCCGCTCGCGGCTTTCGGCTACCTCCCCGCGCCGTGGTGGGCCGCCGCGCTCGCCGTCGCCGTGGCCGCCGGGGCCGAGGCCCTGCCGCGCCCCCTCAACGACAACCTGCGCGTCCCGCTCACCGCCGCGCTGGTGTTGCACTTGCTGGGGTGAAGGCATTTGCGTTCGCCGTCCCGCCGAGGAGTCACTCACGCTGCCGGTTCGTGCGGGGCCGTGCCCAGCAGCCACTCGCGCCAGGAAAGGCTTTGCCACTCGGCCTGCACCTCGCCGCTGGTCTGCGCGTAGTTCAGCAGCCCCACCAGAACGACCCCGCCGACCGTGTTGCCCAGCGCAGCGGGAGCAAGAAAGCGCCAGAAGTAGTCCAGCACGGTCGCTTCGCCTTCGAACACGAGGTAGAGCACCTCCGAGGAGCCGACGATGCAGTGCGCCAGGTCGGCGGCGGCGACGGTGAACATCAGCGCGAAGACGATAAAGAGACGCGCAGTAGCGGTGCGGGCCGCGTGGTTGAGCCACACCATGCCGGCCACGAGCCAGCCGGCGATGGTGCCCTTGAAAAAGAGCGTCCACCAGTCCATCTCCAGCAGGTGACGCCCGATCTCGATCCCCGCCTCCGCCGCCGGGCCGCTCAGAATGTCCGTCTGCGAAAAGTAAAAGCCGGCGAAGGCCGTCCCCAGCACGTTGGCGCCCAGCACCAGCCCCCAGATGCGCATCAGCCGGGGGATCGAGGCGCGCCAAGTGAGCACGAGCGTGACGGGGGTGAGCGTGTTTTCGGTAAAGAGCTGGTAGCGCCCCAACACGGTAAAGATGAACCCCAGCGGGTACAAGAGCGCCGCCGTGATCCGCGCGGCGGAGCTCATCCCCAGCGCGCCTTCCACCGTCGCCATTCCCAGAAAAGACAAGCTGATAGCGAGGCCCGCCGCCAGGCCGCTCCAGAACAAGAGCTGCGTCGAGTGCCCGAACTCGCGGTCGGCGTTGGCGGCAATGCGCGTGAAAATTTCGTTCGTGTCGAAGATGTCGCCGACCGCCTCCGCCTCCAGGTCGCTCTGCTCGAAGCGACCGGGCAACCCGTAGCGCGCTCCGACGCGCCGGGAGTCGTCGGCGGCAGCCGTGTCGTGCTCCGACGCCGGTCCACCGCCGTCGTCAGCGTCTTCGCCCGTGGGCGGCGGAGACAACGGCTCGGAAGCTGCGTCGTGCG
>PXTX01000099.1 GCA_003023275.1 Bacteroidetes bacterium SW_4_67_19
CGTTGCGGTGCGCCGCCGCTTCGCGCTGTGACGCCGCTTCGCCGGGGGCCGGCGGGCGGCGCGGGTCGGTCGTGGTCGGGTCGGAAGGCGGGTCGTCGCGGGGCATGGCGGCGGGTTCTGGACGGTGGACGACGGACGGCGGTCTTTCGAACCGAGGGGTTCACCGTCTTTCGGCTATCGTCGGCACCGGCGGGATTTTCGATGAGGCTTTCCGTACCTGCCTAACCCGCCCGACGGGGCGTTTGTGCCGCAGACGCTGGCTTCCGGGGGGGCATCCTCGGACGAAATAGCAACCTGCGCTTCTTTGAGCACTATAACACCGCAACACCATAACACCCAAACACCGACATGATTTTCCTCACCGGCGTTCCCGGCTTTCTGGGCACGCGCCTGCTCGGGCGGCTCGCGCAGACGCATCCCGGCGCGCGCTTCGGCCTGCTCGTGCAGCCGAAGTTTCGCGCGAAGGCGGAAGGCGCGGTGCGCCGTCTCGGCATCGAGGAGCGCGCCGAGCTATTCGAAGGCGACATCACTGCGCCCGGCCTGGGGCTGGGCCGCGAGGAGCGCGAGCACCTCACCGGCGCGGTGGAGCGCGCCTACCACCTGGCGGCCGTATACGACCTGACGATCCCCGAAGCCGTGGGCCGCCGCGTCAACGTCGACGGCACGCGCCACGTGCTCGACTTTCTCGAGTGCTGCGCGCGGCTCGAAATTTTCGCCTACGTGAGCACCGCTTACGTCGCGGGCCGGCGCACCGGCGAAATCCGCGAGGACGAGCTGCGCCACCGCGCGGGCTTCAAGAACCACTACGAACGGACCAAGTACGAGGCCGAGGTCTGCGTGCAGGAGCGCCGCCTGCGGGTGCCGACGGTCATTTACCGCCCGGCCATCGTGGTGGGCGACTCCCGGACCGGCGCGACCGACAAGTTCGACGGGCCGTACTTTCTGTTGAACGCCCTGCGCCGCCTGCCGCCGTACACGCTGATGACGCGCGTAGGCGCCGGCGACAAGCCCGTCAACGTCGTCCCCGTGGACTTCGTAACCGAGGCGATGGCCACCCTCACCGAGCCGCGGCGCGCCGGCGCGGTCTTTCACCTCACCGACCCCGACCCGCTGACCACGCGCGAAATGCTGTCGCTCTTTTTGCGACTGCTGGACAAGGAGGCCGTCTTCGTCCCGGTGCCGCCGATGCTGGCGCGCGCCGCCGTGCAGACGCCGCTGGGCCTGCTGCTGGGCCTGACGCCGCAGCTGGTGGACTACTTCGACTTTCCCGCCTACTACGACAACCGCCGCGCCGCCGAGGCGCTCGCCGAGGAGGGCGTCCGCTGCCCGCGCCTGCCGGAGTACGCCCCGCAGATGGTCGACTATCTGCGCCAGCACGCCGACGAGCCGGACGCCCGCGCCGAAGCGATGTATTGATTTTCGTGAGTCGTGGTTCGTTTTTCGTTTTCACGCGGCAAATGCGTCGGCAGACAAAGATCGCCCACACTCCCGCACTCCCAACCCCCCGCACTCCCCATGTCTTCTCCGCAGATCGAACATCTCTCCTGGGGCCGGCTCGAAACCGAGAGCGGCCAGACCTTCAAGGACGCCAAGTGCTTCCCCGGCGGGGCGCGCGCCTGGGACTGGAACGAGACGGGCACGCGCCACACGCCCGGCATCCAGCCCGCCGACGCCGAGGAACTGGTCGAGCACGGCGCGCAGGTGGTCGTCCTTTCGACCGGCATCAACGAACGCCTGCAGGTCAAGCCCGAGACGCTCGACGCGCTCGACGAGCACGGGGTGGACGCCGAGGTCTTGCAAACCGAGCGGGCCGTGGAGCGCTACAACCAGCTCGCCGGCGAGGGCCGCGCCGTCGGCGGCCTCTTTCACTCCACGTGCTGATATGGTGCTGATGGTGCTGATAGGGCGGTGCGCCGATGCGTGGACGGCAGCAACACCCTGCGGCAAAGCCCCTGACGGCTGACCGCTGACGGCTGACCGCCATCCGCGCCTGTCTACGAGCGCTCCGCCGACTGCTCGCCGGTGGAGGCGCCGGCCTGGGCCTCGGTTCCAGCCTGGGCCTCGGTTCCGGTGTGCGCATCGGCGTGCGTCTCGCTTTGCGGGCCGCCGGGGAGCGTTGCGTCGCCGTCCTGCATCTGGGCGCGCACCTTCGGCAGGGCGCCGGGGTACTCCCGCTGCACGAACGCGATCATCTCCTCGCGCACCCGGCAGCGCAGGCCGAAGAGCTGGCTTGCGTTGGGGGCGCTTTGCAAGAGACGCACCTCGGCCGCGCGCTCGCTGGCGTCGGTCACCTGCACGACGGCGACGCGCTCGTCCCATTCCTCGCTCGCTTCGAGAATGCGCTGGTGCTCAGAGCGCAGCGCCTCGACCGGCACGGTGTAATCGACGTACAGGAAAACCGTCCCCATCAGCTCCGCCGAGGTGCGCGTCCAGTTCTGGAAAGGCTTTTCGAGAAAGTCGCTGACCGGCACGACGATGCGGCGCTGGTCCCACACGCGCACCACGATGTAGGTGAGCGTGATTTCCTCGACCCAGCCGAAGTCCCCTTCCACGATCACCACGTCATCGACGCGAATGGGCTGGGTGATGGCGAACTGGAGGCCGGCCAGCAGGTTGCCCAGCGCGCGCTGGGCGGCCAGGCCGATGACCAGCCCGGCCACCCCTGCCGAGGCCAAAAGCCCCGTCCCGATTTCGCGGAACGCCTCGTAGTGCATCAGGATGGCCGCCAGCGCCAACACCGCGATTACGACCACGGCGACGCGCTTGAGAATCTTGACCTGCGTGAGCATCTTGCGCGCGTCGAGGTTGTCGTTGGCCTCGATGTCGCTGCGCTCCACGAGCAGGTCCTCGAAGGCGCGTATCACGCCAATCAAGAGCCACGCCACGGCCACGACGGCCCCGATGTAGAGCACGTCGCTGATGAAGAGAATGGTCTGGCGCGTCAGCGCGCGCGCGACGAGCGGCAGCCACAGGCGCACCACGATGAGCGGCAAGAGCAGCGCCAGCGGCCGCCGAATGCGCCGCAGGAGCGCGCCCTGAAAGACCAGCACGTCGGGCATCTCGGTCGTGAGGCGGCGCACCACGCGAAAGAGCAATCCGTGCAGCGCCAAGCCGACCAGGACGGCGATGACCAGCGCCGCGAGCGGGCCCAGCGTCGGGCCCAGCGTATCGAGCAAGAGGTTCATGGCGGGAAGTGGGCAAAAGCGCGGGGGAAGGGCGAACCGTCAAGGTACGCCGCTCACCTCGGAACTTCCAACGCTCTTCATTTTTCACCCCGGCGCGTCGCACCCGTTCCTTCCCTCGCTTTCCGCCCATGCCCGACGACGCGCCGCCCACGCTGGGCCAGTCGGTTTTGCTGTGGATTCTGCTTTCGGTGATTTTCGTCGCCGCCGGCGGGATGGGGGCGGGCGTCACGGCGCTCCTCTACGAAAGCGTCATGGGCGATCAGTTCGGCAACACGCTCTACGCGGTGATCTTCGGCGGGGTGGGGCTGGTGGCCTACCGCACCGCGCGCTCCTATCTCGAACGGTGACGCGAGGCGCAGCTCCGGCGCGGCGAGTGAGCGCGCGCTATTCGTCCCGCCCGCGTTCCACGCCCGTCCACCGCTCGGGCGTTCCGTCTGCGGCGCGCCCCCGCCGACGCGGACGGCCAGCAGCAGAGCGAGCAGAAGCCCGCGCATTTGTGCGCTTTACCGAATGATCGTGAAGGTCTGCAAACCCCCGTACAGACACCTCCAGAGAATTATCAGTTTGGTAAAAACCTCGCGGGCGCCGGCGCTTATCAAAAACCGACCAGATTTCCTTCCCGCGCCTCTCGGATCATGTCTCACGACGGTGCCTCCGCCTCTTCGTTCGGCCCCGATGCGCACCGGCCCCGCGCTCGCCCGCTGGACGCCTGGGTCGCGCAGAGCCTCAGCCACGCGGTCAACCCGCTGGTGCTGGCGCCGCTGTTGTTCGGGCTGGTGCTGGCGCACCTGGGCGCGCCGCTGGCGGAGATCGGCTGGGCGGTGAGCGTGGGGCTGGTCTTCATGGCGGTGCTGCCGCTGGCCTACATCGTGCGGCTGCTCCGGCGGCGGCGCGTGCGCTCCGTGGAGATCCCCGAACGCGCCCGGCGGCGCGGGCCGCTGCTGGTGAGCGTGGCCGCCTACCTCGGCGCGCTGGCGGTGCTCTACACCACCGCCGAGACGGCCGCCGCGCTGCTGGCGGTCCTCGCCGGGCTGCACGCCGGCAACACCGCCCTCATCCTCGTCGTGACGCTGCGGTGGAAAATTTCGATTCACACCGCCGCGCTGGGCGGCTTCATCTCGATGCTGCTGTTCGTGGCGCAGACGCCGTGGCCCCGGCTGGCTCTCGAGGCGGCGCTCTTCACGCCCGGCGCGGTGAGCGGGTTGCTGCTCTTGCTTGGCGCGCTGGTGTGGGCGCGCGTGCGCCTCGGGGCGCACACCGCCGCGCAGGCCGTCGCCGGCGCGCTCTTCGGGCTGGCGATGCCCTACGCCGAGCTGTCGCTGCTGGCCGCCAGCGGGTTCGTGTAGCGCCTTGCGGTTTCGGGTTCGGGGTTTGTGTGGGAGCGGCGGGCTTTGCGCGGTTCATCTTGCACTTCCGCTTCGGCGCGCGTTACCTTCGGATTGCCCCTCTTCCCCGTCCCGCTCTACGCCCGCGCCTATCGGCCCGACGGCTACGCACGCTCGCGCTTCCGCCCGTTCCGTTCTCCGCGACCGATGCGTTTGACTGCCGTCCTCTTGGAGGCCTGCTTGCTGCTGCTTTGGTTGCCCGCCGCCGATGCGCAGGCGCAGGCCGGCAATGACAACTGGGCCACCGTCGAAGGCCGCGTCACCAGCGCCGCCGACACGAGCACGGGCATCCCTTCCGCCACCGTGCTGGTGGCCGGCACCAACTACGGCACCAGCGCCGACGCCGAAGGGCGCTACCGGATGCGCCTGCCCGCCGGCACGTACCTGCTGCGCTTCTCGTCGGTCGGCTTCGAGACGCGCACCGACTCGGTCGCGCTTCAGCAGGGCCAGACGATCCGCCGCGACGCGCGCCTCGCCCCGGCCGTCGAGGCGATGAAAGGCGTCGACGTGACCGCCGACCGCGGGGAGCCCCCCGGCGCCGGCGTATACGAAATCGAGGAGGCGCACGTCGAGACGATGCCCACCCCCCTGCCGGACGGCTTCCGCACGCTCAAGACGCTCCCCGGCGTGGCGACCAACAACGAGCTGTCGAGCCAGTACTCGGTGCGCGGGGGCGGCTACAACGAGAACCTCATCTTCATCAACGGCTTTCAGGTCTACATGCCCGTTCGCCCGCGTCAGGGCGAGCAGGAAGGGCTGGGCCTGTGGAACCCACAGCTGACCGAGCGTGCGCGCCTCTACGCCGGCGGCTTTCCCGTGCGCTACGGCGGCAAGCTCAGCTCGGCGCTGGAGGTGAAGTACCGCGAGCCGGAGGGGACCGCGAGCGGCCAGGTGGCCGCCTCGACGATGGACGTGAGCGGATCGGCGGGCGCCTCGGCACTGGACGGCGACCTGAGCTGGCTGGTGGGCGTGCGCCGCGCGCAGCCGGGGCGCTTCTTTGGCACGCAGGAGCTGAAGGGCGACTACGCGCCGGACTACGCCGACGGCCAGGCCGCGCTCTCCTACCAGGTCGCCGAGGGGCACAAACTCGAAGCGCTCGGCCTCTGGGCTACCTACGACTACAGCCTCGACCCGCAGGCCAAGCAGACCTACTTCGGCACGATCAGCATGGGGCGCGGGCCCAGCAACCTGCAGTCGCTCTTCACCGAGTACAAAGGCCGGGAGACCGCCGGGTACGCTACCGGCTTCGGCGGCCTGCGCCTCACCGACCGCCTTTCGAAAAACGTCCGCGTCGAGCACGAGGCGGCCTACTACCGCACCACCGAAACCGAGCAAGTGGACGTGCGCGGCGCCTCGGTACTCACCCAGATCGACCCGGCCAGCGGCAAGTCGCTCGGCGTCATCGGCGTCGGCGAGCAGCACAACACCGCCGACAACCGCGTCGACGTCTCCACGCTGACCGGGCGCGGGCGTTACTACTACCTCGGCAGCGACCGCCACGCCCCCGAGGCCGGCTGGCACGTGCGCCGCCTCGCCTTCGACGACCGCCTCGACGAGCGCTCCACCCAGACCAACGCGCGCACCGGCGAGGAATCGGTCATCCGCGAAATCGAAGGCGCCGCCGAACTGGGCACCTGGCAAGCCGGCGCCTATGCCCAGGACGTGATCGACGTGCTCCCGCAGCGCGACCGCCTGCTCCTCACCGCCGGCGTGCGCGCCGACTACTACGCCTTCAATGAAGAACTGACCGTCTCCCCGCGCCTTTCCGCTCGGTTCGAGTGGACCGACCAGACGACCCTCAACGCGGCGGCGGGCATGTACCACCAGAAGCCCACCTACCGCGAGCTGCGCGGCCGGCCCCCGACCGAGGCGCTGCTCGACTCGCTCGACGGAAACATCGAGGAGACGCTCAACCGCAACCTCCAGTCGCAGCGCTCGCTTCAGCTGATCGTGGGCGGGGAACGCTTCTTCCCCGAGCGGCGCCTCTACCTGCGCGCCGAGGCGTATTACATGCGCCTCGCGAACCTCGTCTCCTACGAAATCGACAACGTGCGCGTGGAGTATTCCGGCCACAACGACGCCTACGGCCACACCTACGGCCTCGACCTCCAGCTGCGCGGCGAGTTCGTGCCGGGGTTGGAAAGCTGGTTCAACTACAGCTTTCTCGTCTCGAAGGAAAACTTCCACGAGCGCTTCGAAGGGGAGGAGGGCTACCGCTCCGGCTGGCGCCCCCGCCCGGCAGACCAGCGCCACACCTTCAGCGCCTTCGTTCAGGACTACATTCCCGGCGACAAGACGTGGAAGCTTCATATGCGCGGGCTCTTCGGCAGCGGGCTGCCGTACACCCCGCCCGTGCCCGGCGAACAGGTCACCAACAGCGTGCAGACGCAACAGCCGGGGCCGCGCATGGACGGGCGCTACCCCGAGTACCGCCGCGTCGACGTGGGGGCCACCAAGATCATCCGCCTCTTCGACCGGGCCGTCAGCGGCCCGATGACGATGACCCTCACCGCCGAGGTCCTCAATCTCTTCGACATGACCAATACGGTCGCCTACAACTGGGACGCCGATTTCAACCGCATCCCGACTCACCTGACGCCCCGCGCGCTCAACGTGCGGATGCGACTGAAGTTTTAGTGGATGGAGGATGGGTTGCTCGTTTCACTCGCTCGATGGGGGATCGCGTCTCGGAAACGCGGGATGGCCACGAGTGCCGGCGCCGTAGCGACGGGCGCGGCCGTGCTCGTAGCGCTTTTCTGGTTCGCCACGTTCTGACCTGAAGAACGTTGCCTCAAACCGCCTCTGTCGCCCGTCTTCCGAAAACCATCCACCACCCCCCATCCACCACTTACCCAAACTTCTCCTGCTACTGGGGCTGCTCGTGCTGCCCGCCTGCGCCGGAAGCACCGAGGCGCAACGCGACGCCCGGCCCGCCCCCGACCCGACCGCCGCGACGGTGCTCCCCGAAGGATTCACCTACCCCGAGGGCGACAGCCTGCGCGTGGCCACCTGGAACGCCGAGCACTTCGTCGACCGCCACGACAACCCCTACATCGACGCGGAGCGCGAAGACGACCCGCCCGACTCGATGCGCGCCCGTCGCCGTCGCTTCGCGCGGGCCGTGCGCCGCCTCGACGCCGACGTGCTGGTGCTCCAGGAGTTCGAAAGCGCCGCCTACGCCGAGCGCCTCGCCGAGGAGCGCTTTCCCGAGATGGGCTACGAGTTTTTCGCGGCCACCGAGAGCCGCGGCTGGTACATGAACGTCGTCTTGATGAGCCGCGTCCCGCTGGGCGTGGTCGAACGTTACGCCGGCGTCACCACGCCCATCGTCGGCCAGACCAACGACGAGGGCGCGCCCGCCGCGCAGAACTTCACCAACAACCGCCTCTGGACCGCCGAGGTTTTCGGCCGCCCCGGCTACACGTTCACCCTCGCGGGCCTGCACCTCAAAGCCGGCCCCGACGCGCGCGACGCCGCCTGGCGCACCGGCCAGATTCGCTTCTTGCGCCGGCAGCTTTCGGACCTGACGAACGCGCGCCCCGGCGCAAACGTCCTGGTCGCCGGCGACCTCAACAGCCTGCCCGGCAGCTCCGAACTCCAGCTTTTGCTAAACGGGAACCCCGGCGACAGCAGCGGCCCGCAGCTCATCGATCCGCTGGCCGGACGGGAGGCGCTCACGCACCCGGCGGGCGCCCCGGAGCGCCAGCTCGACTATCTCCTCGTCAATGAGGCCATGCGCCCGGAGCTGGCCCGTGGCTCGGTGCGCGTGGCCTCGCCGCTGCCCTCCGGCGCGCAGGCCCGCACGAGCGACCACCTCCCCGTCGTGGCGACCGTCGTGGCGCGGGAGGGTTCATGATACGTGATGCGTGTTGCGTGAGGCTGCCCGTTTGTGGAGGCTGAAAAAAGCATTCGAGCGCACTATGCTCTCGGACTGGGCCTTTCGGTAGAAGGCACTCGAGAGCCGGCAGGCCTGCTTCCTCACGCATCACGCAATTTCCTCAGTTCCGCCTTCGAGAGCGGAACGAACACGTCGGCGCGGTGCGTCTCCCACTCCTGCCACGCCCCCCGGTAGAGCCAGATCTGTGGGGTCGGTGAGAACGCCGCCGGCGCGCCGTCTTCGGAAGCGCCGTCTTCGGAAACCGCGTCCGCGTCGCCGGAGCGCTCTCGGTCCTCCAGCGCCTGCTTGATGGCCTTGTAGCACATGCGGTGCGTGCCGTGCGGGTCCGAGAGGTCGCCGGCCACGAAGATGTGGTCGGGTTGCGTCTCGGCCAGCAGCTCGCGCACGGCCTCCACATCCGCCGGGCCGATGGGGTCTTTGCGCACGCGGCCCGTTTTGTAGAAGGGCAGATCCAGGAAATGGGCGTCTCGCGCGTGCAGGCCCAGCACCTCGATGGCGGCGATGGCTTCGGTGTAGCGGATGTAGGCCTTGAGGTCCTGCACGGCGGACGTGTCGATTTCGGCGGGGGCCTTGCCGCGCACGAAGTTGATGTGCTCCATGGCGGCCTCGCGCACGCTGTCGGCGGTTTCGCCTGTCAGGCCGAGCCGGTCGAGGCTCATGTTCACGAAGCGCAGGTGGCGTTTGACGTCCCTGTCGAAGACGGCCACCGAGCCGCTGGTCATGTAGGCCACCTCCACGTCGTTGCCGTTTCCGACGAGGGTGCTGAGCATCCCGCCCATCGAGATGACGTCGTCGTCGGGGTGCGGGCTGAAGACGAGGACCCGCTCGCCTTCGGGCAGGTCGCCGCGGTAGGCGATGCGGCCGCGCAGGTCTTCGAACACCTCGCGGCAGAGCGCATCGGTGTCGGGGTAGGCCTGGGTGAGTCCGTGGAGGTGGTTGCGGTGAAAGTCGGCCTTTTCGAGGCGCAGGACGGCTTTGTCGACGGTTTCGGAAAGCCAGATGACCGCGCGCTTGGCCGCTGGCGCGTCCCAGCGCGTGAGATTGCCGGCGGCGGCGCGGTCGAGGTAGAAGGAGGCGTTGGGGTGCTCCTGGAGGTAGCTGGCGGTGACCGAACGGCTGGGCTTCTGCTCGACGGCCTCGCGGATGATGGGAGCCTTGTGCTCGCCGGTGGCCATCAAGATCACCTCGCGCGCGTCGAGGATGGTTCCTACGCCCATCGTGATGGCTTCGGGCGGGACGTTCTCCTCGCCGAAGAAGTCGGAGGCGGCGTCCTTGACGGTAATCTCGTCGAGGACCACGAGGCGCGTGCGCGAGCCCTTGTCCGACCCCGGCTCGTTGAAGCCGATGTGCCCGCTTCGCCCGATTCCGAGGAGCATCAGGTCGAGGCCGCCGGCTTTTTCGATGGCGTGCTCGTAGGCCACGCAGTGCGCTTCGACCTCGCTGCGGTCGATGTCGCCGCGCGGAATGTGGATGTTTTCCTCGGGGATGTTGACGTGGTCGAAGAAGTTCTCCCGCATGAAGCGGTGGTAGCTCTGCAGGCGCTCCGGGTCCATCGGGAAGTACTCGTCGAGGTTGAACGTGACCACGCCCGAGAGGTCGAGGTCTTCCTCGCGGTGCATGCGCACCAGCTCGCGGTAGACGCCGACGGGGGTCGAGCCGGTCGGCAGGCCGAGGACGAAGTTTTCGCCGACGGCGCGGCGCTCTTCGACTTCGCGGGCGATGCGGAGGGCCACCTGGCGGCTCATCTGCGCGGGGTCGTCGAAGATGAGCACGGGCGCGCGTTCGCGCTGGGTGCCTTCGCCGGTGGGGCGCGTGCGGGAGCGGGCGGCCACGGCGGCGGCGGAAGCGGTCGATTCGGGCATTGCGGGGGAGGGGAGTGCGGGGTAGTGGTGTGCGGGGGTGTTCGAGCCGCGTCGTTTTCGGTATGGCCGAGCAGCGCCAGAGCGTGCGTGGGACGTGGAAGCAGCCTTTGTAGGGGCCGCCCTTGAAGCGGTGCGTCACCTCGCCGCGGCGGCTCAGGTAGCCGAACCATTCGCCGTGCTCGTCGTCGGGAAAGTGGGCGAAGGTGTAGCGGTGCGTTTTCTCGAAGGCGTCCCACGCTTCCGTCTCGCCGGTGCGGGCGTAGCGCAGGAGGTGCGCGTAGAGCGCTTCGCAGTGCGGCCACCACAGCTTCATGTGCCATTCGAGCTGCACGGGCGAGAAGCCCTCGGCGTCGAGGAAGTAGAAGAGGCCGCCGTGCTCCTCGTCCCAGCCGTCGGCGAAGGCCCAGCGTGCCATGTCGTCGGCGGTGGCGGCGAGATCGTCGTCGTCGAGGCGCTCGGCCCAGTGGCGCAGAAACCAGCCTGCTTCGAGGGCGTGGCCGGGGTTGAGCAGGCGTCCGTCGGGCCCGTCGGCGAGCGTGCCGTCGGGGCGGACGGTCTCGCGCACGGTCTGCGTCTCTTCGTGGACGTGCCGCTGGAGACGCGCGATGCAGGTGCGCACCTCGCGTCGGTAGCGCTGCCAGTCGTCCGGGCCGGTGACCTCTTCGATGAGGTTCAAAAAGATCATCGGCACGGCCAGCGACTGCACGTCGGGTTGCCCTTCGTGGGTGGGACGGCGCGCCTCCTCGGAGCCGAAGGCCCAGTTCCAGATGTGCTCCAACTCGTCTTCGGCCTCCCGCAGCCGCTCGGGCTCGCCGGCGGCGCGGGCGTAGGCGGCCAGCGCCATCGTGTAGAAGCACTCCGAGAAGATCTTGCGCTGCTGGTAAATGGGGCGCCCGTCGGCGGTGAGCGAGTAGAAGACCCGCCCGTCGGGGCGCACGGCGTGCTCCTGCAAAAAGGTCAGCCCCGAGCGCGCCAGGTCGAGCCAGGCGGGCCGCTCTTCGACGTCGCGGTAGAGCGTGGCGAAGGTCCACGCCTGACGCCCGAGCATCCAGGCGTGCTTGGTCGAGTCGTAGACGGCGCCGTCGCGGTCGAGGTTGTTGAACGGGCCGTCGTGCTCGTCGTCAGGCGAGTGCGTTTCCCAGAACGGCAGTACGTCCTCGAAGAGCGCGTCTTCGTAGCGCGTGCGGTAACGGCGAATCGGCGGGGCGGAGG
Organism: Bacteroidetes bacterium SW_4_67_19; assembly: GCA_003023275.1. Lineage (GTDB taxonomy): Bacteria > Bacteroidota > Rhodothermia > Rhodothermales > Salinibacteraceae > QS-8-64-10. The sequence continues at coordinate 11,543 of PXTX01000099.1, forward strand.
CGTCTCCGGCGTTCGGGGTCGGGTCGGGCAACGTCGAGTCGGACATGGCGTCGTCGGTCGTTTGTTGATCTTTTGCAGCCGCGAGAAAAGAAAAGATCACCGACGTGTCGTTTCGACCGGCACCGCGCTCGAAGGCCCCCTCACGCATCACGCTCTTGCGCCTCACACCTCACGCCGCCAGCGCCCGGTCGAGCACCTGCGCGGGGTGGAGCGCCTCGCGCCCGGTCGTGTCGGCGATCTGGGAACGGCACGAAAAGCCCGGCGCGGCGACGACGGTGTCTTGCGGGGCGTCGCGCACGGTGGGGGCCAGCTTCAGCTCGGCCATGTCTTTCGAGACGCCGACG
>PXTX01000100.1 GCA_003023275.1 Bacteroidetes bacterium SW_4_67_19
CTGGCCTCGACCGCTTCGACGCGGTGCCCGGGCGCGAGGCCGAGGGCTTTTTTCGCCGGGGCCGCCCCTTCGAGCGACTTCTGGTGGCAGTGGCCGTGCAGGAGCACGTTGCGGTCGTCGCCATTCCAGACGCCGTTGCCCGACGGCAGCTCGCCTGCGCCGGCGCGGCGGCTCAGCAGGCCCTCGAAGGAGACGACCGCCTCGGCGACGGCTTCGGCGTGCGGGTCGCCCGGCAGGAGCGACAGCAGGTCGTCGGTGAGGGCGCTGGTGCAGCTCGGCTCCAGCCCGATGATGGGAATGCCCGCGCGCGCAAAGGGCAGGAGCGCCTCGACGGTGGCCAGCGCCTGCTCCTGCGCCGCGCTGATGCGCCCCTTCGACAGCAGCGTCCGCCCGCAGCAGACGGTTTGCTCCGGCAGCACCGGCTGCATCCCCAGCGCCGAGAGCACCTGCGTGGCCGCTTTTCCCACGTCGGGCTGGTTGAAGTTGGTGAAGGTGTCCGGGAAAATGGCGACGCGGTCCGATTCGGATGCGGGGGCCCGATGCATCGTGTCCCCGCTACGGTTATTTTCTTCAAACCATTGCCGAAACGTCTCGCGCGCGAACGGCGGCAGCTTGCGCTGGCGGTCGATGCCGAGGGTTTTTTCCAGGCCCCAGCGCACGGGCGAGAGGCGGTTTACCGCGTTGACCGCGCCGGCCAGCGGCGTGCCGGCGAAGATCCGGCTCATCGTGGGTAGGCGCGAAAAGAAGCGGTCGCGCAGCGGCAGGCCCTCTTCTTCGTGCAGCTTCGCCAGCCACTCTTTTTTGAGCTTGCCCATGTCCACGTTCGAGGGGCATTCCGTCTTGCAGGCCTTGCACTGGATGCACAGGTCCATCACGTCTTTCATGCGCTCGCCGGTCAGCTCGCCGTCCGGCAGCTGGCCGCTGATGGCCATGCGCAGGGCGTTGGCGCGGCCGCGGGTGGAGTGCTCCTCCTCGTGGGTGGCCATGTAGCTGGGGCACATCGTGCCGCTTCCGGTCTTGCGGCAGGCCCCGTTGCCGTTGCACAGCTCCACCGCGCCCGCGAAGCCGCCGTCCTCGGAGAAGTCCATCTCGGTGCGCAGCGGGCGCGTCCGGTAGCTCGGCCCCATGCGCAGGTCATGGTCCATCGGCGGCGTGCCGACGACGATGCCCGGGTTGAGGCGGCCTTCGGGGTCGAAAATGTGCTTCAGCTGGCGGTTGAGCTCGTACAGCTCCGGCCCCAGCAGCTCTTCGTTGAGCCAGCCGCGCGCCCGCCCGTCGCCGTGCTCGGAGGAGACGACCCCGCCGTGCCGGCGCACGGTCTCCATCGAGCCACGCGCGATGGTTTTCATCTTCTCGACCTCCTCGGCGTCCTTCGTATTGATGAAGGGGCGCACGTGCAGGCAGCCGCCGGAGGCGTGCGCGTAGAAGACCGCCTTCGTGCCCGTCTCGTCGAGCAGCGCCGACAGCTCGTCGATGTAGCCGGGGAGCTCGGCGACCGGGACGCTGGCGTCCTCGATGAAGCCCCACGGCTTGTAATCGCTTTTGATGTTTTTGACCAGCCCCAGCCCTTCCTTGCGGATTTTCCACACGTCCGCGATGTCGTCGGGGTCGGTGCGGCGCACGACGGTGTAGCCTTCGTCGCTCTGCTGGACGGCGTCGTCGAGGGCGTCCAGCCGCTCGCTAAGCACGCCGGAGTCGCCCGAGGAGGTGCTGTACTCGGTGATGAGCAGGCCGCCGGGGGCGCCGCCGTTGGAGCCGCCGCCGCTGGGCGTCTCTTCGACGAAGGTCAGCTTGTCGGCGAAGCCGGGAGCGGCGCGGCAGCGCTCCAGAATGACGCCGTCGAAAAGCTCGACCGCCGACGGCTTCGTTTCCAGGATGCGCTCGACGGCCCGCAGCGCGCCCTGCCGCGTCTCGAAGTGGGCGATGCCGAGGGCCGTGCGCTCCGGCCGCTCCACGAGGCGCACCTCGATTTCGGTAAACGTCATCAGCGTGCCCTCGCTGCCGCAGACGATCTTGGCGAGGTTGCGCCCGTCCTCCATCGGCTCGAAGTAGGGGTCGCCGTCGATGCCGGGGCGCGTTTCGGTGAAGGCTTCCTCCGCGAGCGTCTCCTCGGAGAGCAGGTGCTCGAGGCGGTAGCCGCTGTTGCGCCGCCAGTGGCGCGGGGTGTCGCGGGCGATGGCCGTTTTGCCCTCCGAGAGCAGCGCGCCGATCTCGCGGTAGAGCCGGCCCTCGGCCCCGTCGCGCTGATAGGCCGCGCGCCATTCCTCCTCCGAGAGCGCGCCGAAGGTCACGGGCGTCCCGTCGGCCAGGAAGCCGCGCAGGGAGCGCACGTGGTGGATCATGTTGCCGTAGAGGATCGAGTGCGTCCCGGTGGCGTTGTTGGCAACCATGCCGCCGAGGGTGGCGCGGTTCGACGACGCGGGGTCGGGGCCCACCATGAGGCCGTGCTCGGCGGCCGCGCGGTTGAGGTCGTCCAGCACGACGCCCGGTTCGACGCGCGCGGTCCGCGTCTGGGGATCGACGTCGATGATCTCGCTCATGTAGCGCGAGAAGTCGATCACCAGCGCAGGCCCGACGGCCTGCCCGGCCAGTGCCGAGCCGCCGCCGCGCGGGAGCACCGGCACGTCGAAGCGCTTGCTGGCCCGGAGGGCGGCCTGCACGTCGGCGCTCGTCCTGGGCAGGAGCACGGCGACGGGCGTGACCTGGTACATGCTCGCATCGGTGGCGTAAAGCGCGCGCGTCATCTCGTCGGTGCGCAGGTCGCCTTCGATGCGCTGGGCGAGCGCGTCGGTGAAGTCGCGGTGGTGCGCGGCCAGCGGCTCGGCAGGCGACGGCGCGGAGGAGCTGCGGGCAGACGCAGCGCGTGAAACGGGGACGGTTGGAGTAGGCATGAACGGAGGAAGACCGCTTCTGCAGAAAGGGGGAACTACGGGGGAATGTGAAGCCGCACGCGGCCGCAAAAGATCCGGCTTGGCGGCGTTTCCGAAAAACCCGGCCCTGCGGCGGACCATCGCCAGGAAAATCCTCGATCTGCACGGCAGCGCGCTCGATGTGGAAAGCACCGTGGGCGAGGGGACGACGTTCTCCTTCGCGCTGCCGGCGTAGCCCGGGGAAACGATTTGCCCTTTTTGTAATTTCTCTGAACGCCGATCTCCTTTACCCCGATGAGTCCCTCCCGCATTCATGCCGCCGGAACGAAGTGACAGCCCGCGGCACGGCGCGCCGGCGATTCTGGCTCGTTCATCGGCGCTACGGCCTGTGCGCCTGCCGGCGCTGCTCGCGGTGCTGTGCGCGTGCGTCGTCGGGAGCGGCGGGTGCGGGCAGCAGGAACGCCCCGACCCGTCGTCGGAGGCCTACCAGCAGGCCGTCGCCTCCTTTTACACGGGACTGGCGGCTCTCCAGGTCGGCGAGCTGGGCTACGCCGAGCAGAAGCTGACGGCGGTGACCAAGCAGGCGCCCCAGGAGCCGGCGGCCTGGGCCAACCGGGGCGTGCTGGCCATGCGCCGCAACGCGTTCGAGGAGGCGGCCCGGCATCTCCAAAAAGCGCAGGACCGCGCGCCCGACCGTAATGCGCACATTCGTTTCTTGCAGGGCGTGGTGGCGCGCCGGCGCGGGGCCTTCGCGGAAGCGGCCGAGCACCTGCGCCGCGCCGCCGAGATAGATTCGAGCACCGTGAAGGCGCTCTACGCCCTCGCAAAGGTGCGCCGGCAGCAGGGCGGCGAGGGCGATACGGCGGCGGCGCGCGTGCAGCCTTTGCTGAATCGCATTCTGGAGCAGCAGCCCGGCAACCTCGTGATCCTGCTCGAACGGGCGCGTCTGGCGGCGGGGCGCGATGACGCCGAGGGCCTGCGCGCGGCCGTGGCGCAGATTGCGAAGCAACATCGCGACACCTGGCCCGCGGAAGCGAAGAAGCGCTTCGACGCGCTGCGCCAGGCCGCCGAGGCGTCCAGCCTCAGCCGGGCGGCCACGCAGGTCGCGTTTCTGGAAAACCTGCTCAAGTCCGTTCCCGCCTATCGCACGGATCTCGCCGCCGTGCAGACGCCCGCCGGGCAGATCGGCGAGCCGGTCGCGCGTCTCCTGCGCCTCCCCGAGCCGTCTCCGAATCCCGCCCCCCCGGACGACTCGCTGACCTTCGCCGCCGCGCCGCTGGCAACGAGCGACACGGCCTCCTCCAACGCGCCCGCCGATACGACCGCGTGGCCGTGGGCCGGCGCCCTCTCGCTGATGGCCCGGCAAAGCCCGCAACTGGCCTTTTCGCTGCCGTCTATCGTGGTGGCCGACGGGCGCCGCGTGCGCATCGACACGGGCAGCACGGTGCCGTTTCCCGGCGGCCCCTCCGCTACCCCGCCCGCGCCGCACGGGGTCGCCGCGATGGACTACGACTACGACTTCGAGCGCGACCTCGTGCTGGCAGGGCGGGGCGGAATGCGGCTCTTTCGCCACGAACAGGCCGACGCGACGGCGGGCGGAGGAGGCGAAGTCACCTTTACCGATGTAACTGACCAGCTCGGGCTGCCCGCCTCGGTGACGGAGGCGGCCTACACCGGCGCATGGCCGCTGGACCTCGACCAGGAAGGCGACGTGGACCTGCTACTCGCCACGCCGGGCGGCGGCCCTCCGCGCGTCCTGCGCAACAACGGCGACGGCACGTTCGGCCGCTGGGCGCTCTTCGACGAGGGGCCTTTTCAAGACGACCGCTCCGGCCTCCGCGATTTCGCCTGGACCGACCTGAACGGCGACGGCGACCCGGACGCGATCTCCCTGAGGCGCGATGGCCGGCTCGTCGCGCTCGAAAACCAGCGCGCCGGGGCGTTCGCGCCCGTGACGCTCCCGCCCCAGGCCGACAGCGTGCGCGCCCTCGACGCCGCCGACGTGAACCGCGACGGCGTGATCGACCTGCTGGCCCTCCGCGCCAACGGTTCGCTCTGGCGCTTTTCGCACCGGCGCGCGAGCGGCGATTTCGAATCGGCCCGGCTCGTTCGCGGCAGCGGCAACCTCGCGGGCGGAAACGCGCGGCTCTTCGCGCGGGACCTCGACAACAACGGCGGCCTCGATTTGCTGGTCTCCACTGCGGAGCGCACGCGCGTGTGGTTGAGCAACGCCCAGGACCAGTTCCCCTCGTCGCTCGGGCGGTCGTTCGACGCGCGCGCCTCGAGGATCACCGACCTCGACGGAGACGGGCGGCTCGACCTCGTGGGGCACTCGCCCCAGGGCCGCCCCGTGCGCCTCGCCAGCCGGGGCGCGCAAGACTATCAGGGCAAGAATGTGCGCCCGCGCGCCGCCAAAACGCGCGGGGACCGGCGCATCAACCCGTTCGGCATCGGCGGAGAAATTGGCCTGCGCGCCGGGCTGCTCTACCAGAAACAGCCCATCGACGACCCGGTCGTCCACTTCGGCCTGGGTACGCACGACCGCGTGGACGTGGCGCGCATCGTCTGGCCCAACGGCACGCAGCAGGCCGAGTTCGACCTGGCCTCCGACCAGTCGGCGCTGGCGCGGCAGCGCCTGAAAGGCTCCTGTCCCTGGCTCTTTGCCCACAACGGCGAAGACGTGAACTTCGTGACCGACCTGCTCTGGCGCACGTCGCTGGGGCTGCGCATCAACGCGCAGGGCACCGCCGGGGTCGTCCACAGCATCGACTGGGTCAAAATCGGGAGCGACGCCCTCGCGCCGCGCCCGAGCGACGGCGGCGACGGCCGCTACTATGACCTGCGCGTCACCGCCGAGCTGTGGGAGACGCACTTCTTCGACCGCGTCACGCTGATGACCGTCGATCACCCCGACACGACGAGGGTCTTCGTCAACGAGCGGTTCCAGCTCCCGCCGCCGACGCCCGCGGTGCGCCCGATGAGCCCGCCGCGCCCCGTCGCGCGCGCCTGGGATAGCGCGGGCCGCGATGTGACCGACGCGGTGCGTACCCGCGACGGGCGTCACCTGAGCGGCTTTTCGCTCGGGCCTTACCAGGGCATCGCCGAGGAGCACTACGTGGAAGTGAAACTCGGCGAAGAGGCCCCGAGCGACGGTCCGCTGTGGCTGGTGGCCTCCGGCTGGGTCTACCCGACCGACAGCTCCATCAACCTGGCCGTCAGCCAGAGCGAGCGGCCGAAGCCGACGGGCCTTACGCTGGAGGTGCCCGACGGCGAGGGCGGCTGGCGCGTCGCAGAGCCGAACCTTGGATTCCCGGCCGGCAAAAACAAAACCGTTCTGATCGACCTTTCGGATGGATTCTTTCCCGAGGGCGCGCCGCGGCGCCTGCGCCTGCGCACCAACATGGAAATCTACTGGGACCGCCTCGCGTGGGCGAAAAAACGCCCCGACGCGAAGGTGCGCACGCGCCGCCTCTCCGCTCGCACCGCCGAGCTGCGCTACCGCGGTTTCTCGGCCACGCGCAAGCCGCGCCGCTCCTTCCCCGAGACGCCGGACTACTCGCGCGTTGCCCGCACCGGCCAGGTGTGGCGCGACCTGGTCGGCTACCACACCCGCTTCGGGCCCGTGCGGGAGCTGGTTACGCAAACCGACGACCGCTACGTCATCATGAACGCGGGCGACGAGCTGGCGCTCCGCTTCACGGCGCCGCCGCCCCCGCCGGAGGGCTGGACGCGCGACTTCGTGCTGATCGGTGACGGCTGGGTCAAAGACGGCGATTACAATACCGGGCACTCCAAGACCGTTCGTCCCTTGCCGTATCACGGCATGTCCGGGTACGCCCGGGCGCCGGGCCCGCTGGCGCAGGATTCCGCCTACCAGAAGCACCCCGAGGACTGGCAGACCTACCACACGCGCTACGTGACGCCGCGGCGCTTCCAGACGGCGCTGGCGCCGCCGGTTGGGGGAGGGTAGATGGTGGATTGGGGATGGGGGGGTCGGAAGGCTGGCGCCGGTAGCAAGAAAACCCCAGGGGCCGGATCGGGAGTCGAGCGAAACCGCTGTTTGAGAAACGTAGGGGCTTCTCGCTGCCCTACTCGCCGCCGGCGCGCGTGCGCTCGGCGATCCAGCCTGCGATGGCGTCGAGCGCTTTCGGGGCGATGGTCGCCTCGATCTGGCCGTACTCGCTCGGCAGGCCCGTGTCGGCGGGCTGAAAGAGGTGGTTCAGGCCCGGCAGCACCTCGACGGTGGCGTCCGGGTTGCCAGAGAGCGCCTTGCGGAGCGGGTCGGCGTTTTGCGCCGGCGGCACCTGGAAGTCGTGTTCGCCGTAGAGCGCCAGCACGGGGGCGTCGGTCTGGCGAAGCGCCGGGCGCGGGTCGTGGCGCATGAACTGGCGAAACCACGGGTCGGTGTACTGCTGGATCTGCTTGTCGATGGTTTGCGCGTCGGTCTGCCGTGCGCGCAAGAGCCGGCGCACCTGCGCGGCCGCCGCCGCAGAATCGGGCGCCTGCGCCGCGGCCGAGAGGAGGCGCTCCTGCGCGGCGCGGATGGAGTCGAGGGAGGCCGGCGGCGCGCCCTGCGCCTCGGCAATGAGCGCGCGCTGCTTCAGCAAGATCTGCTTGCCCGGCACGCCGGGCGCCCCCATGAGCACGAGGAAGTCCGGGAGGGCGCTGGAGCGGGCCGCCAGCATCGGGGCGACCAGCGCGCCTTCGCTCCACCCGACGACGCCGATCTTCCCGAGCCCCTCGCGCTGCCGGAGCCAGTCGAGGGCCGCGCGCACGTCGCCGGCGAAGTCCTCGGTCGTGGCGCCCGAAAAGGAGCCCGTCGATTCGCCCACGCCGCGTTCGTCGTAGCGCAGGACGGCGATGCCGCGCCGCGTGAGCGCGTCGGCCAGCACGTGCAGCGTCTCGTGCCCGGCCACCACGCCGTTGCGGTTCTGCGGCCCGCTTCCGCTGACGAGCACGACCGCCGGGTGCGGCCCCTCGCCTTCGGGCGTCGTGAGCGTGCCGGCGAGCGTGACGCCGGCGTCTGCGTTGCGAAAGGTCGCGTCTTCGCGTTCGTATGGGAAGGGCGGCTCGGGCGTCTGCGGGCGGTCGCTCTGCCGCCAGGTGCCGTCGATGGGGCCGTCGGTGGTGCGCGTTCCCTTGAAGACGCCGCCGATCTGGGCCACCTCCAGCCGGAGCGAGTCGCCCGTGGCGCGCACATCGCTGACGGAGACGCCGCTGACGCTCTGCTGGGGCACGTCCATCGTGGCCGTGAGCGCATCGCCCTCGCCCTTGCGCTTCAGGTGAAAGACGACCGTGAGCTGTTGGCCGCCGGTGTCGAGGGTGCCGTGCCAGGTGCCGTCCAGCGCGGCGGGGGCGGTCGTCTGGGCGTGGACCGCCGCCGGCGGGCCGGCGAGCGCGAGAACGGCGGCGAGGACGGTAGCGAGAACGGCGGGGGAGAGAGCGGGAAGCGACTTCATCGGTTCGGGGGGAGGAAGGAGCGGGGGGGCGATCGGGGGGACTTCGCCTTACGTTCGCCATGCCCTCGTTTGTTACAGCCGTTTGTTATTACAGCTCCAGCGGCTCGCCCTGCCGGGGGCGCCACACCTCCGCAGCCGGCAGGCGCTCGCGCAGGTGCGTCTGCATCCAGTCCTTGGCCTCCGTCTCGCCGTGGACGAGGACGATCTTGTCGGGGCGCAGGCGCTCGGCCAGGTCCAGAAGCTGCCGCCGGTGGCTGTGGCCGGAGAGCCGGAAGCGCTCCACGTCCGCGCGGATCGGCTGGGGGCCGCTGTCTTCATCGAGCGTCACGCGCTTGCCGTTTTCGGCGGCGTTCGTGAGGCGGCGGGCCGGCGAGTCCTCCACGGCGTAGCCCACGCGCAGGACCGCCCCGTCGGGGTCGCCGATGAGGTCGCGCGCGAGGCGGTTCGAAAGCGTCTTCCCGAACATCATGCCGCTGGAGACGACGTGGATGGCGGGGCCTTGCTCGAGGGTGCGCTTGAGCTTGTCGCGCCCGTAGGGCAGGTCCGTCTGGTCGACGTCGAAGACCTTGAAGCCGGGGTTCAGGCGTGGGGTGGTGAGGCGCGTGTCGTCGTAGAGGCCGGCGATGGCGCGCATCGAGCCGGCGGTGTAGACGGGCACGTCGTCCGAGAGGTCGCCGCGCCGCTTGAAGCGGTCGATCAGGGCGAGCACTTCCTGCGCGCGGCCCATCACGAAGACGGGCACGAGCGCCGCGCCGCCGCGCGCCATCGTGCGCTTCAGCGCCGCGCAAAAGCGCTCTTCTTCGAGCGCGCGGTTGGTCTCCTCGGCCTCGGGGTCGGCCCCGCCGGTGGATTCGAGGATGAGCACGTCGACCGGCTCGTCGGGGTAGCTGCCGCCCGGCAAGATCGACTGCGCCTCGGTGCGCGTGTCGCTGGTGTAGAAGAGGCGGCGCTCGCGGCCGTCTTCCTCGAAGCGCAGCAGCGCGCCGGCGGAGCCGAGGATGTGGCCGGCGTCGAAAAACTCCGCTTCGACCGCCGCGTCGTCGCCGACCTCGCTCGCGTCGAAGGGCGCGCGCAGCTCGTGGTCGAGGTAGAGGCTGCTCTGAAGCTCGATGTCGTCTTCGGAGAAGAGGGGGTCGTGCGTGGTGGAGCCTTCGTCTTTGCGTTTCTGCTGGAGGCGCGCGGAGGCGGGCAACAAAAACTCCAGCAGCTGGTGCGTGGCCGTGGTCATGTGCACCTTCGCGTGCGGGAACTCGTCCACCAGCACCGGGAGCGTGCCGAAGTGGTCGTGGTGGGCGTGCGTAATGAGCGCGTGATCGACGTAGCCGTCGTCCTGCCGGCGGATGAGGTCGTAGTCGGGCACGCGGTCGGGGCCTTCTTCGGACGGGTTGGCGCCGGCGTCGAGGACGAGCCCGGTGTCGCCGAGCTGGAGGAAGTGGCTACTGGCGCCCACGTCGTCGGTGGCGCCGAGGGTGAGAAACTGCATGAACGGCAGCGGGGAAGAGCGAAAAAAGGAAGAAGATAAGCTGGAAGCCCGGTGGAACGCGCGATACCGCCCCCCTCACGCGCAGCCGGGCGGCGCTTTCGGGAAACCCTTTCACACCGGACGCTTTGTTCACAACGATCGTCTGCAATGGGAACGACCGTCTGCAATGGGGGAGGCGCCGAGGGGCTGTGATTAGCCCGCGTTTCATCGGCGCAGTAGACGCGCTTTCATACTTTCACGGGCGCGCTCTATCATAAAAAAACTTCTCGCGCCCCTGCGAGGTTTCCGCCCGCACTGTCTTCTCACCCGCTGATCCGTCCGTACATGGACTTCACCGTCGAAACGCTCTCCTGGCACCACCGGCGGCACCACCGCGCCGGCGGCTTTCAGAACCTGGAGAAGGAGCATCACCAGCGCGGCGCTTCGATCTGGAACGGCCTCACGTGGGCCGCCCGTCGCCTCATCGGCGGCAAGACGCACGACCCGCCCCCGGTGCGCACGCCCGACGTGCAGGCCCTGCGCCGCCGCCCGGAGGCCGGCACGACGCGCGTCATCTGGATCGGCCACTCCACGGCGCTGATCCAGACGCCCGACGTGACGGTCCTGACCGACCCCATCTTTTCCAACCGCGCCAGCCCCTTCTCCTTCGCGGGGCCGTCCCGGCTGATTCCGCCGGCACTGCAAGTGGACGAACTGCCGCCCGTCGACGTGGTGCTGCTCTCGCACGACCACTACGACCACTGCGACCGGTCGTCCATCGAGGCGCTCTTTCGCCGTCACGAGCCGGTGTTCTGCGTGCCGCTGGACGTGGCCGCCCGCCTGCGCCGCTGGGGCGTGGGGCCGGTCGTCGAGATGGACTGGTGGCAGCGCGCCACGATCCGCCTCTCGGAGACGCGCCCGCCGCTGCACGTCACCTGCACGCCCGCGCGCCACTTCTCCGGGCGCTCCCTCTTCGACAGCAATTCCACGCTCTGGGCCAGCTGGATGATCGACGCCCCTGTCGCTGCTACCGAGAAGGGGCTTACGGAAAACGGGTCGTCGTCGGAGAAGGGCTCGTCAGAAAACGGCTCGTCGCCGAACGGATCCCCGAACAAGGGCGCGTCGCAAAAGGGGGCGTCAACGAACGGGGGGGCGAAGACCAACGGGGGCGCAAGCGTCCCCGGCGGCGCGGTCTCCGAATCGGTGCGCATCTACTTCGGCGGCGATTCCGGCAGCGGCGACCATTTCACCGACATCCGCGAGCGTCTCGGCGCGCCCGACGTGGCGATTCTTCCCATCGGGGCCTTCGAGCCGCGCGCTTTGATGGAGCCGGTGCACATCGGGCCCGAGGAGGCCGTGCGCGTCTTCGAGGTGCTGGAGGCGGATCACTTCGTGCCCATCCACTGGGGCACCTTCGACCTGGCCGAGGAGAGCGTCCAGGCCCCTGCCGACGTGCTCAACGAGGCCCTCGCCCGCACGGAGCGCCTCTCGCCGGAACGCATTCACGTGCTCGATCCCGGCGAGGTGCTCTCGCTGGAGCGAACCGCGCCGCGCAGCATGAGTTCAGGAACGGACGCCCCAGCAGAAGAGGCAGTCCCTGAGGGCGTCGCTTCCGCTCCCTGAGGCCGTTTCTCCCGTCGCTTCCGTTCGGTGCCATGACTGCGACGTCCGCCGCTCCACCTCATTATTCTCGTGCGTCGCGCTCCCGAGCGGCAGTCGCTCGTCCGCCCCGCCGCTTCACGGCCGACGAGTATCACCGCATGGCCGAAGCGGGTATCCTGGACAACGACGAGCGCATCGAACTGCTTGACGGTCGTATCGTCACGATGTCCCCCATCGGCAGTCCGCACTTTGCCGCCGTCAACCGTCTGAACCGCCTCTTCGGGCGCGTCCACGGCGTGCCGGCACTCGTGAGTGTGCAAAATCCGGTGCGTCTGAATAACGACAGCGAACCCGAGCCGGACGTGGCGCTCCTTCGTCCGCGCGACGACTTCTACGCCGAGCGTCTGCCTTCCGCCGACGACGTGCTGCTGCTGGTGGAAGTGGCCGATACGTCGCTCGACTCCGACCGCGCTGACAAGCTGCCGCTGTACGCCCATTGCGGTGTGCCAGAGGTGTGGATCGCAGCGGTGGAGGGGGAAGCGCGAGAAGAAGGCTTCCTCGAGACGTACCGCGGTCCTTCGCCGAACGGCGAGTACGAGGATTGCCGGCGTCACCGCCGCGGCGACACGCTCACGCCCGGCGCGTTTCCGGGAACGACCGTCTCCGTCGACGACGTGCTGGGCGCACCGTAGCCCTGCGAAGAGCGAAGCGAGCCGGCGCCCGACTGGCCCTCCCGATCACCGATGCATCTCTGCCTCTTCGAAGACGACCGCGCGCCGGCGCTCTACCCGCTCACGCGCACCCGCGCGACGTACGATCTGCGCCTGGGGCGGCGCACCCTCCTGCAAACCACGCGCGACGCCTTTCCCGAAAACACGGCGACGCTGCTGCACGCGCGCCCGCTGCTCCGCGCCGTGACCGCCGCGGAAAACGACCTCGGCACGCCCGAGCACCTGCCCGACGGCGCAGACGTGCTCTTCGTCAACGGGCGCTTCGTCGCCGCGGCGGGCGACGCGCTCGACGCGATCCGCGAGGGCGTCCGGGCCGGCGAGCCGCGCGCGTTCCTCGCCCATGAGGGCGAGCGCCCGACGCTCGTCGCCGCCTTCGTGCCTTCGCGGGCCACCGCCGACCTTCCGCCCGGCCCGCTCGCGCGCTCCGCGCTGACGCCGGCCGCCTTCGCCGAGCTGCCCGAGACGACGCTGCCGGACGCGCCGCTCGTCAGCGGCCTGCCCGACCTGCTCGGCGCGCTCGAACCGGCGCTCCGGCGCGACTTCGCCGCGCACGCCGGCGGGCCAGACGAGCGCGGCGCTGACGGCGCGGATCTCCCAGACGGCGCGCGGCTGGTGGCGGGCGAGCGCGTCTACGTCGCCCCCGGCGCCACGGTGCGCCCCGGCGCGGTCGTGAGCGGGGCGGACGGGCCGGTGTACATTGGCGAACACGCGACCATCATGGAAAACGCAGTGGTGCGCGGGCCGGTCTACGTCGGCCCCCAGTGCGAAGTGAAGCCGCAGGCGCACATCGAGGCGAGCGCGCTGGGCTTTTACTGCAAGGTCGGCGGCGAGGTGGAAGGCAGCGTCGTTCACTCCCTTTCCAACAAGGCGCACGGCGGCTTCGTGGGCGACTCGTATCTGGGCCGCTGGTGCAATCTGGGGGCGGGGACGATCACGTCCAACCTCAAAAACGACTACGGCGAGGTGAGCGTCTGGAACGGCGCCACCGGCGAGGTCGAGGGGAGCGGGCGCCCGTTCGCGGGCCTGTTCATGGGCGACCACGCCAAGTGCGGCATCGGCACCTGCTTCAACACCGGCACGGTCGTGGACGTGTTGGCCGAGGCGGTCATGGCGCGGCGCGACCGCACGCTCTCCGAGGCGCAGCGGCGCGTGCTGGCGGCGGTTGCGGAGGGGCGCGCTACGAACGCAGAAGTGCGTTGAACCCGGCCTGTTGGAAGTCGCCGTCTGCCGAGAGGGCATCGCGCAGTTTCCGGTCGCGCATAGCCACGAAAGAAATGCAGTCGGTGAGGCCCCAAGCTTTGTCTTCCCGTTCCTCGAACAATTCGAAGCCGCGCCGAAACAGTTTTTCCGAGAGTGGAACGACTTCGAACGCCGGTGCGCGTTCCACAGCCGTGATGTACTGCGCTGCGAAGGAGCGGCTCTTTACCGAAGAGAGGATGTTCCCGATCTCGACGAGCACAGCCCGGGTAGTTACGACCTGCCCTTGCGACCGGGACCCCTGCTCGGACCACTCTCGCGCGATGGCGTGATGCCGATCGCGCGGATCGGCGAGAGCGACGACGTGACCAGTGTCGAGAAAAACGTCAGCGATCCGCCGTGTTTCCATACAGATCCTCTTCGTACGTTTCCGAGTAATCGTCTGGAAGGTCTAAGTCGGCTTCTAAAGCGACGCGGAAAGGCTCGTACAACGGCTTTTCCTGCTCGGCCTCAGACGGTTGCTCGGGCCGGTCGATGCGCGCAAGAAGGGAAGCAGCCAGTCGGTCCTGCTCGTCTTCGGGTAGTCGTTCGAGCGCTTTCATGAGTTGCCGGGAGGTGTCGGTCATGGTGCCGGGAGGCGTAGAGTAGAAATCCGCGGGCGTACTTTTCTTTTACGAGACGCCAGATCGTCATTTACACCGGCATCGAGTGTTACACCGGCATCGAGTGTTCGATCTGGCGAAGGATGTAGCGCACCCGGTCGGCGCCGGCGCAACGTACGCGGCGTGACCGAGAGCACCCGCGCGAGCTGGTCTTCGGAGGCGTCCAGCTTGTCAGCGAGGCGCTCGTAAAAGTCGTACGGGAGGCCTTTGCGGATGGCCTGGACAAGGGGGGGCGTCTTCGCCGAGTTCCTCGAATAGACGCCCGGCTCCAGCAGGGGGAACCACCGTAGTGCACCGGGTGGATAATTTAGCAAAAAGGAACGCGACATCCACCGACTTATGTCCGGTCCTGTTCCGAGTTGTGTCCGTTCTGCGCGAGGCCGAGGCGATGCTGGCGGGGCGGCGTCGATTTCGGCGAGCGCGTCTTCGAGCGCCTCGAGGCCGGAGAACGTTCAACTTTACAACTTTCAGAGACGGTCTGGTGAACAGGAAACGAGCGAGCGAAATGAGATTTCGTGTCCAGCGAAGTGCGTTTTTGAGGTTCGCCCTCCAAGAGCACTCGCTCCGCAGCGTAGCCCGGGCTACGGGCCGAAAAAAGAAGCGCAGATGGGCCGAAATGTCGCTCGCGCAGCCGTTGAACGCTTCGCCAGACCGTCTCTCGACGTTCGACGGATCGCCCGCAACTCTGCGCGCTGCGATGGGTACACAACCGCCCGACGCGCTTTTCCCTCTGTCCTACGCCCCGCCCGCCTTTGCAGCAGCCCGCCCGCCGCCAGCAGCAGTCCCGGCCCTCGGCGTCCAACGCCGATTCGCTCACCCGCATTTCCCAGAAGAGAGGCGAACGCGAACGCGCCATTCTCGTCGGCGTCTCGCGTCCCGGCTTCAGCGCCTACGACATGCAGGAGGCGCTCAACGAGCTGGAGCACCTGGCCACCACCGCCGGCGCGCAAGTGACCGACCGCCTCACGCAGTCGCTCTCGGAGATCGACCCGGCCACCTTCATCGGCAGCGGCAAGGTGCGCGAGCTGGCCGGGCTGGCGAAGGCCCGAAACGCCGACCTGGTGATCTTTGACGACGAGCTGACGCCCGGGCAGGTGCAAAACCTCGAAAAGGAAGTCGGCTGCAAGCTGCTGGATCGCACGGGGCTGATTCTCGACATCTTCGCCAGCCGCGCCCAGACGGCCGCCGCCAAGACGCAGGTCGAACTCGCGCAGCTGGACTACATCCGCTCCCGGCTGACGCGGCGCTGGACGCACCTCTCCCGCCAGGAGGGCGGCATTGGGACCAAGGGGCCCGGCGAGACGCAGATCGAGACGGACCGCCGCCTGATCGACACGCGCATGGCCAAGCTGCGCGACCAGCTCGACAAGATCGACCAGCAGCGCCAGACGCAGCGCAAGGGCCGCGACAACCGCACGCGCATCTCGGTCGTCGGCTACACCAACGCCGGCAAGTCCACCCTGATGAACGCGCTCTCCGGGGCCGACGTGCAGGCGGAAGACCAGCTCTTCGCCACGCTCGACAGCACCACGCGCCAGGTTCAGCTCGACACCAACAAGACGGTTTTGCTCTCCGACACGGTCGGCTTCATTCGCAAGCTCCCGCACGCGCTGGTCGAAAGCTTCAAGTCCACCCTCGACGAAACGCGCGAGAGCGACGCGCTGCTGCACGTGGTCGACGTGACCCATCGGCAGTTCGAGGAGCACATGCGCGTGGTGGACGAAACGCTCGGCGAGATGGAGGCGCGCGACAAGCCGACGCTCGTGGCCTTCAACAAAATCGACGCGCTGGAGTCCGACCGCCGCTTCCTCGGCTCCCTCCAGAAGCGCTACCCCGATGCGGTCTTCGTCTCGGCGTTGCGGGGCATCGGCATCGAGGAGCTCGAAGACCGCCTTCTCGAAACCGTCGAGCAGCACTTCGTGGAGCGCGAGATTTGCGTGCCCGTCACGGCGCAGCCGGTGATTTCGTTTGTACACGACGTGGCAAATGTACTGGAGCAGGACTACCTGTACGCCCGCAACGGCCACGCCGGCCGCAACGGGAGCACCAACGACGACGCCGACCCGCAGGCCGCCGCACGGATGCGCTTCCGGCTGGCCCCGCACCACGACACCCACCTCGACGGCCTCCTCGACGGCCTTCCCGACCTGCGTCCGCTCCCCGAGCAGCCGCCGGAGGTGGAAGCGTGATGCGTGACGTGATGCGTGACCGATCCAGCCGGAAACGTTCGGGGCAACGATTCCCCTGACCGCATCATTTGACAACATCCGTATCATTCAGCCGGCGTTGGCGCTTGCATGCTTTCCGCATCGCTCGTGGAAAACAGCCTCGCGAAACACGTAACCCGCATCACCCGCTCGGCACGGTCGTTGCACGATTTCGTGGCGCTGCCTCGAACGACACGTTGACGAACAGAAAACGTGTGATCGAGAAAAACGGCCTGGAGAACCGAAAGACCGCCGTCCTGCATCTGCAAGCGTTGATCTGTATTCCTCACGTGGCCCCGGCCCCCTTTCCGACGTACTGCGCTGCCCGCTCCCCGATGCGCCATGAAAGTTCGCCGTCTGCTAAGCACCGCACTCGACCCGCTCGCCCCCGACGATACGGTGCAAACCGCCCTCGCCAGGCTTCTCGAACAGGGCGTCACCCATCTGCCCGTCGTTGACGAAGGGGGCGCACTGGTGGGCATGATCTCCGAGGAGCAGCTCATGGAGGCCCCCGACGCCGAGGCGCCGGTGCGTTCGTTTCTGGGCGCGCGCCCGGTGAGCGTGCACCCTGACGTGCACGTCTTCGACGCTACGCGCGCGATGGTACGCCACGACCTCTCGGCGCTTCCCCTCACCGAGCCGGCGTCCGAAACCGGCAGTTCGGCCGCTGCCGACCGCCTCGAAGACGCCACCGATGCGCCCGAACGCTACGTCGGCGTGGTGCGGCGGCACGACCTCTTCGACCGGTTCGCGCAAATGCTTGCCACCCAGGAACCCGGCGCCATCCTGGCGCTCGAATCCACCGAGCGCGACTACTCGCTCGGCCAGCTCGTCCACCTCATCGAGCAGAGCGACGTCAAAGTCCGCTCCGTTGCCTCCGAGCCTGCCGCCGCCGGAACCCCGCGCCGCGTCACCGTCAAGCTCAATACCACCGACACCACGCGCGTGCGCCACATGCTCGATCATCACGGGTTCGACGTGGTCGCTTCCTTCGGCGAGCAGGACGACGAGATCTTCGAGCGCGTGCAAGAGTTTATGCGCTATCTGGAGGTGTGAGCGGCTCGCTGTGCTCGCTCACTCGGACGACAGACCGCGGTCTTTCCGGTTCCAACTGGCTTTCCGCCTGCGGTATGAGCACGCCTTCCGTCGACGACGAAAACGCTGGCGCGGCCCTCCCGCCGATGGCGTTGCTGGCGACCCTTCAGACCGCGACGACCGTGTGGGAAGGCGTCCGCGAGCGCCGCGAAGGGCGCGACCCCGCCGCGCAGGAAGCTGCCGGCGACGCGCGCGCTTACCTCGACGACGCTGCCGGCGAGCTGACTCGGCTGCACATGCAGCTCCTGATGGCCAAGGTGCAGGCCGACCGCGCCCCCGAAGGCAACACCGCCGACCGCCCCTCCGACGCTGCTGATGAAGCTGCGCCGCACCGACCGCCTCCTCCACGGCGCTCACCAGCGCCTGATGAGCCTCTACCCCGACGTCTCGGAAGAACTCGTCGAGGAGGCGCGCCAGTGCCGGAGGGAGCTTTCGGATCTGCGCGACGCCTCCACCGGCGACTGTCCCGCCGAAACGAGCTTTGAGGAAGCCCTCGCGCTCTTTTTGCAGCGTCTGCTCGGCTTCGCCGCCTGGACGCAACGGGAGGTGTGACGCGCTCGGCGGGGGGCCTGGCGCGACGCTCGTTCTTTGAAAAACCCCCTGCGCGACGTGAACCCTCGCGCGCTGCATTCGTTACGTAAAAGATAGCCTTGGCGCTCCCGGCAGTCCGCCCCTGGCTCTCCTTTCCACCTACCCCACTTCCCCCCTCCAACTTTCCGCCCGCATGGAACCGACGACGACCGATCCCGCCGCCGAGGACGCCGCGCTCGACGACGGCTCGCTCGACGCCGAAGACCTCGAGGCCGACCGTGAGCTGAGCGCCTACGCGGCCTCGAACATTCAGATTCTCGAAGGGCTGGAGGCCGTGCGCAAGCGCCCGGCCATGTACATCGGCGACGTGGGCATGCGCGGTCTCCACCACCTCGTCTACGAGGTCGTCGACAACGCCATCGACGAAGCGATGGCCGGCCACTGCTCGGAGATCGAGGTCTTCATCTGCGAGGACGGCTGCGTGCGCGTCACCGACGACGGGCGCGGCATCCCCGTCGAGGAACACCCTTCGGAAGGACGCTCGGCGCTGGAGGTGGTGATGACCGTCCTCCACGCCGGCGGCAAGTTCGACAAGGGCAGCTACAAGGTCTCCGGCGGGCTGCACGGGGTGGGCGTGTCCTGCGTGAACGCGCTCAGCGGGCGCTTCGAGGCGGAGGTGCGCCGCAACGGGAGCCTCTGGCGCCAGACGTACGAAAAAGGCGCCCCGCTGGGACCCGTCGAAGAAGTGCGCCCCCTCTCCTCGGGCGACGGAACCGGCACGGAGATCACCTTCTGGCCGGACACCGACATCTTCAAGGAAACGGACTTCCGCTTCGACACGCTGGCGGACCGCCTGCGCGAGCTGGCCTACCTCAACCCCGGCGTCAGGATCGCCATCGAGGACCAGCGCGAGGAAGACGAGGACCTGCGCCGCGAGGAGTACGAGTTCGAGGGCGGCATCGCTGCGTTCGTCGACTACCTCGACGAGGCGCGCGACCCCATCCACGAGACCATCACCATCGAGAGCAGCGAGGACGTGGAGGTGCCCGTCGAGCTGGCGATGCGCTACAACGACGGCTTCAACCAGAACGTGCTGACCTTCGTCAACAACATCAACACGCACGAGGGCGGAACGCACGTGACCGGCTTCCGGCGCGCCCTCACGCGCACCCTCAAGACCTACGCCCAGGAGAACGGCCTCCTCGACAAGGTCAAGTGCGACCTGCGCGGGGACGACTTCCGCGAGGGGCTCACGGCCGTGCTCAGCATAAAGGTGGCCGATCCGCAGTTCGAGGGGCAGACCAAGACCAAGCTGGGCAACAGCGAGGTGCAGGGGGCCGTCGAGAGCCTCATGGGCACCGAGCTGGGCAAGTGGCTGGAGGACCACCCCGACACCGCCGAGAAGATTATCGAGAAGGTCGTCATGGCCGCGCAGGCGCGCTCCGCCGCCCGCAAGGCCCGCGAGCTGGTGCAGCGCAAGAGCGTGTTTTCGAGCGGCTCGCTCCCCGGCAAGCTGGCCGACTGCGCCAGCCGCGACCCCTCCGAGAGCGAACTCTACCTCGTGGAAGGCGACTCGGCCGGCGGCTCGGCGAAGCAGGCGCGCGACCGCGAGTTTCAGGCCATCCTGCCGCTGCGCGGGAAGATCCTCAACGTCGAAAAGGCGCGCCTCGACCGCATCCTCGAGAACAACGAGATCCGCAACATGGTCACGGCCCTCGGCTGCGGCCTCACCAGCACCGAGGACGAGTTCAGCCTCGACGACCTGCGCTACGAGCGCATCATCGTCATGACCGATGCCGACGTGGACGGAGCGCACATTAGAACGCTCTTGCTTACGTTTCTATACCGCCACCTGCGCCCGCTCGTCGAGCAGGGCTGCATCTACATCGCCCTCCCGCCGCTCTTTCGCGTGCACAAAGGCAAGCGCGAAGAGTACGCCTGGACCGAGGAGGAAAAGCAGGAGTTCGCCGCCGGGATGCGCAACGGGCGTTCCAAACCCACCATCCAGCGCTACAAGGGCCTCGGCGAGATGAACCCCGAGCAGCTCTGGGAAACCACGATGGACCCGGAGACGCGCATGACCCAGCAGATCACCATCGAAGACGCCGCGGCGGCGGACCGCATCTTCTCGACGCTCATGGGCGGATCCGTCGAGCCGCGCCGCAAGTTCATCGAGCGCAACGCCAAGTACGCCACGATTGACCTGTGACGGGTGGATGGTAAATCGTGAATGGTGGATGGTTTTTGGTCGGCGTGCACGCTCGTTCGGCGAGAACAATCTACCAGCTACTATCCACCACCCATCACGCTGGGCCCTTCCGTTTCAGACGACCCCCCTCCCGCCGCCATGCGTATTCAAGACATCGTCTCGCGCGACCCCGAGGTCATGAGCGGCGCGCTCGTGTTTGCCGGCACGCGCGTCCCGGTCCGTATCCTCACCGAGCATCTGGAGGCCGGCGATCCGCTGAATGTCTTTTTGGAGGATTTCCCGACGGTGACACGCCGCCAGGCGAAAGAATACCTGCGTCTGGCCGAGCGTCTCATCGAGTACCAGGTTGGCGAAGAGCCGGTCGAGGAGCGCGTCGTGCCCGTCGGTGAAAAAGACCGCCGCGAGCGCGCGCCGGAGCACGACGCCTCTTCCCGCAGAACAAAGGAAGAAAAAGAGCATGCGCGTGCTGCTTGACGAGAATATGCCGCATCGTCTTCGCCATGAGTTCGGCGACGAGTTCGAGGTCGAGACGGTGCAGTATCGCGGCTGGGACAGCATTCGCAACGGCGACCTTCTCGAGCGGGCCGAAGCGTCCTTCGACGCCATCCTCACCGCGGATCAAGGCATCGCTCATCAACAACACCTCACCGACTACGACCTCGCCGTCGTTATCCTCGTCGCCGACTCCAACCGCTACGCCGATCTCGCGCCGCTGATCGACGACGCCTGCGCCGCCCTGCGCGACACGCGCCCCGGCCACGCCACGCTGGTTTCATCCTGACACGCTCTCCCCCTCCTCCCTTCCGCTCCCAGCTCATGCCGACCGCCGACACGCCTGTCTCCGACGCCCGCACGGTAAAGGCCCACAAAGCCGACGTGCTCACGGCCAACATCGTAGGCTCTTCGCCGCTCCTCTACGACCGCATGGACGAGGGCGAGGACGGCCAGGTCGAGGAGTACCCCGACCACGTGCGCGCCGCCAGTGCCCTGGTGCGCCTGATCGACCGCTTCGCCCTGGTGCAGGACGACGCCAACTTCCTCGGCCTCGTCGATCCCGACACTCACGAGGTGCGCGGCGTCCCGCTCCCGCCCGCCCCCGACGGCGCGCGCGTCCACGACAAACAGCGCGGCAACGTTACCAACAAGCTCGACCTCGAAGCCTGCGCCTCCGACCCCGGCGCGAATGAGGAATATCTCGTCGCCTTCGGCAGCGGTTCGTACAAAACGGCCGAGTGGATCGTGACGGTAGACTGGCAGGACAAAGACCACGACGGCAAGCCCGACACGCGCCTCATCGAGACGCCCGCCTTTCACGGGCGGCTGCGCCAGAATCGCGCCTTCGCCGGCAGCGGCCTCAACGTCGAAGGCGCCGTCTTCATGGGGCCGGAGCGCCTGCGCCTCTTCCAGCGCGGGAACGCCGAGTCGCGCGGCGACCTCGCCCCCGTCGACGCCACCGGCGACCTCAGCTGGCCCGCGCTCAAGGCCTACCTCGCCGATCCCATTGGCACGCCGCCGCCCACCGTCGAAAACGTCATCCAGTACGAACTGGGCGAGCTGCACGGCGTACGCCTGACCTTCTCCGACGCCGAAGCCCTCGACGAAGGCGTCATGCTCTTCAGCGCCTCGGCCGAAAACGAAGACACCGGCGACACGGTCGGCTCGGTCCTCGGCATCATCGACGCGGACGGGGAGGCGCGCTGGGCGGAGCTGCTCGGCGAAGACGGCGAGCCGTTCACCGGCAAAGTCGAGGGGCTCAGCCGCAAGCCCGGCGAAAAGGATCACGTCTACTTCGTCATCGACAGCGACGACGCCGACCAGGCCAGCCGCATCTACGAAGCCGACCTCGACGGGCCGTGGTACGAGCAATTTTAGGTCTTGGGGCTTCGGTCTTGGATCTTTGTTTTTCGGTCCCTCGTGTGTTTCTCGTCCAGTTCGCGCTTTGAACGCTCGCGAAAAGCACCCAAAGACCCAAAGCCCAAGCTCCAAGTCCCAACATGGACCTGTCCGTCGTCGTGCCGGTCTACAACGAAGCGGCTTCGCTCCCGGAGCTGGCCGAGCGTCTGCGCGCGGCGTGCGCCGAGTTTTCCTACGAAGTGATTTTGGTCGATGACGGCTCCTCGGACGGTTCCTGGGCGGTCATCGAGGATCGGTGCGCGGAGGGGAACCGCTTTCGGGGCGTGCGCCTGGCGCGCAACTACGGCAAGAGCGCGGCGCTGGCGATCGGCTTCGAAGAGGCGCGCGGCGAGATGGTGGCCACCCTCGACGCCGACCTCCAGGACGACCCCGCCGAGATTCCCGATCTCATCCAGCAGCTGCGCTCGGAAGACCTCGACCTGGTGAGCGGCTGGAAGCAGAGGCGGCAGGATCCCTTCTCGAAAACGATCCCCAGTCGCTTTTTCAATACCGTCACGCGTCTCATCAGTGGAATCGACATTCACGACTTCAACTGCGGCCTCAAGGTCTACCGCCGCGAGGTGACCGACGCGGTGCACGTCTACGGCGAGTTGCACCGCTACATCCCGCTGCTGGCCAAGTGGGAAGGCTTCGACCGCATCGGCGAAAAGCCCGTCGAGCACCACGAGCGCAAACATGGACAGACGAAGTTCGGCATCGAGCGCTTCGTGCGCGGCTTCCTCGACATGGTGTCGGTCGTTTTCCTGACGCGCTTCGCCGCGCGTCCCATGCACTTCTTTGGCGGCCTCGGCAGCGTGGCCTTTGCCGCAGGCTTTCTGATCAGCCTGTGGCTCTCGTTCGAGAAAATCGTGCTGGGCCACACCCTCGGCGACCGCCCGCTGCTCTTGTTCGGTGTGCTGCTGCTGCTGTTGGGCGCGCAGCTGTTCACCACGGGCCTGCTGGGCGAGATGATCGTGCGCCCGCGCATGAAAAAGACGGCTACCTATCAGGTCAGCGCGATTGCCGAAGGGCATGGCTCCGGCGCGGGAGCGCGGGGGAACGGGAGCGCGGGGGAGCAGGAGCGCGTGGGCGAACGCGTCGTCGGCGAGGCGCGGTGAGCGTGCGGGAGCGTGGGAGTGCGGGAGTGCGGAAGCGTGGGAGTGCGAGCGGGCGGGCGTGGTTCCGCCGCCGGCGGACTGGACCAGGGAACCTTCAACTTGCAACCCCGAACCCGAAACCGCCATGCACACCCGCCCGCTCGGCTCCGAAGGACTCACCGTCTCCACGCTCGGCCTCGGCTGCATGGGCATGTCCGAGTTCTACGGCGACCCGGACGAGGGCCGCTGCATCGACACGATCCACCGCGCCCTCGAGCTGGGCGTGCGCTTCTTCGACACGGCCGACATGTACGGCCCTTTTACCAACGAAAAGCTGGTGGGCAAGGCGCTCTCGGACGACCGCGATGACGTCGTGATCGCCACGAAGTTCGGCAATGTGCGAAGCGAGGACGGCGGCTTCCACGGCGTGAACGGGCGCCCCGAGTACGTCCGCTCCGCCTGCGAGGCGAGCCTCCAGCGCCTCGGCACCGATTACATCGACCTGTATTACCAGCACCGCGTGGACCCAGACGTGCCCATCGAGGACACCGTCGGCGCGATGGGACGGCTCGTGGACGAAGGCAAAGTGCGCTTCCTGGGCCTCTCTGAGGCGGCGCCCGAGACGATCCGCCGCGCTGACGCCGAGCACCCGATCACGGCGCTCCAGACGGAATACTCGCTCTGGAGCCGCTTTACCGAAACGGAGATCCTGCCGACGTGCCGCGAGCTGGGGATCGGCTTCGTGCCGTACAGCCCGCTCGGGCGCGGCTTTCTGACGGGCCGCTTCCAGTCGCCCGACGACCTGCCGGCGGGGGACTTTCGCGCCGAGCGCTACCCGCGCTTCGAGCGCGAGAACTTCGAGCAAAACCTCCAGCTCGTCGACGCGGTCAAAGAGATGGCCGCCGAGAAAGGCGTCACGCCCGCGCAGCTGGCGCTGGCCTGGGTCCTGCACCAGAGCGACGACATCGTGCCCATTCCCGGCACGACGGACCCGGACCATCTGGATGAGAACCTCGGCGCGCTCGACGTGACGCTCGGCAACGACGAGCTCGACCGCATCGACGAAATTGCGCCCGTGGGGGCCGCGGCGGGCGATCGGTACCCGGACATGAGTTCGGTGAATCGATGAGCGGGTCGCGTTAATGGATCCGGGTTGACGGGTGAACGCTGCCCCCAAGTGAAGAGCCAGGGTGGAACATGGAGGAACGGGACGATGAGAAATTGCGGATTTCTCTTGTCGGGCCGATGCACCCGTATCGGGGCGGCATCGCGCACTTCTTAGAGAAGATGGAGGAGGGATTGCTGGAGCGGGGACACGAGACGGTGCCGGTAACCTTCACCCGGCAGTACCCTGAGCTTCTTTTTCCGGGGAAAACCCAGTACGTGGAGGACGCCGAAACCACGGCGGACGACCCGGAGCGCCTTCTGGATACACTGAATCCGTGGACGTGGTACCGGACGGCTCGTCACCTGGCGACACTGGATTCGGACGTGGTCGTCTTCAAATACTGGATGTCGTTTTTTGCGCCCGCCTTCGGATTGATCGCCCGCTACCTTCGGCGACGGGGGGTGCGCGTCGTCACGGTTGTCGACAATGCCCTTCCCCACGAGCGACGACTGGGCGATGTGTGGCTCGGCACATTCTTTCTCCGGGCCTGCGATGGGCTCATCGTCATGTCCGACGAGGTAGAAGGGGACCTCCACGAGCTCGGGATGGAGGCACCCATTTCTCGGATCAATCACCCCATCTACAATACCTTCGGGGACCCATTGCCTCGACGCGAAGCGCGCCGCACCCTCGATCTCCCCGAAGACGCCCCGGTTCTGCTGTTCTTCGGGTTTGTCCGGCGCTACAAGGGACTTCATGTGCTGCTGGAGGCACTGTCCCAGATTGTGGAGTACCTGCCGGACGTGCGACTGGTGGTGGCGGGGGAGTTCTACGACGACAAGTCGTTTTACGAGACCCTCATCGAGAAACACCAACTCCGTCCGTATCTTCACCTCCACGACGGATACGTGTCGGACGACGACGTGGCTACCTACTTTTCGGCGGCCGACGTTGCCGTGCAGCCGTACGTGTCGGCCACGCAGAGTGGCGTGGCGAAGATCGCGTACCACTTTGAGCGCCCACTGATTATGACCGACGTAGGGGGGCTGGCCGAAATGATGCCGGACGGGGAGGCCGGACTGGTTGTACCGCCCGAGAATCCCGGTGCGCTGGCAGGGGCGGTTCGCCGCTTCTTCGACGAAGACGTGCAGGCGGAGCTTACCGAGGGGGTGCGGCGGGAGAAGGCCAAATACTCCTGGGAGCCGTTATACGATGCCGTGGAGCGCTTTGCCGGTCAACCTTAAGTGCATCCCTGGTTTATAGGCGAGAACGGACAGCGACGGTCTACGCCAGCGGGACGAATTTTGCAATGAGAAACCCTCTATTCCCCCTTCCTCCTCTACGCGGCTCTCGGACGAGCAGGGCTGTGCGGGATTGGATTGGCACTTCTTCCCATTGACGCCCCCCCAATCGATTCGTATGCACCCCGTCGTCATTCTCTGCGGAGGAAAGGGAACCCGACTGCAACCCATTACGGATGAGTGTCCCAAACCCCTGGTGCCGGTGGATGGGCGGCCGTTTCTGTCCCACCTGCTTGAGCGGCTGGAAGTGGAGGGGGTCGAGGAGGTGATCCTGAGTACGGGCTACCTTGCGGACCAGGTGGACGCATTCGTGGAGCGGACCCATTGGGACTTCTCCCTACGCACCGTCCGCGAGAAGAAGCCACTGGGCACCGGCGGGGCGCTCCGCCACGTGGCGGACGAGGCCGGGCTGGGCACCTTCGTGGCGATGAACGGGGACACCCTCTTTGGTGGCTCAGTCGATCGCCTCGTCCAGTTCCACGACGCACAGAACGTCGCCGCCTCCATCGCGCTGGTCCAGACCGACCGTCCCGACCGCTACGGCCGGGTGCGGTTCGACACAAACAGTGAAGCGATCACGGGATTCGAAGAGAAGCAGGCGGGGATCGAAGGCACCGTCTGGATCAATGCAGGGGCGTACGTACTGACCTCATCGGTGTGGGGGGCGATTCCGGCCGGGCGGACGGTGTCGCTGGAGCGAGAGGTGTTTCCCGAGTGGATAGGACAGGGCCTCTGCGGTTGCCGCTTTCCCGACGCCGACTTTCTCGACATTGGCACTCCCGACGATTATCGGAAAGCAGACGAATGGCTAACTCAAAACTGAGCGATCTCGATATCGACATTGATCCGAACGAAGACGGACGGACCGTCATTCGGGCCCGGGCCCCTCTCCGCATCAGCTTCGGCGGCGGGGGGACCGACGTACCCCCGTACGTCAACGAACGTGGGGGCCTAGTGCTCAACGCGACCATCAACCGATACGCGTACGTGACGATCGCTCGACTACGAGGAGGAGCTGGCGTATGACCTGGAGGAGGGAATGCCGGAGGACGCCCACCAGATGAAACTCGCGAGGGGAGTGGTCGATCGGTTTGATGTGGAAGAGCAGGGCCAGGGATTTGATCTCTATACCCACGCGGATTGTCCGCCGGGGTCGGGGCTCGGCTCGTCCTCCACCATGGTCGTCGCACTGATTGGGGCCTTCGACAAGTGGTTGCAGCTCGGGCTGGACCCCTACGAAACGGCCCGGCTTGCCTACGAGATCGAGCGCAGCGACCTGGAGATTGAGGGCGGGAAACAGGACCAGTACGCGGCGACCTTCGGGGGCTTCAACTACATGGAGTTTCGCGACGACGTGGCCCTCATCAATCCCCTTCGTATTCCGGAAGACGGGGTGGCGGAGCTGGAGTACGCCCTCGTGATGGCGTTCACCGGCCAGAGCCGCTACTCGTCCGACATCATTGAGGACCAGATCGACAACTACGAGGAGAAGAACATGACCGCCGTTGAGGCGATGGACCGCACGCGCGAATTGGCGGTAGAGATGAAGCGGGTCATCCTGAAGGGACGGTTCTACGAGTTTGGGACGTTGTTGCATCGGGCCTGGGAGGTCAAGAAGCAGATGGCGTCAAAGGTCACGAACCCGGCCATCGACGAGATGTACGACGCGGCCCGTGAGGCCGGGGCGATGGGGGGGAAAATTTCGGGGGCCGGCGGCGGTGGGTTCATGTTCTGCTTCACGGATTTCGATCGCCAGCACGTCGTGAAGGAGGCCCTGGCGGAGCACGGGGCCGACGTCGTCGACTTCGGCTTCACCGATCGGGGCCTTCAGTCCTGGACCCGAACGCTTCGGTCAGCCCGTCGCAATGGGCACGTATCTGGAGGGGAAGGAGTGGAAAATTAAACATTGGAACGTTGAAGGTTGGCAAAGCGGATGGATCTTGACGAGTACGCGCCCTGGCTGGAATCACAGGTGGATGAGAGCGTGGCGGTCCACGAGGCCGTGCGCGACCAGCTTCCGGTCGTGCTGGAGGTGGCCGCCACCGTCGTCGAAGCGTTTCGGGCGGATCGGCGTGTCTTCTTCTTCGGAAATGGGGGCAGTGCGGCCGACGCGCAACACTGGGCCGCGGAACTGTCCGGGCGCTTCTACCAGGACCGGCCCCCGCTCCCGGCCGTGGCCCTTACGACCAATGCATCGGCGGTCACGGCCATCGCCAACGACGACGGGTACGACGAGGTCTTCGTCCGCCAGCTGGCCGGACAGGCGGAGGGCGGAGACGTGGCCGTGGGCATCTCTACGAGTGGAAACTCGACCAATGTCGTCCGGGCTCTTCGGTACGGGCAGGAAAATGCCCTCGTGACTGTTGGCGTCACGAGTGAAGGGAAGGGGGGCATGGATCCGTTCTGCGAGCACAGAATCGATATTCCGTCCCCCGACGTAGCGCGGATACAAGAGGGCCACCTCCTCTGCGGTCATCTCCTCTGTGCAGCCGTCGAACGAGAGCTCTTCGGCGACGACAACTCGACGAGATAGTCGACGCATTCGTTCTACCCACGGAGTCAGTCCTGACGGCCTCCGGAAACGAGCGCACTTCTTACTCGACCGGTTCGAGCACCACCCCATGAGCGACGCACGACAGCCCGCCGTTTTCCTGGATCGGGACGGAACCCTCAACAAAGAGGTGAACTACCTCCACAAGGTTGAAAACTTTGAGTGGGTGCCCGGCGCTCCCGAGGCCGTCAAGCGTTTGAACGAACTGGGGGTGCCGGTTCTCGTGGTGACAAATCAATCGGGGGTGGCGCGAGGCTATTTCGAAGAGGAGGATGTCGAGCAACTCCATGCTTTCATGGAGGAGGAGCTTGGAAAAATCGGGGCCACGATCGACGCCTTCTACTACTGCCCGTATCACCCGAATAGAGAAGTGGAGGAATATCGCGCCCTCAGCCACTGCCGAAAGCCGAATCCCGGAATGTTCGAGGAGGCCATCCGAGAGTGGTCGGTCGATCCGGCGCGTTCGTTTGTGGTTGGTGATAAGCACTCCGACCTTCTTCCGGGGAATGAATTGGGCATGACCACCGCAACGCGGTGCACGACCACCTCGTGGACGGTGTTTCCGCGGCCGTTGACGTCATCCGGCGAGAAATCGAGGGCCTCAACGCTTCGTGCCGTCGAATCAGCGGGGGACGCCCGTGACGACGCGGTTCCGGGTACTCGCTTACAATAGCGATACGGTCAACCCCGACATCGCGCCGCACCGCGCGCAGATCCGCCGCCACGGGCTTTCCGAGCAGGTGCGCCTCGACGCCGGCTACGTCGCCGACGCCGATGTGCCGCGCTACTTCGCCGCGGCCGACGTAGTCGTGCAACCTTACGTCTCGGCCACACAGAGCGGCGTGGCGCAGATCGCCTTTCACTTCGATAAACCCGTTATCACGACCGACGTGGGCGGCCTCGCCGAAATCGTCCCGCACGAAGAGGCCGGCCTGGTCGTCCCGCCCGAAGACCCGGCCGCGCTGGCCGGGGCCGTCACGCGCTTTTTCAAGGAAGAACGGGCCGAGACGCTCGCTGCCGGCGTGCGCACCCAGAAGGAAGCGCATTCCTGGACTCCGCTCTACGACGCGCTCGAAGAACTGGCGCGATCCGCGTAACACGAACCCAACGTTTGCCTCGTCCGCCCGCGTTTTCGAACGGCGTTTGCGCCGGCGTCGTCCCTTCCGGGGAACCGGCCAGCAACTCAGGAATCTCGTTCGTCGTCCGCGTCCGACGACGAGCTGCGCAACGCGGGGGACGATTCGCCCTCCTTCCCCGACGCGCGGTTCTGGGGGGGCGCTGCGCCATTTTTCGGGGCCGAGGCGTTCGTGTCGTTCGACGACAGGTCCTCCGACGGGTTCTCCGACTGGGGCGCCGGGCCGCGCGCGGAGGCGGTTCCGCTTACGGTGGGTTCGTTGGCAGAAGCGGCGTCCGCCGGCGAGGCCTCCTCGGGCGGGACGGACGTTTCGGACGCTCCGCTGCCGCCCGCGTCGAAGGTTCCCCCGAACGTGCCGACGCTCGCCTGGAGGCGTCCTTCGCGCATGGCCTTCTTGAGGCGGCGCTTGACGAGGCGACGCACCCAGCCGCGCGTAAGCGGGATGAGACCGATGAAGCCGACCAGGTCCGTCAGCACGCCGGGCGTGATGAGAAAGGCGCCCGCCACCAAGATGATGACGGCGTCGAGGAGTTCGTCGCCGGGGAGGCCGCCGCCGGAGAGCTGCCCTTTGAGACGGTCCCAGGCCGAGAGGCCCTCGCGCTTGGCCAGGTAGCTGCCGGCAATGGCGGTAAACGCGATCAGCGCCACGGTCGGCCAGAAGCCCGTCCAGCGAGACACTTGCAACAGCAGCGCCAGCTCGAGGACCGGTACCGTCAGAAACAGCGTGAGAAGGCGGAAGAGAAGCTTCACGAGGCGCGTGCGGGAGAGCGGGGGGAGCGCGTCGCACGGGTAATGTTGAAGGGGGAACGGGCGACGTTGAAGGGAGCGTGCTACGCGGCACGCAACACGTACCATACTGACACAAAGATAATTAGCTAAACATTTGCGGGGTTTACGTTTACCCTCCTCGAGTGTAGCC
>PXTX01000101.1:0-8466 GCA_003023275.1 Bacteroidetes bacterium SW_4_67_19
GCGCGGAGCACGAGACGCTGTATCACGAACTGGTGTACTGAGCCGTTCTCACCAGCGACGCTGCCGGGAAGGGAACCGGCCGCGTTCGACGAAACGGAGATCCAGACGGAGATCCAGGAGGCCTGCTGAGCAGCCGGGGCCTTCCTTGCACCCCGCGGGTCGGCTTCATTAACTTGAGCGCGTGGCACAAGCGGCCCCTTCCGGGGCTTTTCGACACACAACCCCGGACCGCTTTCCCCAAATACATGCTCCTCTCGAAGCCCCCCAGCGGCCCCGCCGGCGCCGTTCGCGCGGGAGAATGAATGAACGATACGCTCGGCTTGCAGTATACTTTCCGCCGTACGATCTTGATACGTTCCCGACCGAGCCTCTCGCGCTCTTCCTTTTCTCCTCCAACCCCGAAACCGATTTCATGGCGACCGACCTTTCGACCGAACACCAGCCCCTCGGCGACCTTTTCTCCTGGCCGGAGTCCCCGGAGGAATGGCAGCAGTACGCCCTCTCCGACGAGCAAGTCGACTTCTTTAAAGAAAACGGCTACGTCGCCGGCGTGCCGCTCCTCGACGACGAGCAGATCCAGACGCTCCGCGACGAACTGGAGCGCTTCTTCGACCCCGACCACGACGGGCGCGACCTGTGGTACGAGTACCACGCCAACGAATCGAGCAGCGACGACAGCGTGCTGTTTCACTCGCTCGGCGCGTGGCGCATCTCGAAGGCCTTCCACGACGTGCTCTGGAACCCGTCCTTCCTCGTCCCGGCCAGCCAGCTCCTCGCCGCCGTCGCCGACGAGAGCGCCTTCGCCTCCAACGGCGCGCTCCCGCAGCACAACGGCAAAGCCCCGGTGCGCTTCTGGCACGACCAGCTTTTCTGCAAGCCCGCCCAGCACGGCAGCGTGGTCGCCTGGCACCAGGACTACTCCTACTGGACGCGCACCCACCCGATGGCGCACCTGACCTGCTGGACGGGCCTCGACCGGGCCACCACCGAGAACGGCTGCATGCACTACGTGCCCGGCAGCCACCGCTGGGACCTCTTGCCACTGACGGATCTGGCCGACAACATGGAAGCCATCCACGACGTGCTCTCCGACGAGCAGGAGGCGCAGTTCGATCCCGTGCCCATCGAGCTGGAGGCCGGCGAGGCGACCTTCCACCACCCGCGCCTGGTGCACGGCTCCTACGAAAACCGCTCGGACCGCCCGCGCCGCGGCCTCGTCCTCAACGTCATCCGCGACGGGGTGCAGTCGGCCACCGACGAGCACATCCTCGAAGGCGTGCCGGCCATCCCCGAGGGGGAGAAGATGGAAGGCCAGTTCTTCCCGCTGCTCTTCGACCCGCAGGAAGCAGAACAGCGCGAGGCCCAGACCGCCTGACGCAGGAGGCTTCCCGGCCCGCCCGCGCCACCGGCCTGCCGGGGGAGCAGACCTGTTCCGTGGTTCATCACGCCCCGAGGGCGACCCTGCTGCTTCCATACGCTGCTGGCGCTCATCGGGGCGTTTCTTTGTCCCGCTTTCCCTGATGTCGGTGTCGAGGTCTCCGCTTCGCCGTTTCGCCGCACTACTGGCCGTCGTCTGCTTCACTGTGGCTCTTCGTGATTGCTTTTCGAGCGCCCGCCTTCCTGCCGCTTTCGTTTCCGCGCTGCTGCTGGTCGTCGTCAGCACGTTTGCGCCCCCCGCGAGCCGCGCACAAACGAGCGGCGACGCAACGGCCGAGCGCCCCAACGTGCTGCTGGCCATCAGCGACGACCAGTCGTGGCCGCACGCCTCGGCCTACGGCACCGACTGGGTGCGCACCCCCGCCTTCGACCGCGTCGCGCGGGAGGGCGTGCTCTTCGAAAACGCCTTCGTCGACGCCCCCGCGTGCAGCCCCAGCCGCGCCGCGCTGCTGACGGGCCGCCACATCTGGCAGATCGAGCAGGCCGGCTCGCATTGGAGCAGCTTCCCGCAGACGTACGTCGCCTTTCCCACGCTGCTGGCCGAGGCGGGCTACCACACCGGCTTCACCGGAAAAGGCTGGGGGCCGGGCAACTGGAAGGTGAGCGGACGCGAGCACAACCCCGCCGGGCCCGCCTACAACGACTCGACCGCCGGCGTCGCCAGCGGACTGAGCAGCACCGACTACGCGGCCAACTTCGCCGGCTTTCTCGAGGAGCGTTCCGAAGGCAACACCGGTAGCAATGGCGGCGAGCGGCCGTTCTACTTCTGGTACGGCTCCTTCGCGCCGCACCGCCCGTACGGCGACTCGCTCTGGAGACAGAAAGGCGTCGACCCGTCCGCTGTGGAGATTCCCGGGTTTCTGCCCGACGTGCCCCCCGTGCGCAACGACATCGCCAACTACGCCGCCGAGGTCGAGCATTTCGACGACCACCTCGGGCGCATGATCGCGCTTTTGAAAGAAAAGGGCGAGTTGGAGAACACCGTCGTCATCGTCACCAGCGACAACGGAATGCCCTTCGCCGGGGCCAAGTCCACGCTCTACGAATACGGCACGCACGTCCCGCTGGCGGTGCGCTGGGGGAACGAGGTCGACGGCGGGCGCACCACCGAGCGCCTGACCAACCTGATCGACCTGGCGCCGACGATCCTCGAAGCCGCCGGGGTGGACAAGCCGACCGAGCATCCGATGGCCGGGAAAAGCCTGCTGCCGATGCTGGCGGAGGACGACGCCGGCGCCGCCCCGTCGGACGCGGTCTTCACCGGGCGCGAGCGGCACGGCTTTTCGCTGTGGCACAACCTGAGCTACCCGCAGCGGGCCGTGCGCACCCCGCGCTGGCTCTACATCCGCAACTTCAAGCCCGAGCGCTGGCCGCAGGAGTCGCCCCTGCACCGCGACCCGGCGGCCTCCACGCCGACGCGGGCCTACCTCCTGCGCCACCGCGACGACCCGAACGTGAAGCCGTATTTCGAGCACGCCCTCGGCCACCGGCCCGCCGAGCAGCTGTTCGCCGTCCGCGAGGACCCGGCCAACATGACCAATCTGGCGGGCGATCCCGACTATCGCGCCGTGCAGGACTCGCTGCGCGCACTGCTGGGCGCAGAACTCATGGCGACCGACGACCCGCGCGTAACGGGCCGGGGCGACGTGTTCGAGCGCTACCCGTACTACGGCCCCAACGACCGGCACGAGCGCCCCGCCTGGGCCGCTGACAGTACGGGCCTCACCGTGCCTTCGACCACCCCGAAGGTCGCGGAGACCGCCCCGCGCTCCGGCGAACCCGACGCCGTCGAAGCCACCATCGGGCCGGCGCCCCCGTCCGCCACCGACGGATCCTGGAAAGACGCCGCGTTCTGGACGGACGCCGAGGCGCATGCCATCGACGGCACGCCCGGCGGGGGGGCGGCGCCCTCCGCGGACGACCTCTCGGGCCGCTGGCAGGCGCGCTGGGGCGAGCAGCACCTCTACCTGCGCGTCGTGGCCCGCGACGACGCCCAATCCGACTCGCCGGGCGCGCCCTGGAACGACGACAGCGTCGTGCTCTTCTTCGATGGCGGCAACGAAAAGGCGCTCCAGCACTACGACCAGAACGACTTTCAGTACGGCTTCCCGCGCGGAGGCGACGCCGTCGTCACCGGCACGCTTTCGGTGCTCGACACGACCGGCGTCGCGTTTACGTTCGAAGAAACGGAAGGCGGATACCTCTTCGAAGCGGCCCTGCCGTGGTCCACGCTGAACACCACGCCGCAAGAGGGCGCGCTCGTGGGAATGGACGTGCACCTCAACGATGACGACGACGGCGGCGGGCGCGACGCGAAGAAGACGTGGCACAACACCGAAGGCGGCTCGTGGAACGACCCGAGCACCTTCGGCACCGTGCGGCTGGGCGGCGACGAAGGGCCGCGGGAGCCGTGATCTGTGATGCGTGATTCGTGATGCAACCTGAAGGCTTATAGTGCTGGGCCGCAGTGCACTTTCCCCCGGAGCGTACTTCTACCACAAGGGCATGACCCGCAGGGGGCCCTTCCCTTCGGTCAGGGCGCTCGCTGGCGCTCGGGGCGCGTGAGGCTGCCGGGCCGAAGCGTCTGCGCTTTGCTGCATCGGCCGCGCCCACCAGCAAGCGCCGTCGTTCCGACCGACCCTTGCCGCTACGGAAACATCGCTCCCACGCTCCCGCACTCCCACGCCCCCGCATTCCCACGCTCCCTCTCTTTCTTGCTATGAAATCTGCTGCTGCCTTCCTTCTTGCCGCGCTGCTCGTCTTCGCCGCCGGCGGCGCCTCGGCGCAAACGCCCGACTCGCTGAACCGCTACATCGAGAACCCGCAGATGGTGGCCGAAGGCCAGGAGCCGCCGCGTGCCGGCGGGCTGGCGCCCTTTCCCGACGCCGCAGCCGCGCGGCAGGAGAAATCGCGGTTCGTGCAGTCGCTGGACGGGCGATGGGCCTTCCAGTGGCACGAAAACCCGCAGTCCGTGCCGGCGGGCTTTCAACAACCCGGCTTCGACGACGCCGGCTGGGGGCACATGCGCGTGCCCGGCGTGTGGCAGGCCGAGGGCGTCGGCCACCCGATGTACCGCAATATCCCGCAGGCGCTCGCGCCCTACGACCCGCCGAACGTCCCTGACGACCAGAACGGCACGGGCCTCTACCGCCGCCCCTTCGACGTGCCCGACGACTGGGGCAACCGCCGCATCCTGCTGCACTTCGACGGCGTCAAGTCCGCCGCGTTCGTCTGGGTCAACGGCCAGTACGTCGGATACGACCAGGGCGGGATGACGCCCGCGACCTACGACGTGACGCCGCACCTCACCCCGGCCGGCGGCGAAGAGAACACGCTCGCGGTCATGGTCCTCCGCTGGTCGGACGGCTCCTACCTCGAAGACCAGGACATGTGGCGCTTCGCGGGCATTCACCGCAGCGTCTCGCTCAGGGCCGCCCGGCCCGAGGCGCACCTGCGCGACGTGCGCGTCCAGACCGATCTTGCCGGCGATCACGCTCGCGCCACGCTCACCGCACACGCCGAGATCGCCCGTTATGTCGAGGGCCGCGCCCGACCGCATCGCGTGCGCGCCGCGCTCTACGGGCCGAACGGGAAGCGCGTCGCCCGCTTCGACGCCGGTGAAGCCGCGCGCCCGTCCGCCGCGCAGCCCGACACCGCCCGCCTCCGCACGCAGATCGCCGACCCGCAGCCGTGGACGGCCGAGACGCCCAGCCTCTACCGCCTCGTCGTCGAACTGGTCGGCCCCGACGGCGAACCGGTCGAAGCCGTCGAGCAAACGGTAGGCGTGCGCGACCTGAGCACGCGCGACGGCCAGTTCCGCATCAACGGCGAACCCGTCACCGTGCGCGGCGTCAACCGCCACGAGCACGATCCCGACCACGGGCGCACCGTGCCCGAATCGACCGCCCGGCGCGACCTGGCGCTCCTGAAGCAGTTCAACGTCAACGCTGTGCGCCTGTCGCATTACCCGAACGCGCGCTCCTTTTACCGAAAAGCCGACCGCTACGGCCTGTACCTCCAGGATGAGGTTAACGCCGAATGTCACCACGCCGAAGGCTTTCCTCCGGCCAAGTGGAAATACGACGCGCGCCTCCCCGGTGTGGACCGCTGGAAAAAGGCGCTCATGGACCGCTTCCGGAGCATGGTGGAGCGCGACAAAAACCGCCCGAGCGTGGTGATGTGGAGCACCGGCAACGAGTGCGGCCTCGGCGACGCGCACCGGCAAATGGCCCGCTACGCACGCTCCTACGGAGGCGATGGGAGCGGCGACGACCGCTTCATTATGCACCAGGGCAATCACACACACAGCTCCCCCTCGTTCATCGACGTGAACGGGCCGCGCTACATCCCGCCCGACACCCTCGCGGCGCTGGGCCAACGGGAGGGCCGCCCCGTCATGATGGGCGAATATTCGCACGCGATGGGCAACAGCCTCGGTCACTTCGACGAGTTCTGGGAGGGCATCTACGAATACGAGCGCCAGCAGGGGGGCTTCGTATGGGACTGGGTTGACCAGGGACTGCGCCGCCCCCTGCGCCTCACGCCGGATCGCGGCCCGCACGGCATCGCGGCCACGCTGATGGGCAGCGCACACCTCACCGACGAGGCCCGCCGGGGCCGCGCCGTCTCCTTCAGCGGCCTCGACGACTGGATCGAGGTCTACGACCATCCCGCGCTCGATCTTCGCGCG
This sequence comes from Bacteroidetes bacterium SW_4_67_19, assembly GCA_003023275.1. Classification (GTDB taxonomy): domain Bacteria; phylum Bacteroidota; class Rhodothermia; order Rhodothermales; family Salinibacteraceae; genus QS-8-64-10. The sequence goes on from PXTX01000101.1 coordinate 6,128, forward strand.
CCCAACCGACGAGGCTCCGAGCGCCGCACGCTCACGCTCGACACCTGGATTTACCCGCGCGGCGAAACGGCCTCCGGAAAAGAAGGCTACTTTTCGAAAGGCACCCAGAACAACATCTATCTCTCGCGCGGCGACCAGTACAGCCTCGGGCGGTCGAACGATACGCTCTCCTTCTACGTGGGCGGCGTGGACGAGACGAGCGCGACGGCTGCTGCGCCGGTGCCCGACGGATGGAACGGCGTGTGGCACCGCCTCACGGCCACCATCGGCCCGGAACGGATCCGGCTCTTCGTGGACGGGAAGCGCCTCGCCGCCGCCGCGCGCCCGGAGCGCATTCAGCGCTCCCCGTACCCGTTCAACGTGGGCCGCAACGCCGCCTGGCAGCGCGAGAAGCACGCCGGTTGGCTCACCGACGCCCGCTTCGACGACGTGCGCGTCTATAATCGCGCCCGCTCCCCCGCCGAGCTGGGCGATTCGCCGCCCGAAGACGGGTTGCTCCTGCACCTGCCGATGGATGAGATTCGTCGAAACGGGACGTTTCTGAGCTACGGGTCGAGCAACTTCCTCAACAACGGCGTCGTCTTCGCCGGTCGCGGCATTCAGCCGGAGCTGTGGCAGCTCAAGCGCAGCCACGCGCCGGTGCGCGCCCTGCCGCCTGCTTCTGAAGGGAACCTGGCGAACGGCCGCGTGCGCCTGGCCAACCGCTTCGACTTCACGAACCTGCGCACGCTGCGGGGCCGCTGGAAGCTCACCACGCGCGCCGGCGACACGCTGGCGAGCGCCGCCTTTCCGCTGCCCGATACCGCGCCCGGCGACACCGCGGCCGTTGCGCTTCCGCACTGGCCCGAACGGGCCGCTGCCCGCGCGCACCGGCTGACCGTCTCCGCTCATCGGCCCGTTGCGCGTCCCGGCGTGCCCGCCGGCCACGAGATCGCCTTCGACCAGTTCGCGCTCCCGGCGACGGAACGCAACGCCCCCGCTTCCGCCATGCCTGGCGAGGAGGACGCCTCGTCGCTCGATCTGGCGACGACCGACACGAGCGTCACCGTCAGCGGCAGCAACGACGGCAGCGACTTTCGCTACGTCTTCGACCGCCGCGCCGGCACGCTGCGGCGGATGACCTACCGCGGCCACGTGCTGCTCGACGAGGGCGGCGGCCCGCACCTCGACGTGTGGCGCGCACCTATCGACAACGAGCTGGCCGAGTGGCGCGGTGCAGAAGCGGACGCTTGGCGCGCGGTGGGGCTCGACCGCCTCACCCACCGCACGCGCCGCGTCGATGCGCGACCTCTTCCCGAAAGCGGTGCGGTGCTGGTGGACGTGCGCGCCGAGGCTGTGGCCAGCGGCGAAGGCGGCGCGGCGTTCGAAAGCCGTGTTCGCTACCGCATCGCCCCCGGCGGCACGATCACGCTTCGCCACCAGGTCGAGCCCGCGGCGGACGCGGAGCGGCCGCCGTGGCTCCCGAAAATGGGCCTCGAACTGCGGCTGCCGGCACGCTTCGACGAGCTGCTGTGGCATGGGCGCGGCCCCTTCGAGACGTACCCCGACCGCAAGACCGGCGCGCGCGTCGGCGTCTTTCGCCGCGCGGTCGATTCGCTCTACGTGCCCTACACGCGGCCGCAGGCCCATGGCAACCGCACCGACGTGCGCTGGGCCGCGCTCCTCGACGCCGAGCGCGGCGTCGGCCTGGCTGCCTTCGCCGATTCTACGATGAACACCAGCGCCACGCCCTTCGCCAACCTGGACCGCGCGGTCTACCCGTTTCAGCTCGAGCGCACGGGCAACAGCCGGGTCCGCTGGGACCTCGACCACCGCGTGACCGGCGTCGGCGGCACGCCCGTCCCGGTGCGCCCGCGCTTCCGCACCCCGGTGAAGGCGTACGACTATCGTCTCCATCTGCGCCCGTTTGCGTTCGACGGCGACGGTTCTGAAAACCGCAGCGACGCGGCACGCCCGGCGCTGCGCCGCGTGCGCGCTTCGGTGAAGGCATCCACGACGCGGGTACGCTAATACCAATTGCGATAGATCGTTGTGCATCTTTTCACCACGACGCAAGGGGGGAATGTCGTCGTAGAGCCGTTTCGCCATGGGCATGACCTTCGGCCCCATGAAACGACGCTACCGGAAGGGTAAACGCTCGAATGCACAATCAACGTTGGTCATTGGTGTAACCGCCCGCAAGCGCCCTTTCTCGTCAAAATCTAACTTCCAGAAGCACCCACGCCCCGTTGAAACGTCTGCTCTCCCTTTCCTTCACGCTGGCGCTTTTTCTTTCCTGCGCCGCCGATCCGGCTCACGCGCAACAAGCGCAACAACAGGACGTCGCGCGAGACGCGCCG
>PXTX01000101.1:8484-16727 GCA_003023275.1 Bacteroidetes bacterium SW_4_67_19
TATTCGACGGCTCCGGCGAATATGGCCAGCTTTTGAGCGGCCTCGGTAGGCTCATCATGGGGGCGCAGTCCATCGAGTACCTCGGCGGGCGCGAGCGTCGCGTCAACGTGGGGTGGCTGCGCGACGAGGTGCACGCGCTCAAGGGCGCCAAGTACTTCGCGCCTTCGGTCCGCGACTTCGTCGAGCTGTTTTTGATGCGCCAGACCGAGGCGGGCTTCTACTACGACTACGTCTATCCGCTCACCTCGGACATCGCCAGCCGGCTCAACTTCTTCGACCCGATGTACTGGCACGTCTACCCGCAGGAAGGCATTCAGATGCACCGCCTGCCCATCGAGGCGGACGTGGAGTACCTGGCCGTCAAGGGCACGCAGCACATCTGGCAGGCCACCGGGGATACGTCGTTTGTAGAAAAATGGCTGCCATCGCTCGAGCAGGGCCTGCGTTACACCACCGGCGACTCGCTGCGCTGGTCCACCGAGCACCAGCTCGTGAAGCGCGGCTACACCATCGACACGTGGGACTTCCGCCAGATTACTCTCGACGGGCGAACCCCCGTGACGCCCCAGGAGTGGGCGCAGCAAAAGGGCGACCCGAGCCGCGCGCACATGGACATCGACGCCCAGACGCCAATGGGGATCTTCCACGGCGACAACAGCGGCGTCTACGAGGCGGAGCGCCTGCTGGCGGGGATGCACCGCGCGCTCGGCCATGACGCAGCAGCCCGCGCGTGGAACCACGAAGCCGCCGCCCTCCGCGCCCGCGCCAACGAGCTTTTGTGGGAGGGCGACTACTACCAGCAGTTCGTGCCCGTCGATTCCCTTCCGGACTGGTACCCCAACGATTTCCCCGACCGGCTGAGTCTCTCGAATACCTACGACATCAACCGCGGGCTGCCGACGCAGGCGATGAGCGCCGATATCATTCGGACGTACCGGGACCTGCGCAGCGACTCGACGTTTGCGGCATGGTACACGCTCCACCCGGCGGTGAAGCCGTATTTCGGCGGTCACGAGCCGGGCACCTACGTCAACGGCGGCCTGACGACCGTGGTGGCGGGGGAGCTGGCGAAGGCGGCCTTCCAGCACGGCTTCGAGCAGTACGGCGCCCAGATCCTGCGCCGCGCCTACGACCTGATGCAACGCCACGACGGCAAACTGCCGGTGATGCTCAAACGCGACGGCTCCGCCGACAGCGGCGCGCCGGACAACTGGGGGCAGGCGGCGCTGGTGAGCGCGCTCACCGAGGGCCTCGCCGGCGTCGTCGACGAAGGCACGCTCTTCGAGCGGGCGGAGGTGTCGCCCCGCTGGACGGCCGCCGGGATCGACGAGGTCGAAAACGTGACGGTCGCCTACGGTCCCAGCGGCGCAGAGGTGCAGTACGACGTTCGCCACGACGCTTCGGGCGACCAGATTACGCTCGCTCTGCGCGGCGACGCGGAGCGCTACGACGTGCGCCTGCTCCTGCCCGAGGGGGCCGACGCCTCCGGCGCGAGCGCCACGGTCAACGGGGAGAACGCGTCGAGCCGCATCGAGACGGTGCGCGAGAGCCATTACCTCGTCGTCGAGGGCGTGCCCGGCGGCGCGACCACGGTGCGAGCGCGGTGGTGAGGGAAGCCATTCGGACGGCTGGTCTGCCGATCTTGCAGAGCTATTTCGAGGCCGCCTTCACACCGAGCGCAGAAACCACCGGCTCACGCTGCCGGTTGTAGCGGGTGCGTGACGCTTTCAGCCAGACGCGAAGTTTTTCATGCGCGACGTCATCGTCATCGGCGCGGGTCCCGTAGGGCTGGCCTGCGCCCTCGAAGCAAAGCGGCAGGACCTGTCGGCGCTCATCATCGAAAAGGGGGCGCTGGTCAACTCGCTGGTGGGCTACCCGACGGGGATGGAGTTTTTCTCCACGCCCGAGCTGCTGGAAATCGGCGGGTATCCCTTTTCCACCAGCGGCTACAAACCCGTCCGCGAGGAAGCGCTCGATTACTACGAGGGCGTCGCCCGGGCCGAGGACCTCGACGTGCGCCTCTACGAGCGCGCCGAGCGCCTCGACGGGACCGACGGCGCCTTCCACGTCGTGACCGAAGAAGGCACGCACGACGCGCGCAAAGTCGTCGTGGCGACCGGCTTTTTCGACCTCCCCAACCGCCTCGATGTGCCCGGCGAAGACCGCGACAAGGTGACGCACTACTACAAGGAGCCGTACCCCTACGCCGGGCAGCGCGTCCTGGTCGTCGGCGCGGCCAACTCGGCGGCCAAGGCGGCCCTCCAGTGCTACCGCCACGGCGCGGAGGTGACGATGGCCGTGCGCGAGGCGAAGATCAGCGAGACGGTGAAGTACTGGCTGCGCCCCGACCTCATCAACCGCATCGAGGAAGGCAGCATCGACGCGCACTTTCGCACCACGGTCGAGCGCATCACCGAGGAGGCGGTTTTCCTGAACACGCCCGACGGCCCACGCGAACTGGAGAACGACTTCGTCCTGGCCATGACGGGCTACCGCCCCAGCTACGCCCTCTTCGAGGCCTTCGGCATCGCCACCGAGGACGCCCCCGCGCGCACGCCCGTCTACGACGACGACACCTTCGAGACGAACCGGCCGGGCCTCTACCTGGCCGGAACGGTCTGCGGCGGCCTCGACACGAGCCGCTGGTTCATCGAGAACGGCCGCCATCACGCCAAACAGATCGCCGCGGACGTGGCCGAAAAACTGGAGCGGGCGGCTGTGGTGTTGTAGGGTCGAGGTGCTGCGGTGTTGGAGTGTTTGGGTGCTACGGTCGGTCGGTGCTGATGTGAGACGGGGGCAGGTTTCGCTCTACCGCACCTCCACTGCGCGCACGCCCTTCACGCCGTCCATCGCAGCGACCTGGTCAATCACGTCGGGCGTCAGCGGGTCGTCGACGCGCAGGGCGGTGAGCGCCTCGGCCCCACCGCGTCCGCCGGACGGGCGGCTCAGGGCGAGCGAGGCGATGTTGATGTCCGCCTCGGCGAGGATCTGGCCGACGGCCGCGAGCATGCCGGGGCGGTCGACGTTGCGGTAAAAGAGCATCGAGCCGTCGAGCTGCATCTCCAGTTCGTGGCTGCCGACGCGCACGAGACGCGGCGTGCGGCCCTCGACGCCCCCGTCGAAGACCGTGCCGGCCACGCGGTGCGTCTCGCCGCCTTCGAACTCGGCGGTCACTTGCACGAGTTGCGTGAAGCTGCCGGGCGCCTGCTCGCGCTCCTCGCGCACGCGAAGCTCGCGCTCTTCGGCCAGCATCGGCGCGTTGACGAGATTGACCGGCGCGTCGAGGCCCTGGTGCCCCAGAACGCCCCGCAGCATCGCCACGCGTAGCACCTCGGTGTATTCCGGCGGAATCTCCCCGTAGCAGCCGATGGTGAGCGCGCGCAGCCGCTCGCGGCCGAGCTGCGAGGCGACCTGCCCGAGCCCGTCGGCCAGGTGCAGGTACGGGCGCGCCTCCGGCTGCGCGGCCATCCGAAGCCCCATCCCGTTGACCGGCGAGCTGACGGCCTCTCCCTTCAGCGCGGCGATGACCTGCCGCGCGGTGCGGCGGGCCACCTTTTCCTGCGCCGCGCCCGTCGAGGCGGCGATGTGCGGCGTGGCCACCACCTTCGGGTGTTCGATAAGCGCGCTCAGCTCGTCGCGCTGGGGCGGCTCTTCGGAGTACACGTCGACCGCCGCGCCGCGCAGGCGCTCCGCCTCGACCGCCTCCAGCAGCGCCTCTTCGTCCACGATGCCGCCGCGCGCGCAGTTGATGACGAAGGCGCTCGGCGTGCACCGCGCCAGCTCGTCCGCCCCGATCAGGCCCATCGTCTCGTCGTTGCGCGGGGTGTGCACGGTGACGAAGTCGCTGCGCTCCAGCAGTTCGCCGAGCGTGACGAACTCCGGCACCAACCGCTCCATCACGTCATCCGAGAGGTACGGGTCGTAGCCGAGGACTTCCATCTCGAAGCCCTCCATGCGCTCGGACACCGCCCGCCCGATCTTGCCGACGCCGATGACGCCGAGCGTTTTTTCGTGCAGCTCGGTGCCGGAGAACTTCTTGCGTTCCCACGCCCCGCCCTGGAGGGAGCGCACCGCCTGCGGCACCTGCCGGGCCGTCGCCTGCAAGAGCGCGCAGGTGTGCTCCGCCGCCGAGAGGGGGTTACCGGTCGGGGCGTTGCACACGAGAATGCCGCGCCGCGTGGCCGCTTCGAGGTCGATGTTGTCCACGCCCACCCCGGCGCGCCCGATGACTTCGAGATCCTCGGCGGCGTCGAGCAGGTCGGCGGTGATGTCGGTGCCGCTGCGGGTGATCCAGCCGTGTGCCCCGCGGACGTGTTCGATCAGTTCCTCGGGGCCGGCGTCGGTGACGACGCGCGGGGTGTGACCCGCTTCTTCGAGCAATTCGTGGCAGACCGGGTCGAGCACGTCGGTGATGAGAACGACCATTCGGGACTGACGCATGAAGAGGACGACAATAACTGAATCTCGCCGAGATTCGGGACGACAGCCGACGAACGGCGAACGACCGTCGTTCAAACGGCCAGCGCTCGTTCGCATCCCCCTCGACAATCGTAATTCGACAATCGACGACCCCTTCACCGCACCAGGTCGCCGATCCAGGCGCGAACCTCGCTCACACCGTCGCCGTTCTCGGCGGAGGTCAGCACGACAGGCGCTTCGAGGCCGGCTTCGAGGAGCGTTTCCTTCGCGCGGCGCACGGCGCGGGCGTGCTCCTTGCGCTCGCCGAGCGTGTCGGCTTTCGTGAGCACGGCCAGGTAGGGCACGCGCTGGCCGCCCAAAAGCTGAAGCAGCTCACGATCGAGAGGCTGGAGTTCGCGGCGGCTGTCGATGCCGTGCAGCACCAGCCGAAGCGGCGCGCGCTCGGTGAGGTAGCGCACGATGAAGCGCTTCCATCGCTCGCGCTCGTCCTCAGGCGCTTTCGCGTAGCCCAGTCCCGGCGCGTCGAGCAGGTGCAACGGCCCGCCGTCGGCGCGCTCGACGCGGTACACGTCGAGCCTGCGCGTGCGCTCCGGCTTCCCGCTGGGGTCGGCGAGGTCCCGCTGCCCCACGAGCCGGTTCAGCAGCGTGCTCTTGCCCACGTTCGAGCGCCCCACCAGCACCGCCTCGGGCACGTCGTCGGAGGGCAGCGCCTCCCACTCGGCCACGCTCTTGACGAAAGCAGCGTCGGTGACGTTCACAGAGCGGCGGAGTTCGTGATGCGTGACTCGTGATGCGTGACTCGTGAGGATGCAGAACGCTTCGCTCACACCACGGGTCTACGCGTCTACCGGCGAGAACCGTTCAGGAAGCCCCGTCGCTTCGTTTCGACTCAAGCCGTGTCCGAGAGCACCCTCACGCAACACGCATTACGCAACACCTACCCCCAGCTCGTCGGCCGCCGTCTCGCCGATGAGCGCGGGGTTTTTGACCACCGTCACGCCCGCTTCTTCGAGCGCGGCGAACTTGCCTTCGGCGGTGCCCTGCCCGCCGCTGACGATGGCGCCGGCGTGGCCCATGCGGCGTCCCGGCGGGGCCGTGCGGCCCGCGATGAAGGCGAAGACCGGCTTGGACATGTGCGCCTCGACGTACTCGGCGGCCTCCTCCTCCGCCGATCCGCCGATCTCGCCGATCAGAACGACCGCCTCGGTCTGGTCGTCCTCCTCGAAGAGCTTGAGCGCGTCGATGAAGCGCGTGCCGATCACCGGATCGCCCCCGATGCCCACGGCGGTGCTCTGCCCGAGACCCTGGCGCGTGAGCTGGTCGACGGTCTCGTAGGTGAGCGTGCCGGAGCGCGAGATGACGCCGACGGGGCCTTCTTCGAAGATCTTGGCCGGCATGATCCCGACCTTCGCCTCGCCGGGCGTGATGACGCCGGGGCAGTTCGGCCCGATCAGGCGCGCGCCCTGCGAGCGGGCGTAGTGGTAGGTCGGCACCATGTCGCGCACCGGGATGCCCTCGGTGATGCAGATGACCACCTCGATGCCGGCGGCAACGGCTTCCTGCACCGCGTCGGCGGCAAAGGGCGGCGGGACAAAAATGATCGAGGCGTTGGCGCCTTCTTCGTCGACCGCTTCGGCGACGGTGTTGAAGACGGGGCGGCCCAGGTGCTCGGCGCCGCCCTTGCCGGGGGGGACGCCGGCGACCACGTTGGTGCCGTAGTCCAGCATCTGCTCGGCGTGAAAGCTGCCCTCCGAGCCGGTGAAGCCCTGCACGACGAGGCGCGTGTCGTTGTCGACGAGAATGCTCATGCGTGGCGGTCTGGGTGGTTTGGGTTTGGGGTCAACGACCTTAAACGTTCAATTTTCAAGTTGAAACCGCTCCATTGCTTCGCCTACCCGAAGCAGAAACGCCTCGTCGAAGGCGCGGCCGACGAGTTGGACGCCGACGGGGAGGTGCGGCTCATCGGGATGGCGTCCGGCGGGGAGGGCGAGCGCCGGCAGCCCCGCCAGGCTGGGGCCGACGGTAAACAAGTCGCTGCGGTACATGCTCATCGGGTCGTCGGTGCGGCTGCCGCGACGGAAGGCCGGCGTGGGCGCGGCGGGCGTCAGGAGCACGTCCACGCTGCCGGAGCCATTGCCCGGCCCGCCGCCGTCGAAGGCGCGGTCGAAGTCGTCCTTGATGAGCGTGCGCACGCGGCGGGCCTGCTCGTAGTAACGCCGGCGCGCGCCTTCCGAGAGCACGTACGTGCCCAACATGATGCGGCGCTGGGTCTCTTCGCCGAAGCCTTCCGAGCGGGAGCGCGCCAGCATTCGCTCCAGCGCCGACTCGCCGTCGGTCTCCGCCTCGGGGGGTCCATTCGCCGATCCATTCTCGGAAGAAGCGGCGAAGCGATGGCCGTAGCGCACGCCGTCGTAGCGCGCCAGATTGGAGGACGCCTCGGCGGTGGCGAGGACGTAGTAGGCGGCCAGCCCGTACGGCGCGTGCGGCATCGACACGTCGACCACGTCGGCCCCGGCTGCTTGCAGGGCGTCGGTCTGCGCTTCGACGCGCTGGCGCACGCCGCCAGCGAGCGCGTCGGCGAAGGGCGCTTCGTCGATGTACTCGCGCGGGACGCCCACGCGCACGCCGTCGAGCGCCGCCCGCGGGTCGCCGCCCAGCACAGCGGTGTAGTCGGGCGCCTCGGCGTCGGCGCTGGTGGCGTCGCGCGCGTCGGGGCCGGCCATGAGATCGAGCAGGCGCGCGGCGTCTTCGACCGAGCGGGCCAGCGGGCCGAGGCAATCGAGCGAGGAAGCGTGCGCGACGAGGCCGTGCCGGGGGACGCGCCCGTAGGTGGGCCGCAGCCCCACGAGGCCCGGCACGTGCTCGTCGCTTTCGGGGTGCCGCGCGGGGCCGAAGTGCGAGGTTTCGTTCGAGGACCCCATCGCAAACTCGTCGCAGTTGGCCCGCCCGATGAACAGCGCCCCCGCGTCGCGCAACCGTTCGATGACAGCCGCGTCGTAGAGCGCGGTGTGGTCCTCCAGCATCTTCGACCCGCACGTGAGCGCGTCGCCGCGCACGGCGACCACGTCCTTGATCGCCAGCACCAGCCCAGTGAGCGGACCCGCGCGCCCCTGCTTGCGTCGGCGGTCGAGGTAGCGCGCATGGCCGAGCGCCCCGTCGGCGTCGACCGACAGCAGCGCGTTCAGGCGTTCGTTTTCGGCGTCGATCCTTTCCAGAAAAGCCGTGACGAGCGCCTCGCAGCTGGTTTCGTCAGCTCGAAGCGCGCGGCGCGCCTCGGCAAACGTCGGCGGCAACGCCTCGCGGGCCGTCGTATCGTTCATGCGTGATGCGTATTGCGTGATGAGGCTCTTCGCTTTTGGCTCTTCGGACTGAAAAGCTAACAGCCAGCGACCAAAAGCCCAGTCTGCCCCGAGAGGGGAACCTTCGAATACTCTATCAACACCTGCCGACCGGCAATCTCACGCATCACGCCTCGCGCTCCCGCTTTTCTTCGCCGGGGTTGGACGCGCTGGCCGGCTCGGGGGGGCCTTCGTCGGAGCGAGTGGGCCGGCCGGATTCCTGATGCGCCGGCTCGCGGCGGGCGTCGCCGGCCTCCTCGCGCGGCCGGGGCGCTCCGTGCTGGGGCGGCTGTGGGTTCGGAGACTGCTGGCGCTGCTGCCCCTCGCTCTCGATCTCTTTTTTGATGCTGTTGGTCGCATCCTTGAACTCACGGATGCCTTTGCCCACCCCGCGCGCGATCTCGGGAATCCGCTTCGCGCCGAAGACCAGCAGCACGACGAGAAAAATGATGATGAGTTCGAAGGGACCGGGCATTCCCATGACGC
>PXTX01000102.1 GCA_003023275.1 Bacteroidetes bacterium SW_4_67_19
GATCGTAGATCGTTTTCTCCGGCACTGACGAGGGAATAGGGAGTCACGATCCAGCGAGCAAAGCGCTGCGAGCGAAAGCGACGGGCCGACAGGTCATGCCCATGGTGCGAGTACTCTCCGGGGGGCGAGCGGACGATCCACGATCTACCGTTTTCGGCAAGCAATGCTTTTTGTCTCTGGATCGCCCCCCTGTCGACCAACACACCGATTGAAACTGCACTAAGCTGACCGGCCGTCATGAAATGGGGCCGCCTCGTCATGCGTTATCGGAAATCACTGGCCGCCTACGTCCTCCTGTCGCTGGCGCTCTGGCCGGCATCGCTGCTGGGGCGGGTGCACGTCGAGGCGTCGGCGGCGGTGGCGGGGGCGGCGTTTTTCGTGAGCGGCCTGGCGGCGCGGGCGGCGTTTCGGGAAAAAGGCGCGTCCTTCGCGCGTGTCCTGGGGGCGCAGGAAGCGCTGCTTCTGGTCCCGCTCCTGCTCTTGACGGCGACGGCGCTGTGGCGGCCCCAGTGCGACTATGCGCGCGGCCTGCTGCTTTTCGCCGTCAGCGGCATCTGGCCGCCCTGAACCGGGAGGATGGAACCCAGCGATGGGCAGTCGACACCGGGGCCGGCGTCCGCTACCCGCGCGCGACGCTCGTGATCGCCGGGCTGGCCATCGGCCTCGGCGGACCGCTCTACGACCTGGGGCTGCACCCGCAGTTCTACACCTACAACCACCTCTTCGGCGGCGTCCTGGGGCCGATCTACGACCGCGAACTGGCGCTGCGCCCGGGCCTGTTCGCGTTTCGCGCGCTCACGCTGGGGTGGGCGTTGCTCTTCTGGCTGGCTGGAAAAATAGTGCGCTCGAAGAGGGTGGTGACACGCGAATGTCGACATCGAGGTGATTGGGGAACCCCCATCCACTACCCCCCATCCACCATCTACCAAGCGGTCGCCCTCGTCGCCGCGCTCGTCATCGCGGCAGCGTATCTCAACAGCGCCCGGCTGGGCTTCAACACGCCCGCCTGGTACATCCAGCAAGAACTCGGCGGGCACCGGGCCACCGCGCACTTCGATCTCTACTACGATCCCGACGCCCTCTCGTCCGCGCAGGTGGACCGCCTCGCCGAAGACCACGAGTGGCACTACCACCGGCTCAAAAAGCGCCTCGGCGTCGCCCCCACCGAGCGCATCGCCAGCTACCTCTACCCCGACGAGGCGACCAAGGTCCGGCTCACCGGCGCGCGCGAGACGAGCGTGGCCCCGGTGTGGCTGGATCGCCCCCAGGTGCACCTCCTGCAGAACGCCTACGGGCGCAGCTTCGGGCACGAGCTGGTGCACGCCTTCTCGCGGGGCTTTGGCCTGCCGGTGGTGAACGCCTCGCGCTCGATGGGCCTGGTGGAAGGGCTGGCCGTGGCCTTCGAGCCGCCGCGCGGGCGCCCGTCCCCCGCCGATCAGGTGTCGGCGTCGGTCTTTTTGAACGTGGGCGACTTGAGCGGCGATGGCGCGCCGGAGCCGTCGCTGGAGCCGTCGCTGGCGGAAGGCGTGGCCGCGCGCCTCTCGCCGCTGAGCTTCTGGACGGGGCGCGCGGCGGTGGGCTACACCACGATGGGCGCCTTCGTGCGCTTCCTCGCCCGGCGCTACGGGCCCGACAAACTGCGCGCGGTTTACGCCTGGGCGAATTTTGAAGACGTCTACGGCAAGTCGGTGCGCGCGCTGGCAGAGGAATGGGAAACGGCGCTCCGAAAGCGGCGCACGGTGGCGCGTGCGGCGGGGGCGCTGGCGGCGCGGCGCTTCTCGCGCCCGTCGCTCTTCGAGGCGGCGTGCCCGCACTACGTGCCGCCCTACCGGCGGGCGTACCGCGCGGGACGCGAGGCGCTCGCCGCCGGGGATACGTTGGCTGCGCAGGCGGCCTTCCGGCGGGCGCTGGAGCGGCAGCCGGCGTTTGAAACCGCGCGCGTGTCCGCTGCTCGCTTGCTGCTGGCGCGTTCGGAAGGAACCCGAGGAGAAGAGGCGGCGCGGCAGGCCCTGCACCTCTTGCGCGCAGCGCCACAGGATTCGGGGCAGGGAACGCCGGCTCACGGAAGCGCCTTTCTCATCGCCCGCGCGGACGCCCAGGCGATCGATGGGAACGCGCGAGCCGCGCGCCGCAGCTACGACGCGGCGCTGGAACGCTTGCCGCTGTTTCGCAGCGAAGCCCGCGCGCTCGTGGCCCTGCGCCGGGCGCTGGCCGGGCGCCCGCCCCCGATCGGGGCCTTGCTGGGGGGCCCGCCGGCGAAGCGCGCGCGCCGGCTCGAAGCGCGCGCCGAAGCGTCTCCTTCAGCCGAAGCGTCTCCTTCAGGGGACACGCTCGCGGCAGCGGCGTCCCTGTTGCAGGCCGTGCAGTGGGCGGAGGACAACCAGTTTGCCCGCGCAGTTCGCCTGCTGAAGCGCACCTCGGCCCCGCCCCTTTCCGGCGAGCGGGCGCGCGGAACGGTGCGGCGCCAGCGCCTGGCGTGGCTGGCGCAGTGGACGTACCGCGCCGGGCGGCCGGGGCGCGCCCGGCACTACGCGCGCCGCGCCGCGCAAGCCTACCGCGCCTACGGCGACCGCGACGCGGCGGCTCGCTGGGAAACCTTTGCGGCAAAGATGCAGTGGGTCCGTTCGGGACGGCGGATCGCAGACGGCGGACGGCGGTTGTTTCTCCCGGAGGAGGCGGTCGCCAATCGGGGATAGAGCAACACCGCCTCGCAGACGGCCGAAACGCACGTTTGTCGCTTCGCCCCTGACGTGCACCATTCCCTGTGCAGCGGACCGGCGCTCGTTTGGTCATTCCGATGCTTGATTCGCACGGCGATATGAGCACCAGTTATTTGCTGAAGTCCCCGTCGGACGTTGCCCGGGCAGGTCGGCGTATCACGCGATGGGCGAGCGTTTTCGCGGCGGCCTTTCTGGTGCTGGTGTCGGTGTTCGCAGCAGGCTGCGCGGCAACGGAAGGCCCGCGGGGCGACGGGGCGGCCTCCGAAGAACGAGACGCTGACGCGACGGCGGGGGCCGCCCCGCGCCTGGCGCCGGCCGATTCGACGGTGCGCACCGTGCAGCTCTACGCCGGCGACGACGAGCGCCGCCTGCCCGTCTACGCGCTGGGCTCGGAGGAGACGTTGACCCTCGAGTTCGACCTGATGGCGAAGCAGGGACGACCGCTGTCGGTCTACTTTTACCACGCCAACCGCCAGTGGGAACGCGATGCCTCGCCCGGGCGCTACCTCGACGGCTTTCGCAGCGGCGAGTTGCTCGACTACACGCGCGCTCGCGGCACCGGCGTGCCGTACGTGCACTACACCTACCGCTTCCCCGCCCGCGACGTGGGCTTCGAGGCGAGCGGGAACTACATCCTGCGCGTCACCGAGCAGGGCGAGGAAGAAGACGTGCTCTTCGAGCGCCCGTTCTTCGTAACCGAACGGGCCGGAAACATCGACTTGAACCTCGAAGAAGTGCGCCTCGGTACGCAGCCGAGTCTCTCCGACCGCCCGACGGCGCGCTATCGCCCGCCGCCCGGGCTCTCGGACAATCCGTTCGACCTGAGCGCCTGCTTCGTGCCGGGCGCGCGTCTGCGGCAGGCCCGCTGCGTGGACGATCCCGAACCGAGCACGCAGCCGGTGATGGAGTTCGAGGTGCCCTACCGCGAGAGCTTTGCTCCCGGCACGGCGGCGTTCTTTCTGGACCTCGCGCGCCTGGAGTCCGGCGCCGAGATCGCCTCCGTCGACCGCCGCCCGACGCCCCTGCGCGTGACCCTCGAAACCGATTACGCCGACTTCTCGCGTTCCGGTCGCCCTCCGCTGCTGGGGGACCAGCCCGTCGTCCGCCGCGCGGGCCTCATCGCCTCCGACCCCGCCGTGAGCGCCGAGTACGCTGCGATGCGCTTCCGGTTCGCGCCGCCGGGCGGGCGCCGCCTGCAGGGGCCGCTCGTCGTCACTGGCAGCTTCCACGACGGGCCGCTGGACGAGGCCCCGCGCCTGCGCTGGCACCCGACGCAGGGACACTACGAAGACACCGTGCTGCTCAAGCAGGGCCTCTACGAATACCGCTACGCTTCCCCCGATCCGCGCTTGCAGAAGGCCCTGGCGCAAAACGCGCGTCCCGCTCGCCGGCGCTACGCGGCCTTCATCTACTACCGCGACGCCTCGCTCGGCTCCGACCGCCTGCTCTCCGTCAGCGAAAAGCAGGCGCAGTAGCCTTTGTAGGACGGCGGACTTTTGCTTTTCGGTTCTTTCGGAGGGTTTTCGGGAGAACCGCCAAAAACGGTCCGGTAGGCAGGATCAACCGCTCTTTTTTTCGTAGGCGTCGATGCCCTGCTCGGCGAGGTAGCGGTACGTGGGCCGGAATTCCGCGCGCAGCTCTGCCGCGACGGCGTCGGGGAGCGCCTGCTTGTCGGCCGTGCCCAGGAGGCGCAACAGCGCCCCTTTGGTTTTGGTCGCGCGCGACCGGATGCCCCAGCAGGGCGCGGTAGAGCGCAGGGAGGTGGCGCTTCATCGGGTGCACCAGCCAGCGGTACACGGCGCGAAAGGCGGGGCTTCCCGTCGCGTTGTTGGAGCGCTCTCCCCTCGTTGGCGTCGGTACGGCGCGCACGTCCAGACGGCGTGGCTTCGCCAAAGTAACGGTAGGACTGGTCGAAGGGAAAGTGCGCGTGGTATTCGTCCCGCCCTTCGGGGTAGCGCTCGCCGAAGTAGAACAACTCCTTCTGCGCGCTCATGAACACGTCCGGGTGCTTTTGCAGGAGCGTGTAGAGCCAGCTCGTCCCGGCCTTGTTCACGCCAATCACGAACAGGTTGACGTGGTCGGGGGAGGCGTTCGCCATGCCTCGTTGGGGGAAAAGAAAAGCTTGTGCGCGAAACCGTCTCGCTCGCCGCGCGTGGGTGTGTGCAACCCGCCGGGCGGCGCGCCCTTCGAAAGCAGGCAGGAACGCAAAAGTTCGCTCTGTTTGGTCAGGCAACCCGGTGCCCACCTCGACACTCCCACCCCCAAGCGTGCTCCCCGTCTGGCTCACCGACACGGTCACCTCCGATCTGGACCGCGCGTTGCACTACACGCTGCTGTGGGGCCTGCAAGGGGTCGAGCTGCGCACCGTCGGCAGCGCGGCCGACCGTGTGCCGCGCGTCGACGAGCAGAAAGTGAAGCGGAGCCTGGAGAACGACGAGATGCTGCCGGCGGCGGTGAGCCCGGGCCTCTTCGAGGCGCCGCTTTCCGCCCGGGCGCGCTGGATGAATGGCCTGGCCACCTTCGACGAAACGGTGCGCTTTTGCGAGCGCATCGGCTGCCCGCGTGTGGTGGTCTCCAGCTTTCGACGTGAGGAAAACGGACCCTCCGAGGCGCTTCCGGAAGAAGCCGTGCGCGCCTACCGCCGCGCCGCCGACCGCGCTGCCCGCGCCGGCCTGATGCTGGCGGTGCTCAACGAGACGGACGGGCGGCGCCAGACGGGCGCGTCGCTGGCGCGCCTGCTCGACGCGGTGGACCGGCCCGACGTGCAGGCCGCCTGGAACCCCGCCGCCGCCCTGCGCGCCGGCGAGCCGCCCGCCGAGGGCCTGCGCGCACTGGAGGGCCGCGTCACGCTGGTGCGCTGCGCCGACGGCGAGGTCGGGGCGGACGGCGCGTGGCGGTCCGCCTCGTTTGGGCAGGGCGACGTTGGTTGGGAAGAGCAGCTCCAGCGCTTGAGCTCAGCGGGGTTCGAAGGCCCGCTCAGCCTCGAGATTCACGTCGAGCCGCGCCCCAGGGAAGGACTGCGCGCCGCCACCCGCCTCATCAAAATGATCCGCGCTGCCGGGAGGTTGAAAGTGGAAGGCTGAAAGTGGAAGGTTGAAAGCCGAAGGTGCTTTAACCTGCAAAGTGCGCGGCGGCCGGCAGCGCGTCTGCCATTTTCCCACAACACCCAAACACCACAACCCCGAACCGATGCCCCGCGACGATGCCCCGAAAGGCGACACGCTCTTCGCCCACACGCTCTCCGACGAGGACGAGCGTGCGCGAAAAGTGCGCGGCGTGCCCGAGCCCACGCTGTGGCACCGGCTGCACTTTTTCTGGGCGATCTTCTGGATTTCGCTCACGACGATCCCGTTCAGCCTTGCGCTGATGACGGCGTACCACTTTCGCCCCACCGCGCGCACGTTCAAGCGCTGGTCGAGCCGCTGGGCGCGCGTCATCCTGGGCGGGATCGGGGTCTCGCTCGACGTGGAGGACCGCTCGGAGCTGACGCCGGAGGCGCCGTGCATCTTCGTCGCCAACCACCAGAACCTGCTGGACATCTTCACCACGGCGGCGGCGATTCCGTATCCGTTCGGCTATCTGGCGAAAAAAGAACTCACGCGCGTGCCGTTTCTCAGCCTGGCGTTGCGGCACTCGCCGTCGCTCTTCATCGACCGCTCCAGCCGGCGCGCCTCCATGCGCAGCCTCGCCGGCGCGGTGCAGTCGATCCGCGAGGGGCAGTCGGTGCTCTTCTTTGCGGAAGGGTCGCGCGCCTACGCGCCCGTCATGCACCCGTTCAAGAAGGGCGCCTTCTACGTCGCCGCCAAAGCCGGCGTCCCGCTCGTGCCGGTGACGATCCGCGACAGCTATCGCGTAATGGACGAGCGCCACTACGCCTCGCGCCCCGGCACGATTCGCCTCACCATCGGTGCGCCGATTGCGCTGGAGGACTTCGACTCGGACGACACGCCCGCCGTGATGAACGCCGTGCGCGAGCGGATGGAGGCCGAGCTGGCCGGGGAGCGTCGCCGTGCCGAGGGAGAAGAGGCCGCCGCGGACCCCTCCGCTGGAGGAACCGCTCAGAACGGGGAACCGTAGGGCAGGCGGCTTTCAGCCGTCGGCCGTTAGCTGTCAGCTTTCCAGGCCGGGCGGTTGAGAAGCTTCGAGAAGGACGACTCGCTGCCGCTGCTTTAAATCGGTGGTCCCATGCGTTTCCCTTCCCTGTTGCGCACGCTTTTTCTTCGCCTCACTGGTTCGATGTCCCGCTCGCCGACGACTGCTGATTCCGACGATTCCACGACGACTGAAACGGCCGAGGCGGTCTCGCAGGAGGACGTGCGCCACCTGGCCGACCTGGCGCGCCTGGACGTGGAGGAGGGCCGGCTCGAAGCGCTGACCGGCGACCTGCGCCGCCTGCTCGATTTCGCGCAGCAACTCGGCGAGGTGGACACCGCCGGCGTCGAGCCGATGCCGCCCGGGGCGCCCGCCGTCCCGCAACGCTTGCGCCCCGACGAAGCCCGCGAGCCGCTTTCGCAGGAGGACGCCCTCGAAAACGCCCCCGACGCCGACGAGGGCTTCTTCCGCACGCCCAGCGCGTTGGAGTGAGTGAATCCGATCTTCGATCAGGAGGCAGGACGGTGGACGACGGACGGCGGACCGCCGCTTCCGAGCCGCAACCGTCCGGACCGGGCCACCGGCGGTCGGATATCGTCTGTGGCGGAAAAACACGGCTGCTCAGGAAAGCGCTACGCAATACGAAATACGCACTACGACGCCTTCATGGCTCGCACGTCACGCAACAAGCGCCGCGCTTCCGGGGAGGATGCCCCGAGCCGCTGGCAGCGCCTCTCGCCCGTCGCCCAGCACGCCGTCTGCGTGGGACTGCTGCTGCTGGTGTCGCTGACGTTTTTCGCGCCGGTGCACTTTTCGGACGGGCAGCTCATCGGCGGAGACACGGTCAACTGGCGCGCGACCAACGACACGCCCATCGAATATTACGAGGAAACCGGGCGGCAGCCGCTCTGGAATCCCAGCGCCTTCGGGGGGATGCCGACCTACCTGGGGTTCTACAAAGACCAGGTCCCGCAGATCGATGACTTGCCGCGCTTGCTTCGGAAGGTCGTCTGGCCGACGTCGCACTTCATCTTTCTGCTGATCGGGACCTACGGGCTGGTCTTTTTCCTGACGCGCAACAAGGGGGCGGGCCTGCTCGCGGCCGTCGGCTACGGGTTGACGACGTATCTGCCCATCATTCTCACCGCCGGGCACAACACCAAGTTCATCGCGCTGGCGTTTGCGCCGTGGATGGCCTGGGCCTTCGCCTGGGCGCTTCGACGACCGCGCTTGCTTTCGTCGCTGGCCTTCGCCGTGGCGCTGGCGGCCAACCTGCGCGCCGGCCACGTGCAGATCACCTACTACCTGACGTTCCTGCTGGGGCTGTGGTGGCTCGTCGAAGCCGTCGGCGCAGTGCGACAACGGCAGCAAGACGGGCGCCTCGCCTCCTTTGGAAAAGCGACCGGCTGGCTGGCGCTCGGCTCGGTGCTGGGCGTGATGATGGTCGCGCAGCCGTACCTCGTGCAGGCCGAGTACAAGGCGTACTCCATCCGTGGCGACGCCACGTCCGAGGGCGGCAGCGACGGCCTCGAATCCGACTACGCGATGCGCTGGAGCCAGGGACCCGGCGAGCTGTTAACCCTGGCGGTGGCCGGCGCCTACGGCGGCTCCAGCACGGAGGGGACCTATTGGGGGCCCAAGCCCTTCACTGAGGGCCCGCACTACGTGGGCGGCGTCGTGCTTTTTCTGGCGCTTCTGGCCGTGTGGAAGCGGCGCGAGCGCAACGTCGTGAAAGCCTTCGGGCTGGGGGCGCTGCTGATGACGTTTTTCGCGCTGGGGCGGCATTTCCGGCTCCTCAACGACGTCATGTTCGCCTACTTTCCGCTCTTCGACGCCTTCCGCGCCCCGGAGACGTGGATGAGCATGGTCGCCTTCGCGCTGGCGGTCCTGGCGGGGCTGGGGGCCGACTATGCC
>PXTX01000103.1:0-13758 GCA_003023275.1 Bacteroidetes bacterium SW_4_67_19
TCGCGCTCGCGGCCGCGCCCCCGACCGTCGCCCAGCAGCAGGAGGCCCCAGACGACGGTTCCCCGCTCACGCTCGAGGCCATCCACGCCTCCAGCGCTTTTTACCCCAGCTCCTTCCAGAGCGGCAAATGGGCGGACGAAGGCCCTGTCATCACCTACATCGAGAGCGAAAAGGCGCAGGACGAGGACGGAGCGCAGCCCGTCACGCACCTCATCCGCTACAACCTCGAGACCGGCGAGCGCGAGCAACTCATCGACGGCGCCACGCTCACGCCCCCCGGCGTCGACCACCCGCTCGTCATCGAAGACTACGAGTACGGCCCCGACCGCGAGCGCCTCCTGCTCTTCACCGACGCCGAGCGCGTCTGGCGTTACAAGACGAAAGGCTACTACTACCTCTACGACCTCGAGACCGGCCGGCTCACCCCGCTGACCGAGCGCAAGGCCGGCTTTCAGAAGTTCGCCAAGCTCAGCCCGGGCGGCGACCGCGCGGCCTTCGTGCGGGGCCGCAACCTCTTTGCGGTGGACCTCTCCACGATGGAGGAAACGCAGCTCACCTTCGACGGCAGCGAGGGACAAATCATCAACGGCACCTTCGACTGGGTTTACGAAGAAGAGTTCGGCCTGCGCGACGGCTGGCGCTGGAGCCCCGGCGGCGACTATATCGCCTTCTTCAAGCTCGACGAGAGCCAGACGCGCGACTTTGCACTGACCAACTTCCGGACGCGCTACCCGTCCTACAAGCGCTTCCGCTACCCGAAGGCCGGCGAGGAAAACAGCGAGGTCAAGATCGGCGTGATCGACATGAGCGCCGTCGAGCCGGGCAACGACGCGGGGCCGGGCGAGCCGTCGATCCAGTACTTCGACACGGGCACGTGGAGCGCCGACTACGACAGCGAGGACGAGCGCTACGAGTATATCGCCCGCATGGGCTGGACGCCCGACCTGAACGGCCACGCGGAGGGCGGCGCGCAGGTGTGGATGGTGCGCCTCAACCGCGACCAGAACCGCCTCGGCCTGCTCTACGGCGACCCCGAGCAGGCCGGCAGCGGCGGGGGCGTGCGCCCCGTGCTGACCGAGCGCGAGGACAGCTACATCGACGTGAGCGGGGCGAAAATCAACTACCTCGATGAAGGCAACCATTTCGTCTTTGCCAGCGAAACGAGCGGCTACCGCCACCTCTACCTCCACGACGCGCAGACCGGCGAGCGCGTGCGCCCGATCACCGGGGGCGACTGGGAAGTGACCGACTTCGAAGGCATCGACCGCGAGAACGGCCGCGCCTACGTCACCGGCACGAAGGAACGCTCCATCGAGCGGCACCTCTACCGCGTGCCGTTTGCGGCGGAGGCGTCCGCAGGCGAGGCCACGCGCGTCACCGAGCGCGGTGGCACGCACTCCGTCAACATGTCGCCGGGCCAGGACTACTTCATCGACGACTTCTCCGCCGCCGACACGCCGCCGATCACGACGCTTCATGCGACGCCTTCGGGCGAGCGCCTCAAGGTGCTGGAGGGCAACGACGACCTGCGCGAGCGCCTCGACGACATGCCGCTGCCGGAGCCGGAGTTTACGCAGGTGCCCGGCGCGGGGCAGTACGACCTGAACGCCTACCTCGTCAAGCCCACCGACTTCGACCCGTCGAAGCAGTATCCGCTGCTGGTCTACGTCTACGGCGGCCCGGGCGTGCAGACGGTCATGAACCGCTGGGGCGGCCCGCGCGAGCTGTGGCACAAGTACCTCGCCGACGAGCTGAACATGGTCGTCGCCAGCGTCGACAACCGCGGCACCGGCGGGCGCGGCAAGGCCTTCCAGGACGTGCCCTACGGGCGGCTGGGCATCCCGGAGGCGCGCGACCAGATCGCCGCCGCGCAGCACTTCGGCGCCCGGTCCTTCATCGACGCCGGGCGCATCGGGATCTGGGGCTGGAGCTACGGCGGCTACCTGACGCTCCTCTCGATGCTGACCGGCGAGGGGCCGCAGACGTTCGACGCGGGGCTGGCCGTGGCTCCGGTCACCGACTGGCGGTTTTATGACACCATCTACACCGAGCGCTACCTGTCTACGCCCCAGAAAAACCCCGAGGGCTACGACCGGGGCTCGCCGATCAACTACGCCGAAAACCTGCGCTCCGAGCAGAGCCTGCTGCTGGCGCACGGCCTCTTCGATGACAACGTGCACTTCCAGAACAGCGCCCAGATGGTCGCCGCGCTCCAGCAGGCCGGCAAGCAGTTCGCGTACATGACCTATCCCGGCAAAGACCACGGCATCAGCGGCGGCGGTACGCGCCTGCACCTCTTCACGATGATGACCGACTTCGTGCGCGACAAGCTCGCTGCACCCGAAAAGGCGCTGGCGACCGGGGCGGAGGGCGACCCCGTGCCTGCCGAGGGAGGACGGTGAGGGGAGTTTCGCGTCGTGGGGTTACGGTTCTATAAAGAAAGTTAGGTCAAATTCCCGAGGTACTTTTCTGGACCTACTTAGGTGGGCGTCGTGCCGAGCGCCGACGCGGCGGCGTGAGCGTCCTTCCTCCAAAAGCCTCTTCCCTTCTATGAACGCTCCCGCCGTCCGGAAGCAAGCGCCCGACGAACCGCTCGATGCGGCGGTCGATGAGACCGTCGTCGAGCGGTTCGTGCGCGACATCGTGGCCGCCGTGCAGCCGTTGCGCATCCTGCTCTTTGGCTCGCGGGCGCGGGAGCAGGCGCACGTCGAGAGCGACATCGACCTGCTGGTCGTCATGCCCGAAGGCACCGACCGGCGCAAGGTGGCGGGACAGCTGTACCGCGAGATCCCGCGTGAAGGAACGGCCATGGACGTGCTCGTCGCTACGCCGTCGGTGCTGGAACGCCACCGCGACAATCCGGGGCTGATCTACCGCACCATTCTCGAAGAAGGTCGCGAAGTCTATGCCGCTTGACGAATCCACCACCGCAGAACGCGCTGACCCCGGCAGCCCAGACGATTGGCTGCGATACGCTCGCAGTGATCTGAATCTCTCGCGGGAGAAATCCGAAGGCGTGCTTTCGGAGACGCTCTGCTTTCACGCGCAGCAAGCCGCCGAGAAGGCAATCAAGGCGGTACTGCTGGCTGAAGAGCGTTCCTTTCCCTACACGCACGACCTTCAGCAGCTTCTGGAGCGCCTTCCCGATAAGGTGACTGTGCCGTCTTCCGTTCAGGAGGCGGTGGAACTAACGAAGTACGCCGTGCTCTCGCGCTACCCGGCCGACCTTGCGCCCGTCGACGACGAGGAGCACCGTCGGGCCGTGCAGTGGGCCGAAGCGACTGTGGCGTGGGCCGAAAAGCACGTGGATGCGGTGAAGGAGCGTGACGACGACGGATGAGAAGAGCGGCGGGCGCGAAAAACGTCGGCGGTCCGCGAAACTGGCGTCGCTTTTGCACCGAAAGTGGGACCACGGGTCAAAGTCGCGTGTGTCCCCTCGACCCGAGGTTCCCTTCTCCACATCGTTCAGCGAGGCTTCTGTGATGTCGCGCCTGTCTCGTCGTTTATCCCTTCTCGTCTCGCTGCTCGTGCTGCTGGGGGCCGGCGCTGCTACCGAGAGCCGCGCCGCGGTGCAGTCCCAGCGCGTGGCCGCGCAGCAGCAAACGCAAGAGTCCCCGCCGGAGGGCGCGTCGGTGCTGGAAAGCCGTTTCGTGCGGAAAACCGGGCGGCGCGGGCTCGACTTGCTCTACGACATGAAGTTCGCCAAAGCCGAGCGCGCCTTTGCCAAAATCACCGAGCGCTACCCCGCCCACCCCGTCGGCCCCTTTCTCGAGGGGCTCACCACGTGGTGGCGCATCCTGCTCGACCTGACCGACTCCTCGCACGACGAGCAGTTCTACGACCAGATGGAAACGGTCGTCGAGCGCGCCGACGAGCTGCTCGAGGAGCACCCCGACAGCCGGGACGCGACCTTCTTCAAAGCCGCCGCGCTGGGCTTTCAGGGGCGCCTGCACTCCAACCGAAGCGAATGGTGGAGCGCCGCCAATGCCGCACGCCGCGCCCTGAGTCCGGTGCTCACCCTCGCCGAGCGGCACCCGCGCAATGCCGACTTTGCCTTCGGCAAGGGCATCTACGACTACTACACGGCGCTACTCGGCGAGCAGTACGCCGTCGCCAAGCCGTTCATGGGGCTGTTTCCCGAGGGCGACAAAGAGCGCGGCCTCGACGCCCTGCGCCGCACCGCCGAGGACGGCTGGTTCATCCAGACGGAGGCCAACTACTTCCTGCTCCAGATTCAGTACCGCTACGAGGAGAATTTCCGAAAGAGTGTCGAGCGCGTCGAGTGGTTGCGTGCGGAGCATCC
Organism: Bacteroidetes bacterium SW_4_67_19; assembly: GCA_003023275.1. Lineage (GTDB taxonomy): Bacteria > Bacteroidota > Rhodothermia > Rhodothermales > Salinibacteraceae > QS-8-64-10. The sequence goes on from PXTX01000103.1 coordinate 4,304, forward strand.
CAACAATCCGTTCTTTCACAACTTCGAGGGCCGCGTCTACGCCAAGTGGGGCCGCTGGCGCCAAGCGCGGGACCTCTTCGACACCGTGCTGGCGCGCCATTATGCCGGGCGCACCGGCTACAACGACCACATGGCCGAGATCGCGCTCTACTACCTGGGGCGCAGCCACCTCGTCTATGACGAGTACCGCAAGGCGCTGAACTACTTCGTCGATCTGGAGCGGTTGACCAGCAGCGAAGACGCCGGCGAGGAGAGCTTTTACCGCACGCTCGGACGCCTGCGACAGGGGATGGTCTACGACGCCCTCGGCCAGCGCGAAGCCGCCCGGCAGCGGTACCGGAGCGTGTTGGAGATGACCGACCACGCCGAGGCCCACCGCCGCGCGCGCAAGTTCCTGAAAGAGGCGTACGGGGGGTAGTTCGTGGGTCGTTGTTCGTCTTCGTCCAGCAGACGCGGCTGCCAGTCGAGACACGAACAACGAACCAGTGAGCGGAGCGCTGGGAGCGAAAGCGACGGGCCGACAGGTCATGCCATGGTGTCATGCCCATGGTGCGAGTACGCTCCGGGGGGCGAACGGACGACCCGCGAAAACATCCCCACCCGGCCCGGCGTTTCCCTTTCACGCACGTCACTTCTTCCCCAAAAGCCCCACGCCGGACCGATGGATTTTCGCTATGTGGAATGGGACCCCGAGCGCCACGGCTCCCAGAAGCCGATCTTCGACCAACTGCTGGACCTCTTCGAGGAACTGCTCCAGCACACCGCCGGCGACGCCCAGGAGGCGCTCGACTGGATGGAGCAACTCGACGAGCGCTATGGCCTGACCGACGGCGAAGACATGGACCTCGATGACTTCGTCGAGGAAATGAAACGGCGCGGCTATCTGCAAGAGGAGGGCCAAGACGGCGAAGACGGCGGTGCGCTTCAGATGACCGCCCGCGCCGAGCGCGCTCTGCGTCAGCAGGCGCTCGACGCCATCTTCGACCAGCTCAAGAAAGGCACGCCCGGCGACCATGACACCCCCCACAGCGGCGGCGGCAAGGAGCGCCAGCCCGAGACGCGCCCCTACCGCTTCGGCGACAACCCGCACCGCCTCGACGTGACGGGGACGATTAACAATAGCTTTAAAAACAGCTTCGGGCGCACCGGCGACCTCGACGACTGGACGCTCCGCCGCGACGACTTCCGCGTCCACCAGACCGACCACAAAGCCTCGATGGCGACGGTCCTGATGATCGACCTGAGCCACTCGATGGTGCTCTACGGCGAAGATCGCATCACGCCGGCGCGCAAGACGGCTCTCGCGCTGGCGGAGCTCATCATGACGAAGTACTCGAAGGACACGCTCGACATCGTGGCTTTCGGCAACGAGGCGTGGGAAATCGAGGTCAAGGACCTGCCGTACCTGGAGGTGGGCCCCTACCACACCAACACCCGCGCGGGACTGCGCCGGGCGCGCGACGTGCTCCACCGGCGGCGCAACGCCAACAAGCAGATCTTCATGATCACCGACGGCAAGCCCAGTTGCCACATCGAGAACGGGCGCCTCTACAAAAACGCCTTCGGCCTCGACCGCAAGATCGTCAACAAAGTCCTCGACGAGGCGGTCGTCTGCCGCCGCGAGGGCATCCCGATCACCACCTTCATGATCGCTCGCGATCCGTATCTCCAGGATTTCGTGCAGGAGCTGACCGAGGCCAACCAGGGCCGCGCCTACTACGCCGGCCTCGACGACCTCGGCGAGTTCATGTTCGAGGACTACGTCCGCAACCGCAAGCGCCGCATTCGATAGGGCTTCGCGGTTGCGGGTCTTGAGTTTCAGATTGACGGTTTGGAAGAGCAAACGCCGAAACGAGACGCAGGGACACACTGCGTACGTGTTTAGCGTAGTTTCTTTCAGTCCCGATCGACCCCTTTTGCACCGCAAGGGCATGACCTTCGGCCCCCTTCCGGCATTTTAGTTCGCTTCGCTCATCAGTCACTTCGTTCGTGTCCCCTATCCAGGGGGAGATGTCGGTAGACAGAGGGGGTTGATGGGCTTTACGCTAAACAGATACCACACCGCCGGTGTGTCCAGAATGAATGCAAGCACATCCCCATACGCAGAGGGCCACGCCATGAGCACGCAAACGAAAAGCCGCCGCGACGCCCTCGTCGAAGAGCTATACCGCACGGAGGGCAAAGCCGAAATCATCGACGGAGAGGTCGTAGAACTTATGCCTACAGGAGACGACCCGAACCGGGCCGCCCTCGAAATCGTCATTCGGCTGCGCGAATACGAGCGCCGAGTCGAGGAAGGACGAGCATTCACCGACGGCGCCGGCTTCCTCGGCAATCTCCCGAACCGCCAGTCCTTCAGCCCCGACGCGGCGTTTTATGTCGGTGAGCCGAGCGGGATGAAGTTCCTCGAAGGCGCGCCCATCTTCGCCGTCGAAGTGCGCTCCGAAAACGACTACGGCCCCGCCGCCGAGCGCGCCATGAAGGAAAAGCGCGCCGACTACTTCGCCGCCGGCACCGAGGCGGTCTGGGACGTAGACCTGCAATCCGACGAGGCTGTGGTGCGCCTGTTTACGAACGAAGGAGGCGCCGAAACGCCGGCCGATACATTCGCGCGCGGCGCGGAGGCCACCGCCGGCGACGCGCTACCCGACTTTTCGATGCCGGTCGAGGCACTTTTCGGTTGAACGCGTTCTGGTTGAAAGTTGACGGTTCACGGTTGAAGGTCCCGCTCCCACTGGCGAACTTTCAACGCTCAACGTGTACGGACACGATAGGGCCGAAGGTCATGCCTCGGGCGAATCGTGCCTCTCCACTCATCTTTCAACCCGCGAGCCGAAACCGCGCGAAGCGCCATGTCCGCCCCCTTTCGCCCGAAGCAAAGCCTGGGGCAGCACTTCCTGCGCGCCCCCAACACCGCGCGCAAAATCGCCGGGGCGCTTCATGCCGAAGCCGGCGACGCCGTCGTCGAGATCGGCCCCGGCGACGGCGCGCTCACCGAGGTCCTGCTCGAAAAACACCCCGGCCTGCTGGCGCTCGAACTCGACCAGCGCGCCGTGCGTGCGCTTCGCGAGCGGTTTCCCGAAAAGCAGCACCCGGCCCTCGACGTGCGCGAGGCCGACGCCACCGAGGCCGACTGGCCGGCGCTGGCCCAGGAAAAAGGCGCGCCGCTCCACGTGATCGGCAACCTGCCGTACAACGTCACCAGCCCGATTCTCTTCGCGCTTCTCGATGCGCGGTCCTGCCTCGCCGAGGCGGTGCTGACGATGCAGAAGGAGGTCGCCGAGCGCCTCACCGCCGAGCCGCGCACGAAAGCCTACGGCATCCCGAGCGTGCTCACGCAGTTGTGGTGTGCGCCCGAGCTGTGCTTCGACGTGTCGCCGCACGTCTTTTCGCCCCAGCCGCGCGTGAACAGCGCCGTCGTGCGCCTCGATTTTCAGGCGGAAACAGACGCGGCCCAACGCGTCGACGACGACTGGCTGCGCCGCGTGGTGCGCACCGCCTTCGGCAAGCGGCGCAAGATGCTGCGCAACAGCCTACGCCAGTGGACGAAGGATCGCGGCATCCCCTTTCCCCACGACGACTGGGACCGGAAGCGCCCCGAAGCGCTCGCGCCCGCCGAACTGGCCGAGCTGGCCCGCTACCTGAGCGAGCGGCTCGACGAACGCGTCTGACGGTGGACCGCAGACCGCTGCGGTCGGCAGTCCCTTCTCCCGCAGACGCGCCTTCGTTGCGGAACCGCTCGCGCCGTCCGCCCCCCGAGCAACCTTCAACCCGAAACCCGCAACCGCGCGAAGCGCCATGCCCGACCCCGCCGCCGCCGTCACCGACGAGAACCAGCGCCCCGGCGGCCTTCTCGAAATCGATGAAGCCGTCACGGGCGACCTCGCCACGCTCCTGGCCGAGGACGCGCGCGGCATGGTCCTCAATCTCGTGGCCGACCTCTACCCGGCCGACCTGGCGCTGCTGCTGAGCCGCCTCGAAACCGAGCAAGGGCAGAAACTGCTCACCTGGCTCGACCCCGCGCGGGGCGCCGAGGCGCTCCCCGAGCTCGATCACGACTACCGCACCCAGCTCCTGGCCGACCTGCCGGCCACGCGCCTCACCGTCCTCGTCGACGCGCTCGACACCGACGACGCCGCCGACGTGCTGGCCGACCTGCCGGAGATGCTGGCCGTGCGCGTGCTTCCGCGCCTCGACGACGCCGACGACCTCAACGAGCTGCTCGGCTACGGCGAAGAGACCGCCGGCGGCATCATGGCGGCGGAGTACGTGGCCGTCCCCGCCACCTGGAGCGTCGCCGACGTGACCGAAGAGGTGCGCCGCGTGGCGCGCATGGTCGAAGAAGTGTACTCCGTCTTCGTCATCGGCGAGGGGCGCGTGCTCGAAGGCGTCGTCTCGCTCAAAAAACTGCTGCTCTCCCCCGCCGAGCGTTCCATCGCCGAGATCATGGAGCGTGACTTCATCAGCGTCACCACCAACGTGGACCAGGAGGAGGCCGCGCAGGTCATGGAGCGCTACGACCTCGTGTCGATGCCTGTGCTCGACGGCGATGGGCACCTCGTCGGCCGCATCACCATCGACGACGTGGTGGACGTGATTCGCAGCGAGGCCGAGGAGGACATGCAACTGATGAGCGGGGTCTCGGGCGACGAGTCGCCCATGACCTCACTCCTGAAGGTGAGCCGGGGGCGCCTGCCGTGGCTGGTCATCGGGCTGGCAGGGGCGGGACTTTCGGGCCTGGTCATCGGGGGCTTCGAGGAGTCGCTCGAGCAGGCCGTCGTGCTGGCCACCTTCATTCCCATCGTGACGGCGATGGGCGGCAACGCCGCCGTGCAGAGCGCTGCCATCACGGTGCAGGGCATCACCTCCGGCGAGCTGTGGACCGGCGACGCGCTCGCGCGCGTCGGCCGCGAAGCGGTGGTCGCGGCCTGCAACGGCCTGGTGCTGGCGGGACTGCTGTGCAGCGCGGTCGCCGTGCTGGGCGTGGCTCACGCCGGCCCCCTGGCCCTTACCCTCGGCCTCACGATGCTATTCGTCGTGATGCTCGCCAGCGCCAACGGGGCGCTCATCCCTTTCGGCCTCCAGGCCCTCGGCATCGACCCGGCCAGTGCCATCGGGCCGTTCGTGACGACGCTCAACGACATCCTCGGCCTCACCGTCTACTTTCTGATCGCGTCGCTGTTTTATCTTTAAGGGGTTACTCGCGCATCGGTCCTCCCTCAAACGTCCCACGTGAGGATGTCCTGCTCGGACTTCTCCGCTCCTTCCCACTCTTCGGCATCCTCGGGCGGGGGGCCCATCTCGGTGATGTTGTAGCCCATCTCGCGCCACTGGTTGGCCAGGTACTCATTCCACTGAATGTAGTGGCTCCACTTCTCGGGCAGTTCGTCGTCGGGGTAGATCGCCTCGACGGGGCACACCGGCACGCAGGCGTTGCAGTCGATGCACTCCTCGGGCTGGATGGCCAGAAAGTTGGGGCCTTCGTAGAAGCAGTCCACCGGGCAGACCTCGACGCAGTCCTGGTACTTGCACCCGATGCAGGGCTCGGCGACGACGTAGGGCATTGCTTCGAGAAAAGGGGAAACGTGCAGAAACGGGAGGGTCTCAAAGGTACGGCGGGCGACGGTCCAGCCGTCGTTCTCACCGCGTCTCCTGCTTGAAGATGCCGCGGTCGTTGACGTGGCCGACGTAACGCCCCAGCACGGTCACCTCCTCGAACACGTCGGGCGTGATGTGGATGTCGTCGTATTCCTCGTTGGCCGGCTCCAGGCGCAGCCCCCTGTCGCTGTGGTACACGCGCTTTAGCGAGGTCTTCCCGTCGTAGAGCACCGCTCCGATGCCGCCTTCGGGAATGTCCTCGTCGATGAGCAAGACGTAGTCGCCGTCGTGGATGTTGGCTCCCTTCATCGACTGCCCGGCCACGCGAATGGCGAAGAGGTCGTCGAGGTTGGGAAAGAGCGTGTCGAGCGTGATGGTGCCGAGGTCCGCCTCGACGGCTTCCTGGAGCGAGCCGGCGGAAATGCGCCCCTTCACCGGAATGCCCCCCACCGCGCGCACGGGTTTTTTATCGGCCAGGTGGTAGCCCTGCTCGTCGCGGGTGAGGAAGCCCTTTTTGTGGAGCGCTTTCAGGTTTTGCGTGACGCTGTTGGGGGAGCGGTAGCCGAAGTGATCGGTGATCTCGCGGTAGGTGGGCCAGACGTCTTCCTCGCGCACGTAGCGAATGAGGTACTGGAGGAAGGCGTGTTGCTTGGCGGTCAGCTTCTTGCGGCTCATGGCGGCAGGGCGGGAAGCGAGCGGAGACGGGCGAGCGCACATGCTTCCCACAGCTTACGAAGGCCGCCGGGGAAGATCAAGAAGCTCGCGTTGCTCGCTGAAGGAGAGAAGAGGAGAAGGGGAGAAAAATGCCCTCCTTCGCTCGCTTGCGTTCCTCCCTTCCTGTCTTCACCGAAAGAGGTGCGCGGCCACCTCGGCGCTACGGTCGGGGAAGGCGTCGGGGCCGACGTGGTAGCGCAGGTAGTCGTCGGCGAGGGACTGCACCTGGCGGCGCACGGCGGGGGGCAGCCTCATGCGCATCACGTCGGCCAGGTCGGCGCGGGCGAAGACGGCGAAGGCGCGCAGCGCCGCCCGCGAGGCAGGCCGGCCCGCCTCGGGCGCTTCGCCCTTCGGAGAAAAAAGGCGCCCGCTCTCCAGCGCCAGTACGCCGCCGTCGCCTCCGAGCGCCTGCACGTCCGTTTTCTCGAAGGCCGGGGCGAAGCCCAGCACGTCCGCCAGGCGGAGCTGGAAATACGGCAGCACGTTGGCCGGGCGCTCCGCCGCGGCGTCGAGGGCGCGCAGCGAGGTGACGAGCAGGGTGAACAGGGACGGCTGCGCGTCCTCTTCTTCGGTGAGGGCGTAGACGAGTTCGACGAGGCGCAGGCCCAGCGTAATCTTCTTCAGGTCGCGGCGCAGGTTCAGCAGCGGCTCCAGGTGCGCGCTCTCGCTCAGGGTTTGCAGCCCGCGCGTGTCGCGGTAGTAGAAGACGACCTGCGTGTAGGCCATCGGCTGGAGGGTGGAGCCGAACTTGCTCTTGGTGCGGCGCGCCCCTTTGGCCATCACCGCCAGGCGCCCCTTCTCGCGGGTGAAGAGCGTCACGATCTGGCTCGTCTCGCCGTAGTCGATGCTCCGCAGCACCACGGCCTCGGTGCGGACGATCATCGTGGGCGGGGGCGTGGGAGAGAGGAAGCGCGGGGCGCGCGAGCGTTCCGAAATGTGAAAAGGCGGTAGGCCACGTTACGCTGTCGGAGAGGCCGTGTCTTCGGGCATCCAGGCGGCATCTGCAGGAGCGCCGCTTTCTGTTTACCCCAAACGCTCTCTCCGGTGCGATGAACCTCGAACGGGCGAACGTCTGGCTGTACCGGGTGCAGCAGCGTCTGGCGATTACGCGCAACGAGGCGGCGGCGCTGGTGGCGCTTGCGGCGCTGCTGCTGGCGGGGATGGTGGTCCAGCGCGTGCGGAGCCGGCCGCAGGCCGCACCGGGCGCCGAACGCGCCGCGACCGACCATCGCTTTCAGCAGGGTGCCGCTCGCCTCCGCGCCGCGCAGAAGAAGGCCGAGCAGCGAGCGCCTGCGCAGGAGGCGGAGCGAGAAACGTCGTCGCTTACTGCCTCGAGCAAGGCGAAGCTCGATCTCAACGCCGCCTCCGAGTCGCAGTTGGAGCGCCTGCCGGGCGTGGGGCCGGTCCTTGCCGGGCGCATCGCCGCGTACCGCCGGGCGCACGGCCCCTTCGCCGAAGGGGACCACCTGGAGCGCGTGAGCGGCATCGGCCCGAAGACGATGGCGCAGTTGGCCCCGCTGGTGTCCGTATCCGCGCCGGAAGCGGAGGAGGATTTCTCATCCGTCGCGCGGGCCGGGCCGTTCGTCCCCGTCGCCGGGACGGTTTTGTTTGTCCTTGCTTTTGTTCGGGTCGTCACTGGAGGCGTCTGGGGAAGCGGGATTCGGGCCGGCGTCCTGGCCGTTGCCCTGCCGGCGCCGGCGACGCGCCAGCGCTTCTTTCGTCCACCGTTCGCTCACTTTCTCCTCGCGGTCGAGGAAGCGCCAGATGGGCGCCAGCAGCAACCACGCCAGCCCACAGAAGCCTATCAGCGTGGCGGCGATGATGAGCGCGTAGTACGTGTTCATGGCGCCGAGGGGGTGCTCGGGGAAGACGGCGCGCGCCGGTCGGGGACGAACGGCGGGGGGCGGCCTTCCTTCGTACGCAGGGCCTCCGGGGCAGTTTTCGGTAGACTGGCGAGATGATTCGAGGGACAGCGTATTCGCTTCGTTCGGTCTCCTTGCCCGCTGCGAGGCGGTGGAGGGTAGATGGTGAGTGGGCGTTCTGGTAATCGGTCTTGCCAAGCGCACATCGAACTGCCGGCGCACGCTGCGTCCCGTTCCGGGCGGCGGTCCCTTTACAACGTTATTACCTGACGAATCGGCATCTGTGTCGCAGGAGGAATACCTATTAAATGAGGACAACCGGGCAAGTTACCGACCCGTGCATGGCTTGCTAAACGGACCGGCTCCGCTCACATTGTGCTCATCACTTCCTGCTCCTTCTGCGCAGCGCTCGTATGGAAACGCAAACGTCTTCTTCCCCGGCTATGTCTTCAGCGGCTATGTCTTCAGCTTCCGAACCTCCGTCCGACACGATTCGCATGCTCATTGTGGAGGACGATCCCGAGATGGGAATGGGCCTGGAAGACTTTTTTGAACTCAAGGGCTACGACGTAGAGCGCGCCGAAGACGGCGAGAAGGGCTTGCAGCAGATCTCGTCGCTGCCGCCCTACGACGTGGTGCTTCTCGACGTGATGTTGCCGGAGAAAAACGGCTTCGAGATTCTGCGCGAAGCTCGCAAGGGCGGCGTCGACTCGCCGGTCATTATGCTTACGGTCAAGGGCAAGGAGCAGGACAAGCTCCAGGGTTTCGAGCTGGGGGCGGACGACTACGTGACCAAGCCGTTCAGCGCCGAGGAACTGGAGGCGCGCGTGCAGGCGGTGCTGTCGCGCAGCGAGGAGGCGCCCGAAGAAGACATGGACCCCTTTGCCTTCGGCGACGTGGAGGTGGACTTCGAAGAGCACGTCGCCCGGCGCTCGGACGGGGAAGAAATTCAGTTCACCGCGCTGGAGTTTGACATTCTGCGTTACTTTATCCGCCACCAGGGGCGCACCGTCAGCCGCAAACAGCTTTTGCGCGACGTGTGGGGCATTTCTGGCGACATCACCACCCGCACCATCGACCGGCACGTCGCCTCGCTGCGCAAAAAGATCGAACGGGACCCGACGGCTCCGAAGTACATCGAAACGGTGTACGGCATCGGCTATAAGTTTACCGCCGACAGCGGCAGCAGCGGCGGTTGAACGTTTTCTCGTTACCGGGATGTTGGGCCGCTCCGATTCAGCGCCTGGCTCGCCCGTTTTCATTTCCTTCTCGCCTCCGATG
>PXTX01000103.1:13776-14650 GCA_003023275.1 Bacteroidetes bacterium SW_4_67_19
ACGAACGAGCGAGCGCACGCGAGCGGGTGATCCACGATCCACGAATTTCCCTCACGCTCTTTCATGGAATCGCCCTCTTCTGATGACGCGCGGGCCCGTCCCGTGCACGACCGCCAGCACCTCTTGCGCGACCTGGCGTTGATCTACCTCACCCTCGCGCACGGCACCGACGAAGACCTGACCGACGACGAAGTCGACACCATTGCCGGCGAGCTGCACGAGTGGCAGGAGGAAATGCGTCAGGAATCGGTCTTGAGCGCCATCAAAGGCGCGCTGGCGCTCTACGAACGCGAAGACGCGCTCGACCAGGTCAACGCCGCCATCAAAGGGGTGCATGAGCGGCTCTCCGAGGAAGACCGCCAGCTCATCCTCGACGACCTCGTCGAGATCGCCATGGCCGACGGGCGCTACATGCACGAGGAGAGCACCTTCATCGGCGAGCTGGCCGACGCCTGGGACGTGAGCGCCGGCGAGGAAGACCGCGGCCACTGGGCCTCCGGCGCCTGGACGGTTCTCCAAAACGAAGGCCCCGCCGAAAGCTGGACGCCCGTCCACGACCTGGCATTGATCTACCTCACCCTCGCTTACGAGACGGACAAGGACCTCGACGAAGACGAAGTCGATGCCATCACCGCCAAGATCAGCGAGTGGATTCCCGGCGCCGAAAACGAAGACGTGCTCGGCGTGGTGCGCGAGGTGATGGAAACCTATGTGCAGGGTCCGCGGCGCCGCGTCTTCGCCGAATCCGTCGACGCGGTCGGCGAGGTCGTCCCGCAACACCAGCACGAGGCGCTCCTCGCCGACCTGCGCTACGTCGCCGAGGCCGACGGCGTCATCCTCGACGCCGAGCGCCGCATGATCCGCGACCTCGCCG
>PXTX01000103.1:14660-30584 GCA_003023275.1 Bacteroidetes bacterium SW_4_67_19
GTCGCTTCAACGGGTGATCTGGAGGCCGTCTCGAACGCTCCCGCAGCGACGGAGCGGGCTGAAAACCATCCACGATCTACCACTCACAATCCCCCGTTCTTCTCGAGCAGCAGCGAACATCGGAAAGCCGGCGGGCTTGTCCACGTTACCGATTGAAGCTCCACTATGCTCCTCCGCTTCGCCGTCGCTGCGTCCTGCCTCCTGCTCGCTGCTCCCGCGCTCCTCGCCTGCGCGCAGGACGATGCCGCCGCCGACAGCAGCCGGTGGGACGATGACGCCGCCCCCGCCGAGGGGCACCCCGGCATCGACGCCGAGCACTACGATTTCGCGCTGCGCCTCCGCGAGGATACCGACCGCATCGACGGCGCGGCGGCTGTCCGCGTGCGCTTCGTTCGCGACGCGGTAGACACACTCGCGCTCGATCTCGTCAAGAAAGACGGGCGTACCGGGATGCGCGTGGATTCGGTCACGTGGAAGGAACGCGCGGTGGGCTTCGACCACGAGGACGCCCGCCTGCGCGTGGCGACCGGCGCTTCCCCGCCCGAGCAGGGCGAGACGCGCACCTACCGCGTCCACTACGGCGGCGTGCCGGGCGACGGGCTCATCATCGGCGACAACCAGTTCGGCGACCGCACCTTCTTCGGCGACAACTGGCCGCTGCGCGCCCGCCACTGGCTCCCGGCGGTCGTCCACCCCGCCGACAAGGCGACCGTCACTTTCGCCGTCACCGCGCCGGACGCCTACCAGGTCGTCGCCAACGGCCGCCTCGAAGCGCGCGTCGATCTGCCGGGGCCGACGACCCGCACGCGCTACCGCAGCCTCAGGCCCCTGCCGATGAAAGTGGCCGTCATCGGCGCGGCGCGCTTCGCGGTGGGCTACCCCGGCGCGGCGGCGGGCGTGCCGCTGGAAAGCTGGGTCTACCCGCAGAGCCTCCCCTCGGGCTTCGATCAGATGGCGCAGGCCGGGCGCATCGTGCGCTTCTTTACCGACAAAATCGCGCCGTTTCCCTTCGAGAAATTGGCCAACGTGGAGTCCAAGACGCGCTACGGCGGCATGGAGAACGCCGGCGCCATCTTTTACAGCGAACAGGCCGTCGCCGAAGGCGCCGGGATCGAGCCGCTGCTGGCGCACGAAATTGCGCATCAGTGGTTCGGCGACGACGTGACCGAGACGAGCTACGCGCACCTCTGGCTCAGCGAGGGCTTCGCCACCTACCTCACCGACCTGTTCGTCGAGCACGCCTACGGCCCCGAGCGCTTCCGCAAGCGCATGCGCGACGAGCGCGAGCAGGTGGCCGCCTTTGCACGCGAGAACCCGTCGGCCACGCTGGTGGACCGCCGCTACGACGAGGCGACCGAACTGCTCAATCCGTTCAGCTACCAGAAAGGCGCGTGGGTGCTGCACATGCTGCGCCGGCGCGTCGGCGACGAGGTGTTCTGGGCGGGCCTGCGCCGCTTTTACCGCGCCCACGCCGGCGGCAGCGCCGACACGCGGGACTTCCGCGCGGCGATGGAAGCCGCGAGCGGCGGCGACTTGCGTTCGTTTTTCGAGCAATGGACCGACGGCCCGGCCGTTCCGCGCTACGAGGGCACCTGGCGCCACGAGGACGGCCGCCTCACCGTGCGCCTCCGTCAGGTCGCGCCCGAGGATTTCACCTACACGCTCCCGCTGGAGATCGGCCTCTACGCGAGCGACGGGGCGGAGCCACGCGTCGAAACGGTCGACGTGAACGCGCGGCGCGAGACGGTGTCCTTTTCGGTGGAGGAAGCCCCGGCGCGCGTCGCGCTGGACCCGCGCGCCAACGCGCTCATCGACGTGGCCTCGTTCGAGCGGCAGTAGCGGAAACGCGGCGGCGCGGGCAAGCGTTGAGAGGAGGTGCACGCCCCCACAAACTCCGGCTCGCCACGATAACAGACGCCGCCCGTCACGCCCACGCTCCCGCACCCCCGCACCGATCATGAACCGCACCGCCCGCCTCCAAGACGAAGGCCAAGCCCTCTGGCTCGACTACATCCGCCGCACCATTCTCACCGACGGCACGCTCCAGCGCCTCATTCGCGAGGACGGCCTGCGCGGGATGACGTCGAACCCGTCGATCTTCCAAGAAGCCATCGGCGAGACCGAGGAGTACGACGGCGACCTGAAGGCCCTCGTCGAGGCGCGTCCCGACATGAGCGCGACCGATCTCTACGAAACGCTCGCCGTCGAAGAGATCCGCCGCGCGTGCGACCTGCTGCGCCCCGTTTACGAGGAAACCGGCACCGACGGCCTCGTCAGCCTCGAAGTGTCCCCGCATCTGGCGAAGGACACCGACGGCACCATCGAAGAAGCGCGCCGCCTGTGGAATACGGTCGGCCGGCCCAACCTCATGATCAAGGTGCCCGCCACCGAGGAAGGCATTCCCGCCGTCGAGCAGCTCATCAGCGAAGGAATCAATGTCAACATCACGCTGATGTTTTCGATGGCGCACTACGAGCAGACCGCCGAGGCGTACCTGCGCGGGCTGGAGCGCCGCGTCGAAAACGGTCAGGATCCGTCGGACATCCACTCCGTGGCCTCGTTTTTCATCAGCCGCGTCTCGCGCAAGGTGGATGCGCAACTCGAAGAAATGCGCGAAAACGGCAGCGACACGCCCGACTTCGACGGCGGCGGCGTGGCGATTGCCAACGGAAAGGTCGTCTACCAGCGCTTCAAGGAAATCTTTCACGACAGCGACCGCTTCGACGCCCTGCGCGAGCAAGGCGCGCTCGTGCAACGCCCGCTCTGGGCGTCGACCTCCACGAAAAACGACGCCTACTCCGACGTGCGCTACGTCGAAGAGCTCGTCGGCGCGCAGACGGTCAACACCATTCCGCCGGCCACGCTCGAAGCCTTCCGCGACCACGGCGAGGTGCGCGGGCAGACCGTCAAGGAGGACATGGACGAGGCCCGCGAGCTCCTGGACGCGCTGCCGGAGTGGGGCATCGACCTGGATCAGATTACGAAGGACTTGCAGACGGAGGGCATCGAGAAGTTTTCCGATCCCTTCGATCAGCTCATCGAGGCCATCGAGGCGAAGCGGAAGCAGTTTACCGCCGAAGCGCCCTCGGCGAGCTTCGCCCTCGGCGGCGACCTGAAAGACGCCGCCAACGAGCGCCTGCGCCAGTGGGACCGCGATGATTTCGCCGAACGCCTCTGGGAGCGCGACCCGACGCTCTGGGGCGACGACGAGACCCCCGATCTGACCGACCGCCTCGGCTGGCTGGGCCTCCCGATGCTAATGGACGCGGAGGCCGGCGGGCTCATGCGCTGGGCCGACACGCTCGCCTCCGATTTCGACGACGTGGTCGTCTGCGGCATGGGCGGATCGAGCCTCGCGCCGGAGGTCTTCGGCACCGTCTTCGCGGAAAGCGGCCACGGGCGCCGCGACGGCGACTACCCGCGCCTCACCGCGCTCGACACCACGCACCCCGACGCCGTGCGCGCCCTCACCGACCGGCTCGACCTGGAGCGCACGCTCTTCGTGATCGCCTCGAAGAGCGGCACCACCACCGAGACGCGCTCTTTTCTGCGCCACTTCTGGGACGAGGTCTCGGAGACGACCGACGCCCCCGGCGCGCACTTCGTCGCCGTCACCGACCCGGCGACCGAGCTGGCCGACCTCGGCGTGGATCGCGGATTTCGCAAGGTCTTCACCACCGCGCCGGACGTGGGCGGGCGCTACTCGGCGTTCACGCACTTCGGCCTCGTGCCGGCCGCGCTGGCGGGCGTGGACCTGCACGCGCTCCTCTCCCGCGCGCGCCGCATGGCCGAGGCGAGCGGCGCGGAGCGGCCCGCCTCCGAAAACGCCGGCTTGCGCCTGGGCGCCGTGCTGGCGGAGGCGCAACAGGCCGGGCGCGACAAGGTGACACTGACGACCTCGCCCGCGCTGGAGGCGTTCCCCGCGTGGCTCGAACAGCTCATCGCCGAGAGCACCGGCAAGGACGACACCGGCATCGTCCCGGTGGACAGCGCTGTCGGCTTCGGGCCGCCGGTGTTGCCGTCGGCTGTCGCGGACGACACCGGCATCATCCCGGTGGACAGCGCTATCGGAGCCGGCTCACTTGCCTCGGATGCGGGGCGCTACGCCGACGACTGCCTCTTCGTCCACTTCCAGCTCGACGGCGACGATCGTGATGGTGAGGCGACCCAGCAGCAACTCGATGCGCTCGAAAGCGCTGGCCACCCGGTCGTGCGCATCCGGCTGACCGACCGGGCCGATCTGGCGCGGGAGATGTTTCGCTGGGAGGTGGCCGTCGCGGCGGCGGGGGCGGCGTTGGGCATCCACCCGTTTAATCAGCCGAACGTCGAGGCGGCCAAGCGCCTCGCCAAAGAAGCGATGCAGCAACCCGGCGGCGACGGGGAGCAGATCGAGGCGATTTCCGCCGACGACCGCGAGGCCCTGACCGACGCGGTGCGCGACTGGATGCGCGACGGCGACGCGGACGACTACGTCAGCGTGCAGGCGTATGTGGCGCCGTCGGCGGGGACGCGCGCGGCGCTCGACGAGCTGGCCGCGACGCTCTCGGAAGCGACGGGCCGCGCCTCGACCGTCGGCTTCGGGCCGCGCTTTCTGCACTCGACCGGCCAGCTCCATAAGGGCGGCCCTCCTGCCGTGCAGGTCCTCCAGATCGTCGATACGCCCTTCGAGGACGCCGACGTGCCCGAGACGGACTTCACCTTCGGCGAGCTGATCGCCGCGCAGTCCGTCGGCGACTACCGCGCGCTGGCGGAGAAGGACCGCCGCGTCCTGCGCGTCACCCTCGGCCAGGGCGACCCCGGCGCGGGGCTGGAGGTGCTCATGGAGGCCGTCGAAAGCGCTGCAGCGAAAGCGGCAGCGTAAATCGAGTGCGGGGGTACGGGAGTGCGGGAGGACTTCAGCACGAACGTTCGAATCGAAAAACACCCCCTCCGCACACCCAAACCCCCAAACCCAAACGATGCATATCGGAATGATCGGCCTCGGCAAGATGGGGCTCAACATGGCGCGGCGCCTCCTGCGTTCCGGCGAGCACGAGGTGACCGGCTTCGACCTCGACGAGGAAACGGTCGACGAACTGCGCGAGGAAGGCGCGGGCGGAACGACCTCGCTGGCGGAGCTGGTCGAGGCGATGGAGCCGCCGCGCGTCTTGTGGATGATGGTGCCCGCCGGCGACCCGGTCGACCAGACGCTGGACGAACTGCTGCCGCTTTTGGAGGAGGGCGACATCGTCGTCGACGGCGGCAACTCCAACTACCAGGACACCCTTGCGCGGGCGGAGCGCGTCCACGGGGAGCACGACGGCCTGCACTACGCCGACGCGGGCGTCAGCGGCGGCGTCTGGGGGCTGGAGGAAGGCTACTCGCTGATGGTAGGCGGCGACGAGCACGTGATCGAGCAGCTTCGCCCGGCGCTCAAGACGCTGGCGCCCGGCGCGGAGAAAGGCTGGGGCCACGTGGGGCCAGTCGGGGCGGGCCACTTCGTCAAGATGGTGCACAACGGCATCGAGTACGGCCTGATGGAAGCCTATGCCGAGGGCTTCGCCATCATGGAGGGCAAAGAGGAGTTCGACCTCGACCTCACGCAGGTGGCGCGCGTGTGGCAGCACGGCTCGGTGGTGCGCTCGTGGCTGTTGGACATGATCGAAGACGCCCTCGCGGAAAGCCCTGACCTTGACCACGTGGCCCCCTACGTGGACGACAGCGGGGAAGGACGCTGGACGGTCAGGGAGGCCATCGACCTGGACGTGCCTGCACCGGTGATCACGCAGGCGCTGCTGGCGCGGCTCGAATCGCGTGCGGAAGGCGCTTACGCCTACAAGCTGCTCGCGGCGATGCGCAACCAGTTCGGCGGCCATGCGGTGAAGAAGGTTGAAAATTGAAGGTTGTTCGGGCCGCTGTTGCGTGGCTTTGGCAGAAAAAATCAGTAAGCAAGTGTAGAGGCACGACGTGTCGTGCCCGGCGTTCGGCAAAACACAAGCACGCAAGCTCTACGTCTCGCGTCGCGGAAGCCCGTCGAATGACGATGGGCGAATGCTCTCGACGCTCGGCTCCCGCTTCCAATCGCCAATCGAAAATGGCCGAACTCGCCCCGCAGCTCTTCGTCATCTTCGGGGCCACCGGCGACCTGACGCGCCGCAAGCTCATGCCGGCGCTCTACCAGCTCGTGCAGAAGCACGGCGGCAGCCCAAACGGTGGCTTCCACGTCTTGGGCGTCGCGCGCTCGGAGTGGTCGGACGACGACTTCCAGCGCGAAATGCGCGAGGCGCTCGCCGAGCACGCCGACCTTTCGGAGGAAGACCTTTCGGAGGAAGATCTCTCGGAGGAGGACCTCGACCGCTGGTGCGACGAGCGGCTGGCCTTCCATTCGCTGCAAGAGGCGGACGGCGGACCCGCCCTCGGTCCGCTGCGAGAACGCATCGAAGAGATCGAGGCGGAGCGGGGCCTCCCCGGAAACCGCGCGTTCTACCTTTCGCTCCCGCCCACCGTCTACGCGCAGACCGTCGAACAGCTCGGCCAGGCGGGCCTGTCGGAAAGTCCCGGCTGGACGCGCCTCGTCGTCGAGAAGCCCTTCGGGCGCGACCTCGAATCGGCGCAGCAGCTCAACGACCGCGTGCATGAGCACTTCGACGAAGAGCAGGTCTACCGCATCGACCACTACCTCGGCAAAGACACGGTGCGCAACCTGCTCGCCTTTCGCTTCGGCAACGCGCTGTTCGAGAGCGTGTGGAACCGCGAGCACGTCGAGAAGGTCGAGATCACCGTCGCCGAGGCCGACGGCGTGGGCACGCGCGCCGGCTACTACGACGACGCCGGCCACGTGCGCGACATGGTGCAGAACCACCTCACGCAGCTGCTCTGCCTCGTGGCCATGGAGCCGCCCGCCGCCTTCGAGGCCGACGCTATTCGCGGCGAGAAGGTGAAGGTGCTCCGCTCGGTGCGCCCGCTCGATGCGGAAGACGTGACGCTCGGCCAGTACGACGCCGGCGAGGTCGGCGGCGAACAGGTGCGCGCCTACCCCGACGAGGAGAACGTGCCTTCGGACTCGGACACCGAGACGTTCGCCGCGCTGACGCTGCACTTCGACAACTGGCGCTGGGAGGGCGTGCCCTTCCGCCTGCGCACTGGCAAGCGCCTGCCCGAAAAGCGCACCCAGATTGCCGTCCACTTCCGCTGCGCCCCCGTCTCGCTCTTCGAGAACCAGTCCGCCGACGGCGCCCCCTGCGACGTGGCGCCGAACGTGCTGGTCATCACCCTCCAGCCCGACGAGGGCTTCGACCTGCACTTCGAGGTCAAAAAGCCCGGCGAGGCGATCCAGCTCGACACCCAGCGCCTCAGCTTTCGCTACGAAGACGCCTTCGGTCCCGCCCCCGACGCCTACGAAACGCTCCTCCGCGACATCATGCGCGGCGACCCGACGCTCTTCGTCCACGCCGACGAGGTGGAGGCCTCCTGGGCGCTCTACACGCCGCTGCTGGACGCCGACCTGCCGCTGAAACGCTACCCTGCCGGCACGTGGGGGCCGGAGGGGTGACTCGTGACGCGCAATTCGTGATGCGTGATGAACCAGCCCGCGTCGTTTCGGGCGAGGTGCTACTGGTGACGCCGTTCAAAAAAGTCATCGCTTGAACTTTTTTTAGCTTCAGCACACCAGAACATCACGCAACACGCATCACCCCATGAACCGTGCTCCCGACGCCGAAACCAAAATCGTTCCCGACCGCGACGCCCTCGGCCGCGCTGCCGCCGACGCCTGCGTTGCTGCCGCGCGCGAAGCGACCGAGGCGCATGGGTCGTTCGCGTTCGTGCTCACCGGCGGGGCCGACGAGGGTTTGGGCCGTCAGTGTCGTCGATTGCGGCGCTGGAAATACTCGACCAAAAGCTCGATGTGATCGTCCTCGAGTGGAATCTCCAGAGGATCGATGTCGTACTTCTGGAAGAGATCGTTGCGATACTGACGCATCTCTCGCATCTTTTGCCGATAATCATCGCGCACCCGGCGACTCGAGGTATCGACCGTCAGGACGCGCCCCGTCGCGTCCGGGCCCGACACGACCGCCCCTGGGAGCGGGCCGGCGACGACGAGTGGGTGCGCGCGCCCTACGGCCCGCCGCGCCACACTCCGCGCCAGCGCCTCACGCTCACCCTCGATGCGCTGGCCGAGGCGCAGGACACGCTCTTCCTCGTTAGCGGCGAAGCGAAGCGCGAGGTCGTCCACGCCGTGCTGCACGAGGGCGACCCGGCGAAGCCCGCCTCCCACGTGCGCGCCCGCCGGCAGGTGCGGTGGCTGCTCGACGAAGCGGCCGTCTTCGCGTAGCACGTGCGACGTGGCACGTTACACGTGCTACTCGTCCTCGACGAACTGAATGTCACCGTAGTAGGCAGTGGCCGTCTCGCCGGTGTTGTCCGTGTCGGTCAGGATGGCGACGCCGCTGACGGGGGGCGGCTCCTCGCCGAAGGCCGCGCGGTAGTCGGCGCGCACGTTGCGGCGCGCGGTGCGCCACTCCCCGCAGTGGGCGCATCCGCTTTCCACCGGCACGGTCATCACCCAGTCGGTGTAGGGATTCGGGACGATCTTGCCGACCGGCGTTTGGCTGGCCCAGACGTAGTTGAGGGCGCGCAGCGGCACGTCGTCGTAGCCCATCGTCCGCAACGAGCGGTACTTTATCTTCTCGAAAAAGCCCAGCTTCGACGGGTCGTAGTCGAAGGTGACGTAGATGCGCGCCGGGTAGTCGTCGCCGCTTTTCTTCGTCGCGTCGCCTTGTTCGAGCACGTGCTCGACCTTCCAACTCCATTCCAGCACCGGGTATTCGCTCGGGTCGATACGCCGGCGTTTGACCAGGCCCGTGGCCGCGTTTCTGGCGACGGCCTTCACGACGGGCGTGCCGCCGAGGCGGTCGGCGCGGACGACGGTGTACTCGGTGGGCGGGCCGTCGTCATCGAGCGAAAGCGTCTCGAAGCCGTCCGGAAGCGGCTGGCCGGGGAGGGCTTCCGAGAAGGCCGCCACTACGATTTTCTCCGGAAGGGCCTTCTCGGGGAGCACGGGGGCTGCGAGGCCCGCCAGCAGCACGGCGGTGAGGCCCAGAGCGGCGAGCGTTCGAACAGAGAGGCGCATGAACAGAAGGGAGTTCGGATGGTTGATTTCAGGGGACAGGCTGAACGTATCCGGGAGGAGAACGAATAGGGCGAAGTAGGCGTTTGGTCCCACAGAAAAATGCTGCATAATGACGCAACGAGGCGTCCTGATTCATGGCCGATGCCCGAGAGTCCCATTCCGCGGCGCTGAAAAAAGCGACGGTGCCTGTGCCGAACGCCCCTTCGGAGACGGGGGAGCCTTCACAGGACGGCGGCGCTGGAGACAAGGGCCCGGCGGACGTGCGGGCCACCGACGCGCTGGTGCGGAAGGCGCTGGCGTTTTTGACGGAGCTGTTCCCCGCTGCCAACGCCCACATTGGCTACGTGCGCAAGGCAGACGCCCCGTTGCTGGGCGGGACGGCCTCGCCGCGCAACGGAGAGGGGGGACGCTTCGAAGACATCCGTGAGGTGCCCGCTCATCCCGAGTTCTTGCGGGTGGTGACGATCAGCGTGGACGAGCGCATCAGCGAGTTTCTGAGGGAGGACGACGACTCACATCTGGAGGCGGCCTCCGCCCGGTTTAAGATTCCGGTAATTCTGGCGCACGAGTGGACGCGCCACCTCACCGGCGCCACTACGGGAGAAGCGCGCGCGGCGCTCCAGGCGCAGCTGCCGGTGCACATCATCGCGCACCTCATCGCCGACCAGTTCGCGCACGTTGCAGAGCGCGAAGCCTACCGTTTCGCGCGCCACGGCGAGCCGCAGAGCGCCCACGACCGGCTGACGAACACCATTGTGGAGACCCTCGAATATATCGACACGCTCACGCGCTCGCGTGTGGAGCATCAGGATCTCTCGCACGGCCTCGTCATCGCTCCGCAGCCGGAAGAAGAAAGCGGAGAACGCCATGTGGAGCGCCGGACGCTGCGGGGCCAGTATCCGGAGGACTTCCGCGAACTGAAGCGCACCTCGCTGTTGACCGACGGCTACCAGTCGGTGCTCTGCATTACGCCGGAAGGGCGCGCCACCCACATCCTCACTCCCGACACGCTCGGCGACGTGCCGTCGCTGCTGGACCGCGACTTTGGGTCGCTCAGCTTCCTGGCGGCTGTTTCGAAAAAGCAGGAAGGCATCGGTCTCATCTTGCGCCAGGGGGGGTCGGTCATGACCTTTGCCAGTGGGCAGCCGCTGTTCTCTCGGCGCTCGGGCGTGTGGCACGGTCTCATCTGGAACCAGATTCGCAACGCCATGGTCGAGCGTTACGGCGAGGTCGGCGCAGAGCTTTTCGGCGTCGTGCTGATTTTGACGACCAGCAGCAAAGGCGGCATCCTGGCCGTCGCCGAGGACGGCACCGACGCCCTGAACCTCAACGAAAAAGACCGCGTGGACCGCGCCCGCGCGGCGCCGGCTCTGGAGGTCAAGCGCCCGAATGCAGCATCCGAAAACATCAGAGGAGCCGACGTCGAGGCAGAAGAGGCCGAGCCGTTGACGGAGAATGCCGAGTGGCTGCTGCACCGGCTTTTGCCCGCTGGCAACATCCTCGACCTCAGCCGCACGACGCTCGCGCTGCTGGCCGGCATCGACGGAGCCACCATCGTCGACGAGGAGGGGCGCCTGATCAGCTACGGGGCCATCGTGCAGAGCCGGCAGGGCCGCTCGGAGGGGGCGCGCACGGCAGCGGCGCGCACGCTCTCCACTCACGGTCTCGTCGTGAAGGTGAGCGAAGACGGCCCGGTGCAGATCTTCGAGCACGGCGAGCCGGTGTTGACCGTTTAGGGGCGGTCAGCCGTCAGCGGTCAGCCGTCAGGGGCCGAAGGTCATACCCCTGCGGTGCTGTTTCGGGGCGAGAGGCTGGCGGCGTTCTTGTTGCCGGCGGCGTTTCCAGTCGAGGGGCGCTTCTCGGGGGCTACTCCTCCGGAATACCGCTGTCCCACGCCACGACCGCGCCCGCGTCGATCATGCCGGCGCCGACGGCGGTCAAGAGCACGCGGTCGCCGGGGGTCAGGCGTCTCTCCTCGGCGGTGAGCGAGAGGGCCAGCGGAATCGTGGCCGCCGAGCTGTTGCCGTAGCGCTCGATGATGCTGACGGTGCGCTCCGGCGGAATGCCGAGCGCTTCGCCGGTGCGCTCGGTGATGCGCTGGTTGGCTTGGTGCGGCACCCACCAGTCGACGTCCTCGGTCGTGAGGTCGGCGTCGTCGAGGGCCTTTTCCCCGGCGCGCGTCATCGTTTCGACAGCGCTACGGAAGACGGCGCGACCGCTTTTCATCTGCATCAGGTGGGCGTCCTGGCGGACGGCCTCGGGGGTCATGGGCCGGCGGCTGCCCCCGGCGGGGATCTGGATGCGCTCGTAGGCGGAGCCGTCGGCTCCCAGGTGCAGGCCGCGCAGTGCGGAGCGTCCCTCCGCGCCGGGCGTGAGGACGACTGCGCCGGCCCCGTCGCCGAAGAGCGCGGCGGTGGCCGGGTCGGCGGGGTTGGTGCGGTAGCTCAGCACGTTGGCGCCGATGACGAGGGCGGTGCAGCCGCGCGTCTGCCCGAGCGCGTCGGCCATCGAGAGGGCGTAGAGGAAGCCCGCGCAGGCGCCGGTCACGTCCACCGCGCCGGCGTGGGAAAGCCCGAGTCGGTGCGCCACCTGCGGGGCGGAGGGCGGCAGCAGGTGGTCGGGGGTGCTGGTGGCCAGCAGGAGCAAGTCCACCTCGCGCGGCGCGAGGTCGGCGTCGTCCAGCGCGCGCCGCGCGGCGGTCACCGAAAGGTCCGACGTCGCCTCGTCGTCGCTGACGACGGGCCGCTCGCGGATGCCGGTGCGGTGCTGGATCCAGCCGTCGTCGAGGCCCAGTTCGCGTTCGATTTCGGCGCTGGTGCGGCGCTCGTCGGGAACGGCGTGGCCGGTGGCGAGCATTGCGTGTGGCCGGTGGCGAGCATTGCGCGATGCGTATTTCGTGATGCGTATTTCGTGATGCGTATTTCGTGATGCACTCCAAGAGTACTTCCCCCGCCTCACGCGTCACGCATCACGCGACGGTCGCTGATTGGAATACGCGTTTACCGACGATCGAACGCCTCCACGACCCGCTGCACGTCCGCCTCGGAGTGCGTCGCCATCGGGGCGAGGCGGATGCGGCTGGTGCCTTCCGGCACGGTGGGGGGGCGAATGGCGGGGGCGGTGACGCCGGCGTCGGCGAGGCGTTCGGACTGGCGGAGCGCCGCCCCGGGGGCGTCGAAGCGCACGGCCAGGAGCGGAGCGGGCGCCTCACCGTAGAGGTCGTAGCCGCGTGCACGCAGGCCCTTGCGCAACGCCCCGAGATGCTCGTGCAGGCGCCGGCGGCGCGCGTCCTCCTCGGCGGCGATGCGCAGCGCCTCGCGCGCGGCGGCAGCCAGCGCAGGCGCCAGCCCCGTGCTGTACACGAACGCGCGCGCCTCGTTCACCAGCAGGCTGACGAGCGCGTCGGAACCGACCACGAAGCCGCCCTGCGCGCCGAGCGCCTTCGAGAGCGTCCCGATGCGCACGGGCACTTCTTCTTCCAGGCCAAAGTGCGCGACGGTGCCGCGCCCCCCGGGGCCGACGGCGCCGGTACCGTGGGCGTCGTCGACCACCAGCAGCGCGTCGTGGCGCTCGGCGAGGCGCGCCAACTCCGGCAGCGGCGCCAGCTCGCCGTCCATCGAAAAGACGCCGTCGGTGACGATGAAGCGGCGTCCCTCTGCCGGAGCGCGGTCGAGCAGTTCGTCGAGGTGCTCCGGGTCGCCGTGGCGGTAGACGCGCACCGTGCCGCGCGAGAGACGCGCCCCGTCGATGAGGCTGGCGTGGTTGAGGCGGTCGCAGAAGAGGAAGTCGCCCTGCTCGGCCAGGGCGCTGAGCACGCCCACGTTGGCGGCGTAGCCGGAGGAGAAGACCAGCGCCCGCTCGGCCTCTTTAAAGTCGGCGAGGACCGCTTCCAGCTTTTCGTGCGGCGCGCGGTGGCCGGTGACGAGCCGGGAGGCCCCCGCGCCCGCGCCCCAGCGCCGGACCGCGCCGGCGGCCGCCTCGGTCACGCGCGCGTCGGTCGAGAGGCCGAGGTAGTCGTTGCTGGCCAGGTTGACGGCCGCCTCGCCATCCTCGTCCGGGGTCGGGTACACATCGAGTCGGCGGCGCAGCGCGTCGTTCTCGCGCTTTTCGAGTCGAGCGCGCCAGTGGGCCTCGGCCGTTTCGCGCGCCATGGGGAACTCCAACTCTGATATTCTGGATTTCTGAACGGCAGGCCGCCCATCCGCAAAGCAAGGACGGGAACGTTTCCCGCCGAGCCGACCGATCGAAGCGACCGCCTTTCTGCAAAGCGTACGAGGAACGAGCGACCGCCGTCCACCGTCTGTCGTCCGCCGTCTTACACGGCGCAGCGCGCTTGCACGGCGCAGCGCGCCCTTACCGCAAGAGCGCGACATAGGAGCCGTCGAAGACGACCGTTTCCTGCCCGTCCGCCGCCGCCGTGGTGCAGCGCAGCGGGAGGCGCGCCTTGCCCCAGCGGTCGAGCGTGTCAAAAAAGGAAGCGCGCTTTTCCTCCGGGGGCCAGGCGCACTGCATCACCAGATCGCCGCAGACCGGGCCGCAGTAGTCGATGCTGCTCTTCTGGATGACGACCGAGGCGTCTGCGTAGTCGCGCTCGCGGAGCACGAGCCGGGTCATCGCCCAGCCGGCGACGGTCGCCAGCATGCTGAGGCTGCCGCCGAAGGCCGTCTGCCGGTGATTGGCGTTCGGCTCCAGCGGGGCGGTGGCCACGAGGCGCTCGGCCGCGTCGCGGAAGAGGGAGAACTGGAGGTGCTCGGTGATCGGCATGTTGTCGAGGATCACCTGCTTCAGCCGCGACAGCTCGCACCAGGAGTCCTCATACCATGACGCATTCTCGGGCCAGGGAGTGCTCTCGGCGCATACCTTCGTCAGCGAGGCGTCGTCATTGTCTCCGCGATCATCTCCGCGCGCGGCACGGCGGACGAGAGAAGAAGGATTGAACATAGCGGCAACCGTCGAGAGAGAAAGCGAGCACACATCGCGCGAATGGTCTCCTACGTACGTGCGGCGACAGTGTTGGGCGGGTGGCGGGACGCGGTTTCGGGTTGAAGGGGGAACGTTCTTCTTCCGCTGGCGAAGTGTTGGGGGGAACGCGTTTTCAGTGCTTGGCTTGCGGGTTTTCAGCTCTCGGTCCTCGGTGTTCGGGGGGCAAGCGCTGAAAACTGACCACTGACCACTGAAGCCCAAGCGAGGCCGCGCTCGTCGGCGAAGGCGGTGCACGCCTCCACGAACGCCGCGAAGAGCGGGTGCGGCGCGCCGCAGACGCTGCGGTACTCCGGGTGAAACTGCACGCCGACGTGCCAGCGGTGCTCCGGCAGCTCGGCGATCTCGACGAGGTCGCGCTCGGGATTGAGGCCGGTAAAGCGCATGCCCTCCTCGCGCAGCTTGTAGCGCAGGACGTTGTTGACTTCGTAGCGGTGGCGATGGCGCTCTTCGGTTTCTTCGTCGTCGTAGATCGAGCGCGCGCGCGAGCCGTCGGTCAGGCGGCAGTCGTAGCGGCCCAGGCGCATCGTCCCGCCCTTGTCCTGGATCTGCTTCTGCTCCTCCATGAGCGCGATGACGGGGTAGGGCGTCTCCTCGTCGAACTCGGTGGAATGGGCGCCTTCCCAGCCGCACACGTTGCGCGCAAACTCCACGACGGCGCACTGCATCCCGAGGCACACCCCGAAAAACGGCACGTTCTCTTCGCGGGCCCAGCGCGCGGCGGCGATTTTGCCGTCGACGCCGCGGTCGCCGAAGCCCGGCGCGACCAGCACGCCCGCCGCGCCGGAGAGCCGCTCGCCCACGTTCTCGTCCGTCAGGTCGTCAGCGAGGACGTAATCGACGTCGACGTTCACGCCCTGCGCGGCGCCGGCCAGCACGAAGCTCTCGCTGATGGACTTGTAGGCGTCCTGGTGCGCGACGTATTTGCCCACCAGCGCCACCGGGACGGTGGTCTCGGGCGTCTTGAGGCGCTTGATGAAGTCGATCCAGTCGCCGAGGGCCGGCTCCTCTTTGAAATCTTCCTGCTCGGCGTCCGAAAAGAGCTTGTCGACGACGATGTCGCCGAGGTTTTCCTGCTTCAACAGGAGCGGCACTTCGTAGATGGACTCCGCGTCGAGCATCTGGATGACCTCCTGCGGCTCGACGTTGCAGAAGAGGGCAATCTTGTCGCGCAGGTCTCTGGTAAGCGGATGCTCGGAGCGGGCCACCAGGAGGTCCGGCTGGAGGCCGTGGGAGAGGAGCGTCTTGACGGAGTGCTGCGTGGGCTTGGTCTTCAATTCGTCGGCGGCGCGCAGGTAGGGGACCAGCGTCAGGTGCACGTCGAGCGTGTTGGCGCGGCCCACCTCGTTGCGCAGCTGGCGGATGGCCTCGAGGTAGGGCTGCCCCTCGATGTCGCCGACGGTGCCGCCGATTTCGGTGATGACCACGTCGGGGTCTTGTTCCGCCCCCAGTCGCAACATCCAGCGTTTGATCTCGTCGATGATGTGGGGGACGACCTGGACGGTCTTGCCGAGGTACTCGCCGGCGCGCTCCTTGGCGATCACGTCGGAGTAGATGCGGCCGGTGGTGACGTTGTTGGCCTGGCTGGTGGGGCGGCCCAGGAAGCGCTCGTAGTGCCCCAGGTCCAGGTCCGTTTCGGCCCCGTCGCCGGTGACGTAGACCTCCCCATGCTCATAGGGATTCATCGTCCCGGGATCGACGTTGATGTACGGGTCAAACTTCTGGATCGAGACCGTGAGGCCGCGCGCCTTCAGGAGCCGCCCCAGCGAGGCGGCGAAGATGCCCTTCCCCAGCGAGGAAGTCACACCACCGGTGACGAAGATGTATTTGGT
>PXTX01000104.1:0-9070 GCA_003023275.1 Bacteroidetes bacterium SW_4_67_19
GAGACGAAGGGGTCGGCCGTGCACCCCGTCTCCTCCAGCAGTTCGCGCCGCGCGGCTTCGACGGGTCGCTCGCCGGCGTCGATCATGCCGCCGGGAATTTCGAGCGTCACCTCGTCGGTGCCGGGGCGGTACTGGCGCACGCAGACGACCTCGCCGCCCGAGGTGACGGGGACGACGTTGACCCAGTCGGGCGCGTCGATGACGTGAAAGTCGGCGGTCTGGCCGCTCGTTGGAGAGCGCACGCGCTGCCGGCGCACGCTGAAGACCGAGTAGTCGCCTTCCGGCGCTTCTTCGATGGTTTCCCAGGGGGGCATGGGTTGGTGATGCGCGCTTCGAGGAGGTTGGGAAGCTTCACGACAGCACAGGGGCGTCCCGATTGGTTCTTTCGCCTGGCTCCTTTCCTATTCGACGCCCGGCGAAACCCGCTCGAGGGCGCCGTCGGTTACGAGCTGGGCCAGCAGCGCCGGCACGCCGTCGGTGTCCAGGTGCGGGCGCAGCACCTCGGCGGGGAGACGGCGGCGATCCGACAGCAGCGGGGCGGCGAAGGCACGCGCCGGGGGCAGGTCGTACGCCTCCCCCCCGGCGAAGAGCGTGGCGCTTCCGTCGTCGTTCTCGAAAAAGGCCAGCCGCGCGCCGGGGGCCGGGCGCAGGCCCGTTCCGCGCTGGATGGCCTCGACCAGCTCGCTCGCGCCGGGCGGCCGTTCGGGCGACAGGAGCGGCTCGCCGGCGGGCGGGCGCGTCACGTGGCGCCCGAACCAGCGGTCGACCGCTCGCTCATCAGCGGCCGCGTTGCGGACGACGCGGCGTACCTTTTTGCGCGCCTGGGCGTCGATTTCACCGATGTGCTCCGGCGGCGCCTCGCGGTCCGGGTCGGCGAAGCGGTCTCGCTCGGCGAGCTGCTCGGCACAGGCGCGGGCGTAGCCGTTCAGGATCTCGGCGTGGCTCGGGGCGCGCAGGCCGACGGAGTAGGTCATGCAGTCGTCCGAGACGCTGGTGCCGTGATGCGCCACCCGCGGCGGCAGGTACAGCAAGTCGCCCGGCTCCAGCACCACCTCTTCGTCTGGATCGAAGTTCGCCAACATGCGCACGTCGCGATCCGGCACGATTTCCTCGTGTTCGACCGGCGCGTGCGAGAAGCGCCAGCGGCGGCGCCCTTTGCCCTGCACCAGAAACACGTCGTAGTGATCGAGGTGCGCGCCGACGCCCCCGCCTTCCGGCGCATAGCTGACCATGACGTCGTCGAGGCGCCAGCGCGGAAGGAAGCGGAAGTGATCCAGCAGGCGCTCGACCGCGGGCACGAGCTGGTCGACGCCCTGCACGAGGAGCGTCCACTTTTCGTCCGGCAGGCTCCGAAAGTCGTCTTCCGAAAAGGGGCCGTGGCGCAGCTCCCACGGGTAGGCGCCGCCTTCCTTCAAGACGAGGCGGCTTTCGACGCCGTCTTCGAGCGCCAGGCCCGCCAGTTCTTCCGGCGCCAGCGGCGACTGGAAGTCCGGCGCCCCGGAGGAAGTGCTCGCGGAGGGCAGCGCCTCGCGGATGACGACGGGCCGCTTTTGCCAGTAGTCGGCGAGGAAGGCCTCTGGGGAAAGGGCGCCCAGGGCAGGAGCGGGGGCGGCCGGGGGCGGCGAAGCGACGTTCATGGTGCGCAGAGCGCGGGGCGGTGGGCGCGGGGCGGTTCTCGTGCAACGGGCGTGACGCCAGGCGGTCGGTGCCACGCGATCAAAGCAGTTCGATCAGGTACATCAGTCCTTCGAGGGCCGGCCACAGGAGCAGGAGCACCATCACCCAGGCGGCGACCTGCATGCTCGTTTTCTGGCGCGGCGCTTCGTAGCCGCAGACGGGGCAGGCGTCGGCCGAGGCGTCGACTTCCATCGCGCACATCGGGCACTCGCGCGTCGCGTCGGACATGACTTGCGCGGTTTCGGGTCTTGTGTTTCGGGTTTGGGGGCACCGACGGCTCGGCTCGAAACGGCCATCGTCCACGGTCCGGTCCGCCGTCCGTCGTCCTTTACGCGCCGAGCTGGTCTTCGAGTTCTGCGATCAGGGTCTCGCGCTGCTCCTGCGTCAGTTCGTCGCCCGCGCCGCGCCCCTCAGCGGCGACGTCGCCGTCGGTCGACGGGTCCGGGGAGGACGCCTCGGATGCGCCGTTCGCTTGCACAACGCGCCAACCGACGAAGGCGAGCGCGGCGGCGGCCACGGAGGCGAGCGCGGCTTTCCAGAAGGTCTTCATGGCGCCAGGCGAGCGGAAGGGGTGAAGACGGCGTGCGAAGGAGAAAACGCACCGCCCGGCGGCAGGGTTCGCTGCGCCCGTAGCGCGAACGCACGGCGAGCTGCTGCGTTTGGCCTTGTGTATCTTCAAACCACCCCCCTCCCGCCATGCTCGCTGACACGCTCAAAGCCAAAGAACGCCTCACCCAGGAGTTCGGCTTCGACGAACGCCGTGCCAAAGGCATTATCGAGTTGTTCAACGCTGCCGAGGACCAAGTCGTCACGAAAGAACACCTGGACCAAAGACTCGACGCTTTGGAGCAGCGCATGAAAAAAATGATGCGGCGTATGGGCGCGAGCCTTCTCGCGGCCAACGCGGCCATCACCGCTGCGCTGTTGGCGCTCTACGGATTCGCAGCGTGAGGCACCAGGCCCCCCGGCCTCAGGTGCGACGCGTCGCGCCCCTAAAGTCCCATTTGGCTCCGCCGCCCGCAGCCCGAGAAACCTTCAACTTTCAACCTTCACCCCCCCGATGGACGCATCGCTCGAAGAGCGCATCTCCGTTCGTGGCGCCCGCGAGCACAACCTCAAAGGCTTCGACCTCGACATTCCGCGCGGGCAGCTCGTGGTGGTCACCGGCCTCAGTGGCAGCGGCAAGTCCAGCCTCGCCTTCGACACGATCTACGCCGAGGGCCAGCGCCGCTACATGGAGTCCCTCAGCGCCTACGCCCGGCGCTTCCTGGGCATGATGGAGCGGCCCGAGGTCGATCACATCGACGGCCTCAGCCCCGTCATCGCCATCGAGCAGAAAACCACCTCCAGCGGCCCGCGCTCGACGGTCGGCACGGTGACGGAGGTGTACGACTTCCTGCGCCTGCTCTTCGCGCGCGCTGGGACGGCCTACTCCCACGAAAGCGGCGCGCGGATGCGCCAGCAGAGCGACGACGAG
Organism: Bacteroidetes bacterium SW_4_67_19; assembly: GCA_003023275.1. Classification (GTDB taxonomy): domain Bacteria; phylum Bacteroidota; class Rhodothermia; order Rhodothermales; family Salinibacteraceae; genus QS-8-64-10. The sequence continues at coordinate 3,155 of PXTX01000104.1, forward strand.
ATCGTCGATGGGCTGCTGGGGGACTTTCCCGAGGGGACGCGCATCGCCATCCTCGCGCCGGTCGTGCGCGGGCGCACGGGACACTACCGCGAGCTGTTCGAGCGCCTGGCGGGCGAGGGCTTCGAGCGCGTGCGCACCGACGGCGAGACGCGCCTGATCGAGGAAGGCATGAAGCTGGACCGCTACGTGACGCACGACGTGGAGGTCGTCGTGGACCGGATCGCGGTGAAAGACGGCGCGCGGCCCCGCGTCAGCCAGGCCGTCGAGACGGCGCTGGAGATGGGCAGCGGCACCCTCATCGCGGAGGTCGTGGATGTACCCGACGACGCCGATCCCGAAATCATCGGCGATCACACGATGAGCCGCCACCTCTACGACCCGCAGAGCGGCCTCAGCTACGACGACCCGTCGCCCAACACGTTCAGCTTCAACACGCCCTACGGCGCGTGCCCGAAGTGCGACGGCCTCGGCACGCAGCAGCGCCTCGACCGCGCGCTCATCATTCCGCGCCCCCGGGAGACCATCGCCGAGGGCGGCCTCGAGCCGCTCGGCACGCCGAGCGACACGTGGATCTTCAGCCAGCTCGAAGCGGTGGCCGACGCCTACGGCTTCGACTTCGAGACCCCGCTGAACGAGCTTTCCGACGAGCAGATCGGCGTCATCCTCGACGGCGCGGGCGAGGAGCAGTTCGACATCGTGTACCGCTACAAAAAGCGCGAGGTGCGCTACACGCACCGCTTCGGCGGGCTCAAGGAGCACCTCTGGCACATTTACGACAACGCGAGCAGCAGCAAGCAAAAGCGCTGGGCGGAGCGCTTCATGCGCGAGGGGCCGTGTCCGGCGTGCGACGGCGGCCGCCTCAAGCCCGAGGCGCTGGCCTACCGCATCGGCGGGAACGCGACCGACGAAAAGAACATCGCCGAGCTGGCACAGATGGACCTGCGGCGGCTGGAGGACTTCTTCGCGGAGGTCCAGTTTGCGGGCCAGAAGGCGCAGATCGCCGCGCCCATCGTCAAGGAAATCCGCGAGCGGCTGTCGTTCTTGACGGGCGTGGGCGTGGGCTACCTCACGCTCGACCGGCAGGCGCGCACCCTCTCCGGCGGGGAGAGCCAGCGCATCCGCCTGGCCACGCAGATCGGGACCCAGCTGACCGGCGTGCTCTACGTCCTCGACGAGCCGTCCATCGGGCTGCACCCGCGTGACCACCACCGCCTGATCGAGTCGCTGAAGGGCCTGCGCGACCTGGGCAACAGCGTTCTCGTCGTCGAGCACGACCGCGAGACCATCGAGGCGGCGGACTTCGTGGTGGACCTCGGCCCCGGCGCCGGGCGCAACGGCGGGCACCTCATCAGCGCCGCCCCGCCCGACGATTTGCCCCTGCGCCACAACGGCTTCGAGAGTCTCACCGCGCAGTATCTGAAGGGCAAAAAGCGCATTGCGCTGCCGGAAACGCGCCAGAGCGGCACCGGCGAGGAAATCGTTCTCGAGGGCGCCACCGGGCACAACCTCAAGGGCGAGACTTTTCGCCTGCCGCTGGGCAAGCTCGTCTGCGTCAGCGGCGTGAGCGGGAGCGGCAAGTCGAGCCTCGTCAGCCAGACGCTCTACCCGATCCTCCAGCGCCACCACCACAACGCCAAGACGGTGCCGCTGCACTACGACGCCATCGAGGGCGAAGACCACATCGACAAGGTAATCGAGATTTCGCAACAGCCCATCGGGCGCACGCCGCGCTCGAACCCGGCCACCTACACCGGCCTGATGGATTACCTGCGCGACCTCTTCGCCGACCTGCCGGAGTCGAAGATGCGCGGCTACACCAAGACGCGCTTCTCGTTCAACACGAAGGGCGGGCGCTGCAAGAAGTGCACGGGCGCGGGGATCGTGAAACTGGAAATGAACTTCCTGCCCGACACCTACGTCGCGTGCGACGAGTGCGACGGCAAGCGCTACAACCCCGAGACGCTGGAGGTGCGCTACCGCGACCACTCGATGGCCGACGTGCTGGACCTGACGGTGGCCGAGGCGCTGGAGCTTTTCGAGAACGTCCCGCGCATCGAGCGCAAGCTGCGCACGCTCGACTCGGTGGGCCTGGGCTACATCCACCTCGGCCAGCAGTCCACCACGCTCTCCGGCGGCGAGGCGCAGCGGGTCAAACTGGCGAAGGAGCTGTCCCGCCCCGGCACCGGCGACACGCTCTACATCCTCGACGAGCCCACGACGGGCCTGCACTTCGAGGACATCCGTCACCTGCTGGGGGTCTTGCGCGCGCTGGTGGAGAAGGGCAACACCGTCGTCGTCATCGAGCACAACCTCGACGTGCTCAAAACCGCCGATCAGCTCGTCGACCTGGGGCCGGAAGGCGGCGCGGAAGGCGGGCACCTCCTCTTCGAAGGCACGCCGGAGGAGATGGCGGAAAGCGACACGTCCACGGGCGGCTTTCTGAAAGAAGAGCTGGAACGCTCGGCGGCCTTTGCGGAGGAAGACGAGGACGTGGACCTCGACGCGATGGCCTCCAGCGCCGACGACCGGGCCGCCGAGGACGAGGACCTCGACGAAGGCGTGGCCGAGGCGGAAGAGGCGGAAGCCCGCGAAAACGGCGAGGCGGTGGTCGAGGAAGGAGCCGTGGCGTGAATGCCGGTCCCGACCGACGGGAGGGCCGAAGGTCATGCCCATGCGGTGCGTTCGACCTTCCTGCGAAACGCTGACGGCCGAATGCGCTCGAAAGAAATGCGCTCGAAAGAAATGCGCTCGAAAGAACGGTTCCCCACATCGCGCCCCCCGGCCTACCCCTGCCGCTTCAGGAAGCGCTCGCCCTTGTCGGTCAGCGCGAAGCGTTCTTCGAGCGGGTCGTCGAGGCGCAGGTAGCCCTTCCGGGCGAGCCAGGCGCACAGCGCGTCGCGCCTGGGGGCGGGCGGGGCGTCGTCCTCGTCGTCAGCGAACCACGCGCTGCGCGGCCGGCCGTCCTCCACCGCCCGCAGCACGCGGCGCAACGCCGGCTCGTCGCTGCCGGTGACGACGGGTGGCTCGTGGCGGCCCAGGCACACGTCGCAGCGCCCGCAGCGCGGCGGGTGCGCCTCGCCGAAGTGCGCCAGCAGGTAGCGGCGGCGGCAGCCGAGGGAGCGGGCGTAGCGCTCCACGTCGCGCAGGCGGCGCTCGGCGCGGCGGCGGGCGCGGCGCACCGTTTCGTGATCGACGGGAAACTCCCGCGCACGCGGCGCGGCCAGTTCGATTTCCATCGCCTGCCCCGGCGGGTGCCAGCGCACGACGCCCTGCTCTTCGAGGAAGGCCAGCCCGCGCAGCAGGCGGGGGCGCTCCAGCCCCGTGCGCTGCTCCAGCAGACGCAGGTCCACGTCGCGCCAGCGGGCGAACGCCTCGGCGTGCACGGTGCGCAGGAGCGCTCGGGTGAACGCCGCCAGCGCGCGGTTCTCCATCGCCGCGAGGCGGCGGCGGATCGCGTCGGCGGCGTGCTCGAAGCGCAGGAGGCCGAAGCGCGGGTGCGGCGTGCGCTTCGCCCAGGCCCCGGCGCGCTCCAGCAGGTCGATGGCCGAGCGCACCTTTCCCCGCGAGAAGCCGGTGAGCCGGCGCACGGCCTCGGGCTTCACCGCCAGCGGCGCCTCGGGCCGGGAGCCGAGCGGGACCTGGCCGAGGTTGCAGACGGCCGTGTAGACGCGGTTGACCTCGCGCCCGGTCGGGTGGGCGCTGTCGATGAGCGCGCGGCGCGTCTGTGCGTCGGAGGGCTGGCAGAGCAGGACGGCGTAGGCGCGCTTGCCGTCGCGCCCGGCGCGGCCGGCCTGCTGGTAGTACGCCTCCAGCGAGGCGGGCAGGTCCACGTGCGCCACGAAGCGCACGTCGGCCTTGTCGATGCCCATCCCGAAGGCGTTGGTCGCCGCCACGACGCGCGTCTCGCCGGCCTGCCAGTCGGCCTGCACGGCGGCGCGCTCCTCGGCATCGCGCCCGGCGTGGTAGTAGTCTGCCGCCACGCCCTGCTCGTCGAGCCAGGCGGCCCACGTCTCGGTGCGGCGGCGCGTGGAGGCGTAGACGAGGCCGCTGCCGTCCACTCCGTTTACGAGCGCCTTCATGCGCCGGCGCTTCTCTTCGGTCCGGAACACCGACCACACCAGGTTGGGCCGGTCGAAGCCGGTGATGACCTTCTTCGGGTCGCGCAGGGCCAGCCCCTCGGCGATGTCGCGGCGCACCTCCGGCGGAGCCGTGGCGGTGACGGCCATCGTCGGCGGGTCGCCCAGCGCGGCGCGCGCCTCGGGGATCTTGCGGTAGTCGGGGCGGAAGTGGTGGCCCCAGGTGCTCACGCAGTGCGCCTCGTCGACGGCCAACAGGCCCACCGGCAGCCGCCCGGCGCGCGCCTCGAACAGCTCCGATTGCAGGCGCTCGGGCGCGACGTAGAGCAGGTCGAAGCGCCCGTGCTCGGCGTCGGTCCAGCGCTGGTCCACAGCGCGGCGCGAGAGCGTGCTGTCGATGAAGGCCGCCGATACGCCGCGCGCCTTGAGGGCGGCGACCTGGTCGTGCATCAGCGCGATCAGCGGCGAGACGACCAGCGCGAGGCCGTCTTCGAGAAGGGCGGGCACCTGGTAGCAGACCGATTTGCCGCCCCCGGTGGGCAAGACGACGAGCGCGTCCTCGCCGGCGAGCGCCGCGCCGATGGCCTCGCGCTGGCCGGGGCGGAAGGAGTCGTGGCCCCAGTGGCGGCGGAGCGCCTCGCGCGCCTCGTCGGCGCGTTCGTCCGCAGGCGGTGCAGGAGCGCGAGAAGCGGTCATTCAATAGTAGCGACGCAGCGCGGGGCCTTGCGTCATACCCTCCGTGGTACTGCGTCGCTACCGTTGTTTTATGGCGTTACGGATCCCGAAAAGATGCACGATAATCCGTTCTCGAAGCGCGCGGCTGCCATTCCTTCGATCGTGCTCATACCTTTGCCGGTGATGCGCGTTGCGGGTTTGGACTAATGAATGTCCGTTCTGCCATTTTCGAGGCCATTTGCTTTCACCACAAGGGCATGACCTGCGGCTCCTTTCGGGCGCCACGTCGTGCCCTACGGTTTGCTGACGAACGTTTCCGACAACCCGAAGCGGCGCGACCCGAAACACCTTCACCCTGCAACGTTCAACCTTCAACCTGCCCCCATGCCGCGCGTGTCTATCATCATCGTCACCTGGAACGCGCTGCCGCTCCTGAAGCGCTTCCTCCCCTCGGTCCTCGCCACCGACTACCCCGACTTCGAAGTCATCCTCGCCGACAACGCCTCCGCCGACGGCTCGGCCGCCTTCGTGCGCGAGCGTTTTCCGTCGGTCAAGGTGGTGCGCCACCCGGAGAACTGGCGTTTCTGCCGCGGCAACAACGCCGCGCTGCCCCACGCCACGGGCCGCTACGTCGTCCTGCTCAACAACGACGTCGAGGTGCCGCCCGGCTGGCTGCATCCCCTGGTGGAGGTGATGGAGGACCAGCCGGACGTGGCCGCCGTGCAGCCGAAGCTCCTCCAGACCGACGAGCAAGAGGGCGCGCCTCGGCGCTTCGAGTACGCCGGCGCCAGCGGCGGCTTCATCGACCGGGCCGGCTACCCGTTCACGCGCGGGCGCCTGTTCGACACGCTCGAACCCGACCACGGCCAGTACGACGACGCGCGCGACATCTTCTGGGCCACCGGCGCGGCCATCATGCTGCGCCGCACGGCGCTCGACGGCGACGCCGGGAGCGTGGGCCTGCTGGATGAGACGTTCGAAATGCACATGGAAGAGATCGACCTGTGCTGGCGGCTCTGGCGCGCCGGCTGGCGCGTGCGCGTCGCCCCGCAGAGCGCGGTCTACCACCTCGGCGGCAGCTCGCTTCCGAAAGGCACCCCCCAGAAGACGTACTACAACTTCCGCAACAGCCTGCTGATGCTCTACAAACACCTGCCGCCCCGCC
>PXTX01000104.1:9079-23960 GCA_003023275.1 Bacteroidetes bacterium SW_4_67_19
GGCGCGCGCCGTCGCCCGCGCCTACCGCGACGCGCACCGACGCAAGGCCCAATACACCGACCAGCGCCCCCCCGGCGACGCCGACACGGTCTTGCCGCCCTACCGCGGCCTCGTGCCCGTCGATCACTTCCTGCGCGGACGCCGCCGCTTCAGCGACCTTCCGACCGAGCGCTTTCGCGCTCTGGGACCGCGGACCGCGGACGGGGGACGGCGGACCCCCGCTCGCAAACGCTGAACGCTGTGGGCCATCTTTTTCGCAGGCCGCGCCTCACTCCGGCGCGCCAGCGACCTCGCTTGCCGTCGCCCGTTCCCCGTCGCGCTCCGAAAGACCGCCGTCCTCGGCGCTGGGAGCGCACGCGACGGGCCTTGTGTCATGCCCCTTGCGGTGCGAGTGCTCCCGGGGCGCCCGCCGTTGGGACGCCCGCCGTCCGCCGTCTGCGCTCCCCCGCCGCAACAGCACCACCGCTCCCGTCGCGACGAGCACCGTGACCATGCCCCCCACCGCCGCGAGCGGCGGCGCCTCGCCGAACAGCGCGTACGCCAGCAGCGACGCGCCCACCGGCTCCAGCAGCGCCAGCATACTCACCAGCGCCGCCGGCACGGACTGGAGCGCGTAGTTGAAGGCCCCGTGGCCGATGAGCTGCGGCCCCACGGCCATCGCCAGGCAGAAGCCGTAAAATGGCCAGTCGTAGCCGAAGAGCGGCGCCCCCTGCCAGAGCGACGCCGCGACGGTCGTGAGCGCCGAGGCGGTGTAGAGCGGGAAGACGTAGGCCAGCCACCCCGCCCGCTGGCGCACCACCCGCCCAATGAGCAGGTAGAAGCTCGCCACCAGCGCCGCCCCGAAGGCCAGCGCGTTGCCGTAGAGACTGCCGGTCGCCACCTCACCCGCCGCGTCGCCGTACGCGATGAGCGCGGCTCCCGCCACCGCCACCACGATGCCGCCCACCACCCCCGCGCGCAACCGCTCCCCCAGCACGAGGAAGCCCAGCACGGCCAGCATCACCGGGCTCGTCGTCACCAGCACGGTCGAACTGGCAACCGACGTGTGATAGAGCGACTCGATCCAGCAGACGAAGTGCAGCCCCAGCAGCACGCCCGCCGCCCCCGTCAGGAGCGCGTCACGCACCGAAAGCGCCTTCCACTCGGCTTTCATGCGCGGCAGCGCCACCGGCGCCAGCAGCAGCGACGCCAGCCCCGTGCGCCACGCCGCTATCGCCAGCCCCGAATCGCCGCCGGCCTGCTCGGCCCAGCGTATCAAGATCGGACTCAGCGCGAAGCTGACCACGCCGAGGCCCATCGCTGCGTAGAGGAGGGCCTTCGAGCGCGACGGGAACGTCATGAAAAAGAAGGGAGAGGGGGAACGGGGGATGGTTCTCCGGCTGGCAAAAGCATTGCCGAATGAGAACGATGACCCACGAACGACGACCCACGAACTCACCGCAGCCGGTCCATCGAGCGCACCAGCTCGATGTCGCTCTGAATGGCGCGCCGCGCCAGCATAAAAAAGAGGTACGCCACGATGGGAAGCGCCAGAAACGCAATTTTGCTAACATTCCACGTTCCGCCCGTCCCGCGAAGCCCCAGCGCACCGGCCCCGTACAACCCCACGAACACCCCCCCGTGACGGACCGCTGGCCCTCGCGGTTGTTGTACAGAAAGACCGTCGCCAGCGCCCCGACGGCCGTCAGGCCCGCCAGCGCAGCCGTCACCGGCGTAAACCAGCCGAATTGCTGCACCACGGCCCCGCTCCAGAGGGGATCGAGAACAAAGAGCGCCCCGGCCGCCAGCGCACCGAACACGAGATATACGGTTTGAATCCGCTGGATCATACGGTGTTACGGTGTTGTAGCGTTATGGGGGTTGGGTGTTGCAACACGCCGGTGGCGAACGGCTTTCTCCACCGGCAACGCCAAGAATAAAAGACCGACGCACGAACGCTTTTTTCAGCCTATGCCGACCGGCAGCCTTACGTTTTACGTCTCACGCATCCACGCCTCACAAATCACGCCACCCGCTCGGCTACGTGCGCGGCGAACTCGCCAGTCGAGGCGGTGCCGCCGACGTCGGGCGTGAGCACCTCGCCGTCGCGGTAGGCGGCGAACACGGCGTCTTCCACCGCACGGGCGGCCTCGTCTTCATCCAGATGTTCGAGCATCATCACCGCCGTGCGCAACAGGGCCGTCGGGTTGGCCTTGCCCTCGCCGGCAATGTCGGGCGCGGAGCCGTGGACGGCCTCGAAGACGGCTTCATCGTCGCCGATGTTGGCGCCGGCCGTCACGCCGAGCCCGCCGATGAGCCCGGCCCCCAGATCCGAAAGGATGTCGCCGAAGAGGTTGGTCGTGACGATGCAGTCGTACTGCTGCGGGTACATCACCAGCTGCATGGCCATGTTGTCGATGATGCGGTCTTCGTACTCCACCGTGCCGGCGTACTCCGGCGCGGTGGCCTCCCCCACCTCCAGAAACAGGCCGGTCGAGCTTTTCAGAATGTTGGCCTTGTGGGCGAGGGTGACCTTCTTTCGGCCGTGTTTTTTGGCGTACTCGAAGCAAAACCGGATGATGCGCTCCGAGCCGCGCCGCGTCACCCGCGCGATGGAGTCGGCGATCTGGAGGCGCTCGTCAAAGTTTTCGACGCCGGCGTAGAGGCCCTCGGTGTTTTCCCGAAAGACAATCAGGTCCACGTCGTCGAAGGGCGTCTCCAGCCCGGGCAGGTTCTGGCAGGGGCGCACGTTAGCGTAGAGGTCGAGCTTCTGCCGCAGTTGCACGTTGACGCTGGTGAAGCCCTCGCCGACGGGGGTGGTGACGGGGCCTTTCAGCGCCACCTGGTTTTCGCGGATGGACTCGAGCACCTCTCTGGGCAGTTCGTCGCGGCCCGCCTCGACGGCGGCGGTGCCCACTTCCTCGAAGCGCTCCCACTCGAAGTCCACGCCCGTCGCCTCGAGCACCTGGAGCGTCGCATCCGTCACTTCTGGACCGATCCCGTCGCCGGGAATGAGCGTTACAGAGTAAGGCATGAGTTCATGAAGCGTGATTCGTGGTGCGTTGCACGTTCTACGTGTCACGCCTCCCCCAACAAAAAAGGCCCCGCCGCCCGCCGCAGCAGCGCCTCTCGGGCAAGCAGAGCTTTTCGAAAACGAGCATCGACGCCGGCGCACGCCGTCAGCCGCCCTGATTTTCCTGATTCGAGGCGTAGTTGATGCGCAGCGCGTTGGCGTCGCGCAACTGCTGCTCCACGTCGCGCAAGATGCCCGACTCGGCCTGCTGGTCGACCTTGAAGGAGACGATCAGGCGCGGCTCCTCCTCTATCTGACGCTGCATGATGCCCTGGACGTTGCTGACGTCCTGAATCAGCGCGTCGTCGACCTGCACGCCCGTCTGCCCGCTGCCCTTGACGTTCTGCTTCTTCGGGCCGATGTAGATGTAGCTGATCAGGCGCTTCTGCTCGATCTTCTCCAGCGACTCGGCCTGCGGCAGCGACGTCTTGACCTTCACGTTGGTCTCGCGCATCACCGTGCTCACCATGAAGAAGATGAGCAGCATAAAAATGATGTCTGGCAGCGAAGACGTGGGAATTCCCTGATCTCCGGTGTCGGCCGACTTTTTCTCGAAATGCCCAGAGTCAGCAGCCATAGCGAAAGCGTAAAGCGTAAACGGAAAAGCGCGTAGGGAAGGCGACCGAAGCGGGTGCTACCGCTCCCGGAAGCGTCGCTACTGGAAGCGTCCGTCCCCGGTCGGGGGCGTCCGCCCTCACGAAGAACTACCCCCCTCGCCGCCGCCACCGCGGCTTGACGGCTCCGCGATGGAGATATTCAGCGGAATTTTTTCGCGGATCATGTCGTCCTCATCCGGCCCCAGGCTTTCCTTGTACGCCTGGTAGCTCTCGAAGCCCTGCTCTTTGGCGTGCTTGTTATAGATTTCGTTGTAGGTGGCCTTGACCTCGTCGAGCGCGTTGATGTACATCTTGTACGACGTCGACCGGTCGGTCTTGATCGACACGAGCGCATCGTCGGGGGTCTGCGAATATTCCGGATTCTTCCCCCGGTTGAGGACGTGCGTCTTGACTTCGCGGCTGATGTCTTCCATCGACGACGCTTCCTCTTCGATCAAGACCTGCCCCCGTGCGTTGATGAGCACTTTCAGCATGTTGCGGTCCTTCACTGGCGGGGGCTGCTGGTTCTCCGGCAGCGGAGGCGGCAGCGTCATCCCGATGCCGGTGTCCGTGTCGAAGGTGGTCGTAATCAGAAAGAAGATCAGCAGCAGAAAGGAGATGTCCGCCAGACCAGCGGTGTTGATCTCTCCTTCCTCGCGCTCGTCGTCGCGCTTGTCAAGCAGACTGGCCATGGAGCGTTTCTGATGGGCTGTTTGGAGAATCTGGGTAAAATGGAAACGCCAGTGAGCGGCGGGGTTCCGGCGCGTGAAACGTAGTGAAGAAGGTGCTCTCGGGGAGCATCACGTTTCACGCATCACGTAAACAGCCCCCAGACGCCCGAGCTGAAGAGGGCCAGCAGACCCAGGGAGAACATGATGATGACGGTCCACATGGCAGCCATCGCCCAGGACCCCATCATCAGGCCCAGCACCCCTAAGAGCACGAACGGCACCGTCATGAGGCCGACGGTTAGCGGGCGGGCTTTGCCCTGCACGAGACTGCGCAGGCCAAATACGAGAATGCAGGCTGCGCCCAGGCCAATGATGGCGATGATCGCCCAGACGGCGTAGGGTACGAACGCGTTCATGTTCAGGGGGGGGATTTGTGGGTGCGTAGGTCCGTAGGTCGTGTAGGTTCATGGGGTGCGGTCGGGAAACGCACACCCCCACATACTCACACTCCCACTTACACGCTCGTCTGCGTCTGGTCGTCGCCCGGCTCGTCGCCGGCGGTGGACATCTCGCCCTTTGCGGTGGTGCTGGAGTCGATAGCATCAGCATCGTCGCTGCTCGATCTGCTGACGCCGCTGGTCGTGGCCGAGCGTCCCTCGGTGAGCGAACGGTTTTCCTTATCCATCAAAACCAGTGAGTCAATGAGCTCGACGCTGGCGTCCTCCATCTCCACGACGATGCGGTCGATCTTGGAGACGGCGTAATTGTAGAAAAACTGGAGGATGACCGCTACGATCAGGCCGAAGGCCGTCGTGAGCAGCGCCACTTTGATCCCGCCGGCCACGAGTTGCGGCGAGATGTCGCCGGCCTGCTCGATGGCGTCGAAGGCCGCGATCATGCCGATCACCGTGCCGAGGAAGCCGAGCATCGGGGCGACCGAGATGAAGAGCGAAAGCCAGACGAGGCCGCGCTCGAGAAAGCTCATCTCGATGGAGCCGTAGGAGACGACGGCTTTTTCGACCGCGTCGATGCCTTCGTCGGCGCGCAGGAGGCCGGCCTGAAAGACCGAGGCAACGGGACCGCGCCGGCTGGCACACACTTCTTCGGCTGCCGGAACGCCGCCTTCTTCGAGCGCGCGCTTGACCTTGACGATGAACTTGCGCGTGTTGATGTCGGCGAGGTTGAGCGTGATGATGCGCTCAAAAGCAATGCCCAGGCCGATAATCAGGCAGATCAGGACCGGCCACATGAACGGGCCTTCGCTGTTGCCCTCGTTGAAGCGCTCGACGAGGAGATTTACGAGACCATCCCCTCCGCCGCCTCCTTCGGCCCCTCCGCCGGCTTGCTGGAAGGCCAGAAAGAGATCCGGGCCGGCCGCCAGAAGGTCGGCGCCGGCGGTGAGGGCATGGCCCGGCAGGGCGGCCAGGGAGTGAGGCAACGTCGTCAACGCGTCGATCATCATGAAAATCGAGAGAGTGGGCGAGGAAGAGAACACGTCGGGAGAGCGTTTTCGGTAGAAATGACCTGTAATTTTTTTGTTGCACCCCCCTGTGTGAAGAAGCGATTTCAGGCAGTGCAAACGGCCTTCATCACGCCCGCTCTCACGCACGACCGTCGCCAATGCAAACCGCCGGAAACGACCCGCGCGGGCGTCCGGGGTCGTCCTTTTCTTCCAGTTCTGCCAGGGGGTGAGAGTCAGGGCAAGGGGTGAGAGGCCGGAGCGCTCAACTTCTCTCCGGTTATTCTTTCCAAAACGTATCAGTTGTGCACGCCGGATGAAAGGAAAAAGACGGGCCTCCTCGTTCCACAAGGAACGTTCTAAAGAAAACTTAACAAATCCGAACGGGCGTTGCCGGCCGGGGGTCGTCTCTCGGGCGCGTTGCTGCGGCCCGTCATGCTGCTCTGTCTATCGTCGCAGCCTGAAAGGGAGATTGACGATTACTGCTTCGAATCGAGCGCGCCGCCAGCGGCCTGCTCGTTGCTCGGGGTTGTCGGTTGCACGCGCCCGAGCACGTCGCCGGCCCCGGGGCCGACCCGGGCCAGCCGGCGGGCGCGCGGCCAGTGCCGGCGCGCTTCCTGAAAGAGCGGGTCCACGTCGTTAATCACGGGATAGAGCGCCGACTGCCCGAAGAGCCGGCGCGCAATGCGGCCTTTGATGCGCGTGCTCAGGTACGCCCGGTGCGCCTGCGCCTGCCGCTGCGAGAACACCCGCGCCGAGTCGGGCCCCCCGCTCGGGCGCGACGACGACGCCAGGCGCAGGCCGCGTTCCTGGGCCATCGCCAGGAAGTCGTCGTACATCTCGGGGTCCACCTCGAACGTACGAAAGAACGCCTTTCGCCGCCCTTCCCATCGCGTGCGCGCCTCGCGGTGCGTGTCGATCCACTGGCGAGCGAAGTGTTCCGGCACGTTGCGCGAGCGCACCGCCTGCACGAACGTCGCCGACGTGTCGGGCGCGACGAGCACGTCGGGCAGAATCCCCCCGCCGCCGAGGACGCGGCGCCCGTGCTTGGTGCGGTAGACGAGCGAGTCGGGCGCGCGGGCGATGATTTCGCTGACGGTGTGGGTGGCGTCGTACTCGAAGCGATTACGTTTTTCTTCGAGGTAATCCTGCTGATCGCCGCTTGCGTAGTCGGTCTGGATGAGGCGGCCGGTGGGCGTGTAGTAGCGCGCGATGGTGAGACGCACGACGCTCTCGTCGGGCAACTCGAACTGCTTTTGCACCAGCCCCTTGCCGAAGGTGCGCCGCCCCACCAGCAGCGCGCGGTCGTGGTCCTGGAGGGCCCCGGCGACGATCTCGCTGGCCGAGGCGGACTGCTGGTCCACCAGCACCATGAGCGGCTGCTGCTCCCATCCGCCGCCGCTTTCGGCCTCGTACTGGTCATCGTAGCGGTCGTGGCGGCTTTTCTGCACGACAATCTCCTCGCTGTCTCGCAGGAACGCGTCGGCGAGACGCACCGCCTGGCTCATGTAGCCGCCGGTGTTGTTGCGCAAGTCGAGCATGAGGCGCTCCATGCCCTTGCCTTTGAGCTTGGACAAGGCTTCGGTAAACTCGCGGTAGGTCGTGCGGGCGAACCGGTTGACTTTGATGTAGCCCGTCGAATCATCGACCATGTAGGCCGCGCTGAGCGTCGTCAGCGGAATTTCGTCACGCTCGATGGTGAAATCGAGCTGCTCGGGCCTGCCGGGGCGGCGCACCGTGACGGTTACCTCGCTGCCTTTCGGCCCTTTGAGGCTCTTCTGCACCTCGGCACTGGTGAAGCCGATGGCGCTCGAATCAGCCACCTCCACAATGCGGTCTCCCGGCAAGAGCCCCACCTCTTCGCTCGGCCCGCCGGAAAGCACCGACAGCACGGCAATGGTGTCGCGCCCGTCGGGGCCGCGGGCAAACTCGTAGGAAATGCCGATCCCCTCGAACTCGGCATTGAAGCTCTCGCGCACCTGCTTCATCTTCGCGGCGCTGATGTAGGCGGAATGCGGATCGAGTTCGTCGAGCATCCCTTCGATGCCGCGTTCGACGACGTGCTCGGAATCGACCGCCTCGACGTAGTTTTTCTCGACGAGGCGAAACGCGTGGCTGAGCTTATCGGCCGAACGGGCCGTGCCTCCGTCTTGCCACCGGAGCGCGAGGAGAAAGCCGCCCGCCGCCCCGATCAAGAGCACGATGCCGAAGGCGGCGCCAACGGAAAAGAGTTTTTTAGACGACATGAGCGCGGCGGGAACGAGAAGCAAGCGCGGCGCTGCGCGAAGCCCCTGGCGGACCGTTGTTAGGGGCATCTATGAATGCGCCGAGCACATACCGACGAAGGGCAAACGTTGATCCGTCGCTCGAGCGAGGGCAGGGGTGCGGGCGATTCTTGAAGCAGTGGGCCGGCGGCACGACGCGCCCCCCGCGCTCGACCTGTTTCCTCGGCGGGGCCCCAGACGCTCACGTCCGGCTCGTTCCAGGGGAAGCAGACGTGATCGGGCTGGCCGATCCAGTAGCGCGGGCCGCTCGAACGCCTCGTCCAGCGCTCCCGCCCATCCGCGTAGTCCGCGCCGAGGCGGTCGGGGCCGTGGTCCAGAAGCCACGAGACGGTGGGCCGAATGGCGGTTTTCCGCTTTTCAACTTGCGCGGACGAGCGCGTTTTTTTGCCCCGCTATGCTGTTGCTCCGATCGCGACGGCGGCTCGTCCCGAACAGCGCCGGGGCCTTTCGGTTTATCGCAAGCTGGCAAACGCGGTCTTCTCCTGCCCGACGGAAGAACGGGCAGGGAACAGGCCGTTGCCCTCCGCCTCCCCGATTTGCCGCTCCCATGTCCGACGCGCCCTCTTCTTCCACCGACGCGGCTTCCACCGACGCGGCTTCCGCAGACGCGGCTTCCGCAGACGCGGCTTCCGCAGACGCGGCTGCCTCCCGGATCCCCAACGAGCTGGACGCGGATGCTGTGGCCGCTGGCGCTGAGCCTGCTGGCGCTGGGCGCGGTCGCGGCCTTCACCTTCAAGCCGGGGGCGTTCTGGACGGTTGCCCGCACGGTCAACCCGTGGCTCTTGGCCGGCGCGTGCGCCATAACGGCCCTGCGCGTCTTCGTCGGCGGGTGGCGCTTCCGGTTCATCTCGGACGGGCGCCTCGGACTGGCCGAGGGGGTGCGCGGGCAACTGGCCTGGGACTTCCTTTCCAACTTCACCCCCACGGCCATCGGCGGCGGGCCGATTGCCATCGTCTACCTGGCGCGCGACCAGAACATCCCCGTCGGCGAGGCGTCGGCGTTTATGCTCTTCTCGATGGTGCTCGACCAGATCTGGTTCGCCCTCTCGATCCCGCTGCTGCTGGGCGCATCGTCGTTTTTCAACGTCTTTCCCGACGTGGCCTATGGCTTCGGGCACTGGACGTTTTTCGCCGTGTTTGCCGGAATGCTCGTCTGGGCGATCCTCTTCAGCTACGCCATTCTCTTTCGGCCCCAGTTGCTCCGGCGCCTGGCCGGCTGGGTCTTCAGCCTGCGCCCGCTGCGCCGGTTTCGCCGCCGCGTGGTGCGCGAGGCCACCCGCTTTTCCGAACGCGCCCACCGGATGCGCGAGCAGTCCGTCCCGTTCTACCTCAAGAGCTTCCTGCTGACCATCGGTGTGTGGATGGGGCGCTACCTACTGGCGGTGATCGTCGTCTGGAGCGTGTACCCGGCGCTCGACGTGGTGCTGGCGACGCTACGCTCGGCGGCGCTCCACATGAGCGGCCTGCTGATGCCCACCCCCGGCGGGGCCGGCGGCGTCGAAGGGCTCTACGCGCTCTTCTTCGGCCCGCTCATGCCTGCGGCGCTGATGGCGCCGACGCTGCTGGTGTGGCGCTTCCTGGGCTACTACGTCTTCATCGGCCTCGGCGTCTACCTCTCCTTCCACCAGGCGCGCCAGGAACTCGAACGGCAGTGATTGGCGATTTTCGATTGGCGATTGGCGACTGGCGATTGGCGATTGGACGCTCTGCGCTGATGCCGAACACACGCTGATGCCGAACTCCCCCAGACCCGAAACCCGCAACGTGCAATCCCTCCGCAAGCGACGCGAGCGCGTGCAGCGCTACGACTTTCGCCGCGTGCGGCCCCGCGTGCGCTTCGGCACCGCCAGCGACCGCTACGCCGGCTGGATCGGGCAGATTTACCCCCGGCGCTACGCCACGAAGACCGCCGGACGCACCCGCACCCTCGGCGGGCAGGACTTTCGCGAAGAAAAAGTGCCGGTCGAGTCGGTGCGCGACTACTTCGAGCACTTCGAGGTGCTGGAAATCGACTTCACGTTCTACCGCGCGCTCCTCGGCGACGACGACACGCCGACCTCCAGCTACCGCGCGCTCCAGAACTACGCCGACTTTGCGCCCGACGAGGCGCGCTTCCTCGTGAAAGCCCCGCAGATGTACGTCGCGCGCACGCTCCGGCGCGGCGGGGAGTTCGTGGACAACCCGGACTTCCTCGACGCCGACGGCTGCCGGAAGCGCTTCCTTGAGCCGCTTCGTGAGGTGCTGGGGGAGCGCGCCGTGGGGGTCGTCTACCAGCAGGAGTACCAGCGCGTCTCGGGCAGCCCGCCCCCGCAGGAGAACGCCGAAGCGCTGGCAGCTTTTTTCGAAACGCTCGGCGCAGGCGGGCCGCAGGCCCACGTCGAGCTGCGCTCGGAGCATCTGCTGACGGAGGCCTACTTCGACATGCTCCAGCACGCCGGGCTGGGGTTCGTCTTCAGCCACTGGACGTGGCTGCCCCGGATTCGCAGGCAGTGGAAAATGGCCGGCGAGCGCTTCACCGCCGCCAACGGCGAGGCCGTCTGCCGCCTGCTCACCCCGCGCGACGTCAAGTACGCCGACGCCTACGCCCAGGCGCACCCGTTCGACGCGCCGGCGCCGTCCCTCAGCGACACGCCTGGCGCGCGCGACATGGTGGACGACGCGGCGGCCCTCATCTTCCAGGCCGAGGCGCAGGACGCCACGCTCAACCTCGCCCTCAACAACCGCGCCTGGGGCAACGCCCCGGACCTGGGCCGCGCCATCGCCGAGCGGGCGTTCCAGGAAGAAGAGCGACGCGCCGGTTGAGCGTGGGATTGCAGGAGGGGGGGAGCACAGAGCGCTCGCCCCGGAACGCGCGCGCTGCCGCCCTGGGCTTTTCGCCCCGAAAAACCTTCAACCTTCCCCCTTCACCCCTCGCCCGCCCGCCCCGTCGAGCCAGTCCTGGAGGATGAGCGCGGCGGCGGCGGCGTCTACGCGCCCTTTCTCGAAGAGCGGTTCGCCGCTGCGTCGCTCGCCGTGCTCGCGGATTGCGTCTTTGGCCATCTCGGAGGTGCGGCGTTCGTCGCGGCGCACGATGCGGGCCTCGGGAAAGGCGGCTTCGAGCGTCTCGATGAAGTTCGCCACGCGCGCAGTGGCTTCCCCCTCTTCCCCGCTCGGCAACAGCGGCCAGCCCACGACCAGCACGTCCAGCCCCTCGTCGGCCTCGGCGGCGATCTCTTCGAGGCGCCCGATCACCTCATCGGGCGGCACCGCCCCGGCCGGCTGCGCAAACATCCGCAACGGATCGGCCACGGCCAGCCCGGCGCGCTGCGTTCCATAGTCGATAGCGACGACGCGGCCTCGGTTCGTGATGCGGGGCGTGATGCGTGATGAAGCCGTTTACTACTGTTTCAGACCGGGCTTTGCCGGCGGATACCGTCGAGAGGCGACATCGCTTCTTCCATGTTCCCGAGCGGGACCCGTTTCCCGAGCGGGACCAGCAACGTCACGCGCCCCGAACGAAGGGAAGGGCCCCCCGCGGGTCATGCCCTTGTGGTAGAAGTACTCGCCGGGGTGGAAGTGCACCGCGGGCCGGCACTATAGCCTTTAGATTGCAACACTCCTCGCGATCGCGCTCACGCAGCCCGCGTTTCGCGCTTCGGCTCGGCAACCTCTTCTGCCTCTCGGGCCACCGCCTCGCCGTCCACCGCTTCCCCGTCCAGTGCTTCGCCGTCCACCGCTTCGCCATCCTGCTGGAGGCGCGTGCCGTCGGCGGCGACGACATCGAGGGGCACGTCTTCGAGATGCGCGTCGGCGCTGCCCTCGGGGATGGCGTAGCCCAGCTCGCGCAGCGGCACCTGGAGGGCTTCCTTCAGGCGCTTGCTGGGCTTGAAGTGCGTCTTGCGGCGACTGGGAATGAAGACCGTCTCGTTGGTGCGCGGGTTGCGCGCCTTCGGCTTGGCCTTCGTCTTCTTGACCTCGAAGACCCCGAAGCCGCGCAGCTCGATGCGCACCTCTGGGTCAGCATTGCGCATGATCTCGCCCATCGCTTCGAGAACGGCGTTTACCCAGGGCTTGCTCTTGTAAATGGGAGCGTCCATCGTTTCGGCGACGCGGCGGGACACGTCTTTTTTCGTCAACGTCGTCGTTCGTTCTGACATAGAACGGGGGGTGCTGGTGAAGTCGAGAAAGGCGTGCTCGATGCACGCAAAGGCGCGCTTGATTCGCGCAAATGATACCGGAGTGTGACGAAAAGTATAACAGCGCTCTCCCCCAGCGTCAAGGGGGCGCCAGCGTCAAGGGGGCGCCTTTTCGGCGCGGTTGCGGGGGGCGGGTCGAACGTTGCGGGTTCGCGTCTTCGCCCGCTCTGCAAGAAAACCCGAAACCGCAAAGCTATTCCTCGAACCGATACACCCCGTGCACGGCGTCGACGCGGCGCAGGCGCTCGATGACGCGGCGCAGGTGATCCAGCCCCGTCACGTAGAGCATGAGCGTGCACTCGAAGATGCCGTCGTCCGTGTCGACGGTGATCGAGCGGATGTCCGTGTCGAGCGTGTTAGAGATCACCTTCGTCAGGTCGCGCACCAGGCCCTGGCGGT
Organism: Bacteroidetes bacterium SW_4_67_19; assembly: GCA_003023275.1. Lineage (GTDB taxonomy): Bacteria > Bacteroidota > Rhodothermia > Rhodothermales > Salinibacteraceae > QS-8-64-10. Next base: position 21,717 of record PXTX01000104.1, read on the forward strand.
CCTTCCCCATCACGCGCAGGGCCGCGACGAACTGCACGTCCTTCTGGCGGCTCCACTCCACCGGCACGATGCGGTCGGGCTGCGTGGTCAAAAGGTGCGTGGCGTTGCGGCAGCCGGTGCGGTGAATGTTGATCGTGCCGGTCTTGGAGATAAAGCCGAACACTTCGTCGCCGGGGATGGGGTTGCAGCAGTTGGCGTACTTGGTCGCCAGGTCGGTCTGGAGTTCGCCGTCGACTTTGAGCGCGGGCTGGGCCGTTTCCTGGGCGTCGTCGAGAAACTTTTCGTAACGCAGGCGCAGCGCTTCCTCGTCGTCGGCGTCGTCGGAAGGGGCGTCGTCGCCGCCCTGCGGTCCTGCGCTGCGAACGTGATCCACCAGCTCCTGCGGCTCGAAAAGCCCGCTCCCGATCTCGTAAAACATCTGCTGAAGGTCAGGAAACTTCAGCTCGTGCGCGGCGCCCTGCAGGTCCTGGTCGCTGATTTCGATATTGGCGTCGGCGGCGGCCTTTTCCCAGCGCTCCCGCCCCAGCTCGGCCGCCTCGCGGCGCTCCCGGTTGATCCAGTGGCGCACGCGGCTGCGCGCCTTGTGCGTGACGACGAAGTTCATCCAATCCTCACTGGGACTCTGTTTCTTCGAAGTGATAATCTCGACCTGGTCGCCGCTTTTGAGCTCCTGCGAGAGCGGCACCATTTTCCCGCCCACCTTCGCCCCGATGCACTGCATCCCCACCTCGGTGTGCACCTTGAAGGCGAAATCGACCGGCGTGGCCCCGCTGGGCAGCGTCAGGAGGTCGCCCTGCGGGGTGAAGACGTAGATTTCCTCGTCGTAGAGGTTGAGGCGAAACTCCTTGACGAACTCGGTCGCCTCGTCGGCCTCGGGGTTGTCCAGCAGGTCGCGCACCCAGTCGAGGAACTGGTTCATCTCTTCGTCGTCGCCGTCCGCGCCCTCTTTGTACTTCCAGTGCGCCGCCACGCCCCGCTCGGCGATCTCGTGCATCTCCCGGGTGCGAATCTGGACCTCGACCTTGCGCCCCTCCGGCCCCACGACGGTCGTGTGCAGGCTCTGGTAGCCGTTGGACTTGGGCACGCTGATGAAGTCGCGGAAGCGCTCGGGCATCGGGCGGTACAGGTCCGAGACCACCGAGTAGACGCGCCAGCAGTCTTCCTTGCCCTGCCGCCCCTCGCTTTCCAGCACGACGCGAATGGCGAAGAGGTCGTAGATTTCGTCGAGCGGCTTCTCCTGCCGCTTCATCTTGCGGTCGATGGAGGCGATGTGCTTGGGCCGCCCGTAGATCTCGAAGTCGAAGCCGTGCTCTTCGAGACAGATCCTCCAGCTCGCTTTTGATCTGAAAGAGGCCGAAGCGGTGCGCCAGCGGGGCGAAGAGGTCGCGCGTCTCACTGGCGATCTTGAGGCGTTTCTCCTTCGGGAGCGCCTCGATGGTGCGCATGTTGTGAAGGCGGTCGGCGAACTTGACCAGGATCACGCGCACGTCCGTCGCCATCGAGAGCATGAGCTTGCGCACGTTCTCGGCCTGCCCCAGCTCGCGGCTCTCGAAGACGCCGCTGATCTTGGTCAGCCCGTCGACGAGCGCGGCCATGTCATCGCCGAACTCCTCGCGGATGAACCCGAGCGACAGCTCGGTGTCTTCGACCACGTCGTGCAGGAGCGCCGCCGCGACGCTGGTGTCGTCGAAGCCCACGTCGCGCGCGGTGATGGTGGCCACCTCGAGCGGGTGGTCGATGTAGCGCTCCCCGCTGGCGCGCCAGTCGTTGCGGTGCGCCCAGTAGCTGAGGCGAAAGGCGCGGCGAATGAGGTCCTCCTCCACCGACGGCAGGTGCGCGCGGCAGTGGCCCAGCAGCGTCTGGAGCTTCTCGGAAAAGACCTCCTCGACGTCGAGGGCGGCCTTGTCGAGCACGGCGGATGCCTGGATCATGGGTTGGACGGCAGACGACGGACGGTAGACGGCGGCTCCCCTGCGTCGCGAGTGGGCGGCGCGGGACAGATGCTTAAACTTTTTCAGAACGGGCAGTTCCGGCCCGTCCGAAACGCCGCTCGGGATCGATACGACGATCCATGACGAGACAAGCGTGTACCATGATTTACGTTTTCGTAAAACATAAACCCTTGACAGGTCGGCTGTTTCTGCGTACTATGTGCCTTCAACAGTTTTTCCCTTCTTCACCCAAGACGCTCTCGACGCCCTGACGACGCTTACGCCCCCCCGATAACCCGTGGCGCCTCCCCTC
>PXTX01000105.1:0-2287 GCA_003023275.1 Bacteroidetes bacterium SW_4_67_19
CGTCCGCTGCAGGAGCCTCTTCGGAAGCAGGCTCTTCGGCGGAGTCGGTGTCGGGGCGCGGTTGCTGGGCGGTGGGAGAGGAGTCTTCTGCCATAAAGGGGGATGTGTGATTGAGCGGGCCGGCGGCCGTTGCGAGGGCGGAGCACATGCGGCTCCATCCGAGCGAGCAGCGCCAGCCGTTGCGAATGAGCCTGCCGGAGCGGAAGCGCGTTCCCGCACGCTACCGGGACAGACGATGTGAGAAAGTAAACGAGTGAAGGAAAGGCGGCGGGATTTCCCAGCGGGGAACCGGGCGCGCACGAGTCACGGAACGCTCCGTGCGCACCCCGGAAATCCAGCCAAACGTAACCCCCTAACAGCAGCCCCGGCCCGCACGTTCCGGCCGTCAAGCCGCCGCCCGGTACGTGCGCACCCGCTGGGCGACGAATTCCACCTGCTCTTCGATCGAGCGCTCGGTGGTGTCGAGCGCGACGGCATCCTCGGCCTGCCGCAACGGGCTCATCTCGCGGGCGCGGTCCTGCGCGTCACGGCGACGGATATTTTCGAGCACCTCCTCCAGCGGCGGCGCCTCCCCATTTTTTTCAAGAAGTTCTGCGCGTCGGCGGCGCGCGCGCACCTCCGCGTCGGCCACGAGGAAGATTTTCACGTCCGCCTCCGGAAAGACGACCGTGCCGATGTCGCGCCCGTCGAGGACGACCCCGCCGCCTTCGGCTTCGAAGGCGGCCGCGATGCGGCGCTGCTCCTCGACCAGCTTTTCGCGCACGGCCGGCAGCGCGCTCACCTCGCTGGCGCGGCGCGTCACCTCGGGGGCGCGGACCTCTTCGGTCACGTCCTCGCCGTCGAGGGTGACGCGCATGGCCCCGTCGGCGTCGTGGTCCACGTCCACGTGCAAGGCGTCGAGGACGCGCTCGGCTTCGGCGGGGTCCGGCTCGATCCCGGCGCGCAGGAAGGCCAGCGCCACGGCGCGGTACATCGCGCCCGTGTCCAGATACAGCAGGCCGACCTTCTGGGCGACGGCGCGGGCGGTGGTGCTCTTGCCGGAACTGGCCGGCCCGTCGATGGCAACGATCACGGTTCGGTAGGCTTGTGGTGTTACGGTGCGCATTCGGTCCGCCGGCGGGCCAACCCCATTTACCAACCTACAAACGCTCGCTCTTGCAAACCTCCATACTTCCACACGTACGCCCTTCCAAACCTAAAAGTCATCGTCGCCTACCTCGCCGACCTCGATGGTGATGGGCTGCGGGTACTCGATGGGGCCGACGGGCGTCTCGACAGTCGGGCGCGCGCGCAAGCTTACGTTTTTAGGCTCGCCGCCGACGCCGGCGACGTTAAGCGCGAGTTCGAGCAGGTCCTGGCCGCCGCGATCAAAAAACCGAAGCAGGTCGAGGCGAATGTCGATGGGCACGCGCGTGGTCTGGCCGGCGGGCAACGGGACGTTGTCGTTGAAGGTGCCGCTGATGGTTTCGCGGTCCTCCAGCAGCAGCGTCCAGTCCATGTTCACCAGCCGGGCGTCCGCTTCGTTTTCGGCAGGGTTGTTCGCCCCCAGCATGAGCGTGAAGCTCATCGGCATCTCTCCCTGCGCCAGCGCTATGCCCAGCTGCCCGAAGTCGCCGACGTCGACGTCTTCCGGCTGACGAATGTCGCCGAGGTCAATCCCCGCCAACTCGGCGCGCTCCACATCGTCGATGGCAAATTCGACGTTGCGCAGATTGGCCATCTGGCGCAACGCCCGGCAGGCCGGCAGTGCCAGCAGCAGCGGCCCCAGCACGAGCACGCCCGCCAGCGCGACGGCGGCCCGGCGGCGAAGGCGAAGCACGGAAGCGCGGAAGGAGGATGCGCGCGTTTCGTCGTTCATCAGTGGCGTGCTGAATCGGTTTGCAAAAAAGGGAAACGCAGAAGCAAGCCGCCGCAGGATCCGGCGGCGCCATGCAGCGTTCGTGCAACCATCGTGCCGGGGTTGGTCTCCGGTTGACTGGTCCGAAGAAGCCGGCGCCCGCAACCAAACAACCATCGAACCAATCGATGCGCAAGCTAAAACGAGAAGAAATGGCCCGCCCCTCGGCCGAAGAGCTGGCGGCGATGCCGCGCCACCCGGTGACGGCCGTGCTGGAGAACATTCGCTCCATCCACAACGTCGGGTCCATCTTTCGCACCGCCGACGCTGCACGCATCGAGCGTCTGGTGCTGACCGGCATCACCGGCACGCCCGCTCACCGCAAGCTGCGCAAAACCTCGCTGGGGGCGGAGGAAACGGTGCCCTGGCAACACGACGACGACGCGGGGG
>PXTX01000105.1:2360-14598 GCA_003023275.1 Bacteroidetes bacterium SW_4_67_19
AGCCGACCACGCCCTCTCGATCCCCCAGTTCGGACGCAAGCAGTCGCTGAACGTATCGGTCGCCTTCGGCATTGCGGCCTTCGACCTGGTGCGCCGCTACCGCCGCCTGCGCGGGTTGCCGAAACGGTTGACGGTAGAACGTGGAACGTGGAAAGTGGAAGGTTGACGGGGGAAGGGGTTTCAGGTCTCGCCGGAGGGGTCGTTGGTCGTTTTGAAAAATGAGCGCCTCGATTGACGTTTACGATGTCAAGTTTGCGCCCCGTTTTCCGCTCGCACCCCCGCCCCCCCTGTCATGGCCCCTGACGCCGCCGCATTCGACGGCGACCTGTTCCCGGAGTTTACGCCCACGTCCACGGCAACCTGGCGCGACACGCTCGCCGCCGACCTGGGCGCGGACTGGGCCGAGCGCCTGCGCTGGGACGCCGGCGAGGGGCTGACCGTGCGCCCGTTCTACCGCGCCGAGGACCTCGACGGCGACGTGCCCACCGGCGCGCCCGGCATGGAGGCCGGCTGGCAGATCCGCCACGACCTCGCTTCCGCCGAGGATCCCCGCCGCGAACTGCACGAGGCGCTCGACCGGGGAGCCGACGCGCTGGGCCTGCCGGTGGAACGGGGGAATTCGGAACACCTCCTCCGCGATCTGCCGGCCGACGTGAACCTCGCCGAAACGGCGCTCCACCTCACCGGCGCCTCCCCCGAGGACGCCCGCCGCCTCTTCGCCTCCGCTGATGTGGACGAGCCGCGCGGCTCGCTCACCTTCGACCCTGCCGCGCGTCGCTTCGCCTCCGACGACTTCGACGCCGACGACGGCTACCGCCGTCTGGCTTCGCTCCTGCGCGACGAGGCCGACCGCGCCCCGCCCTTCCGCCTCGTCACCGCCGACGCGCGGGCGCTCCACCAGGCCGGCGCCGGGCCGGTCGCCTCGCTCGCCCTCGCGCTGGCCTCGCTGAGCGAGCACTTCGCCCGGCTCACCGAAGAACGCGTCGCTCCCGAAACCGTCGCGCGTCACGCGCAGGTCGTGCTCCCGGTCGGCACGCGCTTTTTCATCGAAGTCGCCCGCCTGCGCGCCGTGCGCCGCCTCTTCACGCAGCTGGCCGAGGCGTACGGCGCCGACGGCGACGCCCGCCTCCAGGTGCAGGCCGTCACCGCCTGGCGCGCAACCGCCCTCTACGACCCGCACCTGAACCTGCTTCGCGGCGCGACCGCCGGGGCCGCCGCCGCCGTCACCGGCGGGGCCGACGTGCTGGCCGTCCGTCCCCACGACGCCGCCCAGCAGAACGCCCCGAGCGACACGGGGCGCCGCCTGGCGCTCAACGCGCAGCACGTCCTCCGCGAAGAAGCGCACCTGAGCCGCGCGGCCGACCCCGCCGCCGGCAGCTACTACGCCGAGGTCCTCACCGACCGCCTGGCGCGCCGCGCCTGGGAGCGCTTTCAGCACGTCGAAGCGGGCGGCGGCCTGCTCGACGAACTCCAGCGCGGCGCCGTGCAGGAGCGCCTGACCGAAGCTCGCGGCGAGCGGCAGGACGCCCTCGCCCAGCGAGAGCGCGTGCGCGTCGGGACGACCCACTATCCGAATCTCGGCGAAGAACGTCTCGGCGACGCGCCCGAGCGCAGCGAACGCCCCCCGCGCGAGACGGACGCTTTCGAGCGCCTGCGCCTCGCCACCGAACGGTACGCCCGCGAGCGGGGCGCCGACCGCCCCGCCGTCTTCCTCCTCCCCGTCGGCACGCCCCGGACGCGAAGCGCCCGCGCCAACTTCGCCCGCAACACGCTGGGCTGCGCCGGCTTTCGCGCTGTCGATTCGACCGGCTTCGACGCTGCCGAACGGGGCGCCCGCGCCGCCGCCGACGCGGTCGAAGCGGGCGACGCCCAGCTCGTCGCCTGCGCCGCGCCCGACGACGACTACGCCTCCCTCCTGCCCCTCCTCCGCGAGGCCCTGGGCGAACGCGACGCGCCGGTGCTCGCCGTCGCGCGCCCCGACGCGCTTCCCGCGGATGAGCGCGACGCCGTCGCTGCGCTGCTCTACCGCGGCATGGACCTGCTCGGCACGCTCGAAGCATTGCAAAAGCAGCTGGGCATCACGCAGGAAGGGTGAGACTACGTTGCGCTCCAGGCACGACTTGTCGCGTCCCCCACGCGGCTTGCACGGCCCGAACCCCCCGCACTCCCGCACTCGAACATGCGCCCAGACTTCTCCGAGATCGACTACCGGCCGACCGGCGCCCCTTCATCCGAAAAAGCGGACGGCGACCGGCCCGAGCACCTGGGCTTCGCCGCCGGGCACCCGCCCTACCTGCGCGGCCCCTACGCCTCGATGTACGCGGGCCGCCCGTGGACCATCCGCCAGTACGCCGGCTTCTCGACGGCCGAGGAGTCGAACGCCTTCTACCGCAAAGCCCTCGCCAGCGGACAGAAGGGCCTTTCGGTAGCGTTCGACCTGGCGACCCATCGCGGCTACGACAGCGACCACGAGCGCGTGAGCGGCGACGTGGGCAAAGCCGGCGTCGCCGTCGATACCGTCGAAGACATGCAGCGCCTCTTCGACGGGATTCCGCTTCGGGACGTGTCCGTCTCGATGACGATGAACGGGGCCGTGCTGCCGGTAATGGCGTTTTTTATCGTCGCGGGCGAGGAACAGGGCACGCCCCACGAGGAGCTGGCCGGCACCATCCAGAACGACATCCTCAAGGAGTTTATGGTGCGCAACACCTACATCTATCCGCCCGAGCCGTCGATGCGCATCGTGGGCGACCTCTTCGCCTACTGCGCCGAGGAGATGCCGCGCTTCAACGCCATCTCCGTCAGCGGGTACCACATGCAGGAGGCCGGCGCCACGGCGGACCTGGAGCTGGCCTACACGCTCGCCGACGGCTGGGAATACCTGCGCGCGGGCTTCGACGCCGGCCTCGCCATCGACGACTTCGCCCCGCGCGTGTCGTTCTTCTTCGGGATCGGGATGGACTTTTTCACCGAAATCGCCAAGCTACGCGCCGCCCGCCTGCTGTGGGCGAAAATCGTCCGGCAGTACGACCCGCAGAACGAAAAATCCATGCGCCTGCGCACGCACTGCCAGACCAGTGGGTACTCCCTCGCCGCGCAGGACCCGTACAACAACGTCACACGCACTGGGCTGGAAGCAATGGCGGCCGTCTTCGGCGGAACGCAGAGCCTCCACACCAACGCCCTCGACGAAGCCCTCGCGCTTCCCTCCGATTACGCCGCGCACGTGGCCCGCTCCACGCAGCTTTTCTTGCAGGAGGAAACGGGCCTGACGAACGCGGTCGATCCGTGGGCCGGCTCGTACTTCGTCGAACGCCGCACCGACCAGCTCGCGCGCCGCGCTTGGGCGCTCATCCGGGAGGTCGAAGACGAAGGCGGCATGACCGAGGCCATCGCCGCCGGGCTGCCCAAACGCCGCATTGAGGAAGCCGCCACGCGCCGCCAGGCCCGCCTCGACCGGGGCGAGGACACGCTCGTGGGCGTCAACAAATTTCGCCCGCCCGACACGGAGCCGCTCGACACGCTGGAGGTGGAAACAGAGCGCGTACGACAACAGCAACTGAAACGCCTAAATGACTCGCGCGCAGCCCGTGACGACGATGCGGTCGAATCATCGCTCGAAGCGTTGCGCCGCGCTGCCGAGACGGGGGACGGCAACCTGCTTCGCCGCAGCGTAGAGGCGGCCCGCGCCCGCGCCACGCTGGGCGAGATCTCCGCCGCGCTCGAAGACGTGTTCGGCCGCCACACCGCACGCGCTGAGGCGATCTCCGGCGTCTACGCCTCCGAGATGACCGGGGGCAGCGACGCCTTCGAGGACGCGCGGGCGCAGTCCGACGCCTTCGCCGAGGCGGAGGGCCGCCGCCCGCGCCTACTGGTCGCCAAGATGGGACAGGACGGCCACGACCGGGGCGCGCGCGTCATCGCCACCTCGTTCGCCGACCTGGGCTTCGACGTCGACATCGGCCCGCTCTTTCAGACGCCCGCCGAAGTAGCCCGCCAGGCCGTCGAGAACGACGTACACCTCGTCGGCGTCTCCAGCCTCGCCGGCGGGCACAAGACGCTCGTCCCCCAGCTCCTCGACGCCCTCTCCGACTACGGACGCTCCGACATTCTCGTCCTGGTCGGCGGCGTCATCCCCGAGGCCGACTACGACGTCCTCTACGAACGCGGCGTGGCCGGCATCTTCGGCCCCGGCACGCACATCCCCGAGGCGGCGCGGCAGATCCTCGACGTGCTGCGCGAGCGGCAGTCCGCGCGGCGCGAGCAGGCCGCCTGGGAAGAAAGCACTGACACGAGCGAATGGGAAGCGTGAAACGCTGAACGGATCTACAAACTTACATACCGGCGCTCTCCTCCAGCCGCTCGTTCAGGTACGCCAGCATGTCGATCTGTTCGCGCAGGTGGCCGTGCTGGGCCTCGACGTTGATGTACGGCAGCCCCTTGCGCGCAGCGTGGACCGAAAGCGAGCCGTCGTCAGTCATGGCGGTGTTGTCCTGGAGCACGACGTGAAACGGACCGCCCTGAAGCAGCCGGTAGTGGCGCGGCTCGGTGACGAAGAAGAAGTCGTCCGGCGCGGTCTCGCGCTTGGGTCTCATGCGCTCGGCCTCGCGCTCGTGTTCGCCGCCGCGCCCGTAGCTCTTGGCGGAGTAGCTCTCGGCCGGCTGGAAGCCGGGCTTGTTGTTGTGCACGGTGACGATGAGGCGGCCTTCCTCGCGCAGCTGCTCGAAGCCGACGACCTCCAGCAGGCGCTCGGCGAAAGCGCGCGTGGCCTCGAGCGCCGCCTCCGAAAAAGCGCCCTGGTCGCGCAGGGCGGCCTCGGCGCCGGCATCGGTAAAAATGCGGTTGGGATCGAAGGCATAGGTCGTCTGCTCCAACTCGAACGTGAAGTTGCGCTCGCCGGTGTGGCGCACCTCCACCAGCCGCCCCCCGCGCCGCCGGAGCGTGCCGAGCGTGGCGGCCACGGCGGTGTTTTCGTCGTCGTGCATGCCGAGGTAGGTCAGCCCCGGCGCACCGGTTTCGTGCGCGACGACCTCGACGCGCGCCTCGCCCAGATGGACGGGCGTGCGGGCCTCCTCGATGCAGAAGAGCGCGGATTCATCCGTGCATTCGTTTTGGTCTTCGATGGGAAACCCCACTTTGCAAAAACAGAAAAAGCCGCCTCGCCAACGCCCGTAGCGCGCCTTGCCGAGTACAGATCGTTTCGGCGCGTGTATGAAATCAGTGAGGGAATGTTGCAAGAAAGTACAAATTCGGGAGGCCGGTGCCTCTCGCGACGTGTTCATCCGGACGGGGGGTTGGGCTACCTTACTTGCAATAACGGATTCACTCGCCGCGCTTGCGCTTGCGCCGACTCAACCGGCATCTTCCCTCTGGCAGCGCTCCGTTTTCCTGTTCCGCTTCTCTCTCCCCGCCCGTGCTGACGGATCCGTTCTCGCTGCTCGCTTTCCTGGCCGCCCTCCTCGCGGGAGTCTTCTGGCTGAGCACGCTCGACGCATTGGAAGGGGTCTTCGAGGTGCTCCCCCCGGTGATCTGGGCGTACTTCCTGCCAATGTTCGCTACGACCGCCGGCCTCACCCCCGCCGAGCACGCCCTCTACGACGGAATGACGACCTACCTGCTCCCCTTCGCGCTCTTCCTGCTGATGCTGACGGTGGACCTGCCGGCGATCCTGCGCCTCGGGCCGATGGCGCTGGGGATGCTGGTCGTCGGCACCGTGGGGATCGTGCTGGGCGCCGCCGTCAGCTACGCGCTCTTTCAGGCGCTCCTCCCGGCGAATGCCTGGCAGGGGCTGGCCGCGCTTTCGGGAAGCTGGATCGGCGGGACGGCCAACCTCGTGTTCATCCAGCAGCACGTGGGCGCCTCCGCCGACATGCTGGGGCCGATCATCGTGGTGGACACGGTCGTCGGCTACGGCTGGATGGGCGTCCTGATCGCCTTGAGCGCCCTCCAGGGCCGCTTCGACCGCTGGGTCGGCGCCTCCACCGACACGACCAAACGGCTCAGCGCGCAGCTCGACGCCCTCGAATCCGAGCGCCGCCCGATCACCCTGCGCGACGCGGCAGTAATCGCGGGACTCGGCCTCGCGGCCACGGCCGGGGCGATGGCGCTGGCGCCGGCCCTGCCGCGCCCGGTGGTCTACGGCGCGGAGATGCTCTCGGTCTCGACCTGGGGCATCCTGCTGGTGGTCAGCGGCGGGCTGGCGCTCTCGTTCACGCCGCTACGGGGGCTGGAGCGCGCCGGGGCCAGCCGCCTCGGCTACTTCGCGCTCTACCTGCTCTTGACGGCCATCGGCGCGCAGGCCGACCTCGGGGCCGTCCTCGACGCCCCCGCCTTCCTCCTGGCCGGGGTGCTGTGGATCTCGATCCACGTGGCGCTTCTGCTGGGGGCCGCGTGGCTCTTTCGGGCCCCGCTCTTTTTCGTGGCGACCGGCTCGATGGCCAACGTCGGCGGGGCGGCCTCCGCCCCCATCGTCGCGGGCGTCTACCACCCATCGCTCGCGCCGGTGGGGCTCCTGATGGGCGTGGGCGGCTACATCCTGGGCATCTACGCCGCGCTCGGCTGCGCGGAGATGCTGCGCTACCTCGGCGGGGTGCTCTGATGGAACGGCGGACTACTGGAACGGCGGGTTTCCCATGCGGCCGACGACGCCTTTTCCCTCCTTCAAAGTTCTTTAACGGATGAACTGGACGACGTGGGAATCCCGCTTCCGGCGTTTCCTCGACGAGGAGGCCGACCCGCCCGCCGACCCGGCGCACGACCGGGCGCACACCGAGCGCGTGGTGCGCATGGCCCGCCGCTTGGCCCGCGTGGAAGGCGCCGAACCGGCCGTGGTCGTGCCCGCCGCGTGGCTGCACGACTGCGCGCACGCCCCGAAGGACGCCCCCCAGCGGCACGCCGCCTCCGCCGAAGCGGCCCGGCGCGCGAAAGACTTCCTCGAAGGCGCCGGCTACCCCCCGGAGCACCTGACACCCATCGGCCACGCAATCGAGGCACACAGCTTTTCGGCCAGCGTGGCCGCGCGCACGCTCGAAGCGCGGGTCGTGCAGGATGCCGACCGCCTCGACGCGCTCGGGGCCGTCGGAATCGCGCGGTGCTTCGCGGTGGGCGGCGCGCTGGGCCACGCGCTTTACGATCCCGGCGAGCCGCTTCCCCAGAAGCGCCCGCCCGACGACGACCAGTTCGCGGTGGACCACTTTTTCGCCAAGCTCCTCCCGCTCGCCGACCAGATGCACACCGAGACGGGCCGCGCCGAGGCCGAAAAACGCACGGCCTTCATGCGCGATTACCTCGACCAGTTCGAGCGCGAAGTCTCGGACGACACGCCTGCCCCCGAAGAACGATCAACCGAAGAACAATCAACGAACCACGATCGACGACCTACGAAATAGGTTTGCGCCAGGCGAAGCGGAGCACGGCCGCGCGGCCTTTCAGGATCGGGCCTTCGTCGAGGTCGCGCTCCGTTTCCTCCAGCACCTCGATTCCGCCCTGGGGAAAGTGCTCGCGCAGTTCGTGCGCCGAGATCAAGCGCTTCGGCGTGGGCGGGCCGATCTCGGCGAAGCGGCCTTTGTCAGCGTGGGCGTCGCCGAACCACTCCGCCAGGAGCAGCCCACCGGGGACGAGCGCGTCGCGCAGGCGGCGGTAGCTCTCGGCACGCGCCTCGGGCAGGAGGTGCAGAAACGTCACCAGCACCGCGTCGAAGGGGCGCCCGGGACGCCAGGTGCGCGCGTCGGCGGCGGTCGTTTTCAACGAGATCCCAGCCGCCTCGGCACGCCGGCGGGCGGCGCGCAGGCCCTCTTCGGCGAAGTCCACGGCGGTCACATCAGCATCGCGCTCGCGGGCCAGGAAAAGCAGGTTGCGCGCTTCTCCGGCCTCGTCGTCGATTTTGGATTGCGAATTTTGGATTGGCAATGCGTTGGCTTCAAGTAATGCACCTGCGCGGCGAAACGCAAGAGTCGGTCCCCAGGGCGAACGCACGCTAATTTTCGGGTGGCTTTCGAGCGAACCCGCTTCCTATCGTGGCAGGGAATCAGTTCTGTTCTTTCACGCCTCCGCTCAGGGATGCCGCAGGTCAGCTTCCCTACTCATTTTGATCATCTTGATGATCCGCGCCGCGATCAAGGCAAAATGCACGAGCTTGGCGATATTCTTACCGTCGCTCTCTGCGGCGTTCTCGCCGGGGCGGAGGGCTGGAAAGACCTCGCTACCTACGCGCGCCTCAAAGCCGGTTGGCTCGATGAGCAACTGGACTTCGAGCACGGAACTGCACCATCTGCGTGATGGCTGTGTAGTGGCGAGCAATCGTCTCGTTGTCCATTCCCCGGCTGACAGCCCGTAGCATCGCCGTCCGGGGAATCTGCAGGCAGCCACCGAGCCATGCCGCCTCGTCCTCCTGCGCTCTGTCGTAGGAGCTGACGCGCAGGCAGCGGGTCAATAGTCCGCAGATTCAGTTTCTGCCGAGAAGAAGCGGGCCGCCGGCCCGTCTAAGCTACCTCGAACTTCCGTACGTTGACGTCGCCGGCGCTCTGCTCGGCCTGCCACAGGTCGTAGAGCATCTGCTGTCGAAGCCAACTCTCCGGGCTGCCCCCGAACCCTTTTGACAGACGAATAGACATCTCAGGAGAGATTCCCGAACGGCCGTTGACAATCGCCGATAGCTGCTGGCGGCTGATGCCCAAACCGTCCGCAGCTTTCGTCACGGAGATTCCAAGGGGCTTGAGGCAGTCCTTGTGGATGATTTCGCCGGGGTGCGGTGGGTTGTGCATCGGCATAGCATGCTCCTCTCGTCTTGTGCGTGTGCCTGCTTCAATGGTAATCGACGTAATCAACGTCGGTCGCGTGCTCGCCCTCGAACCGGAAAACCACGCGCCAGTTGCCCGAGACCTCGACCGCGTAAAAGCCGCGGTACTCGCCTTTGAGCTGGTGCAGCCGGTAGTCGGGCAAATCCATGTCCGTCGGCGCGAAGCTTGCTTCCAGCCGGGCCAAGATGCGGCGGAGCTTGTCTGCGTGGTCGGGATTGACCTTCGCTGCGCTTCCCTTCCGGTGAAGGCGTTTCAGGCCCTTGTGACGAATTTTTAGGATCATGGGCAGCCTGTTTTTCTTGCTGGCGAACTACCCATGATTGTAAAGCGTAAAGGGACGACTGTCAACTTCTCCCCTGCACGTTCTGTTCCTCCGCCGGGAGGCTGGCGACCCGTGCTCACGCCGATGCTTGCCTGGGGCGGGCACTCGGTCAAAGCCATAGCTCAACGTAGCTGGTGGATTGGGAACGAGCGTTCACTGGCTCTGGCCCTCCTCCTGCTCAACGTGTTCGCGCGCCCGGAGGAAGACGCGAGCCTGCGAACGAAACGAAAACGGGCTGGCTGGGACGACAGCTTCATTGCAGACCTCGTTGACTTTTAGCGTGCGTTCGCCCTGAGTCGGTCCCTTCATGCGCTCACGGTCCCTCGCCCTCTAATTCACGCGAAACACACTGACCGGACGCGGCCCCCGTTCGTAGAGCTTTTGTCCCCGTTTTTCTCTCCCCTGCCCACACTGCGATGATGCTCTCGCTCCAGCGGTTGCGCGCGTGGTGGCAGGGATTTCGCACCTCCCGGCGCGGGCAGCAGGTGATCCGCGCGGGGCGGGCAGTGCTCCTGGCGGGTGTGGTGGCGTACTTCCTGTACCGCTTTTCGCAAATTGGGTGGGCGCAGGTGTGGCAGGCGTTGCCGGAGCAGCCGCTCTACTATGTGATTCTGGGGGTGATGTACGTACTCTACCCCGTCGGCGACGCCGTGGTCTACGGGCGCGTCTGGCCGGAGGCGTCGGTGCGAGGCTGCCTGCCGGTCTCCTTTCGCAAGCGCGTCCTCAACCAGGACCTGCTGAGCTTCTCCGGCGAGGTCTACTTCTACGACTGGGCGCGGCGCCGCATCCCCCAACCGGGGGGCATGCTGTGGCGCACCATCAAGGACAACTTGATCGTCACCTCCGTCGTCTCCATCGGCACCGCCTCGCTGATTCTGGCCGTGAGCCTGCTGGCGGTGCCGACCGACCTGCTGCGAGAGCTTCGGAACACGCGTGCGCTCTACGCCGCCGCCGGATTCGTCGTGCTGGCGCTGGGCGCCGTGGCGGCGGTGCGGTTCCGGAGGGCGCTGCTCTCGGTCTCCTCGGCGGCGCTGGGGCTCATGCTGGGGGTGCACGCCGCGCGCTTTACGGCGGGACGCGTTCTTCAGGTGCTCCAGTGGAACGTCGTCGTTCCCGAGGCCGGCCTCCAGACGTGGCTGGTGCTCTTGAGCCTGCTGGTGCTGACGAGCCGCATCCCGTTCGTGCCCGCCAGCGACCTCGTGTTCGTGAGCCTGGGTACGCACGTGGCTCCGTTCTTGGGCGTGCCGGTGGCCACAATGGCAGGCCTCCTCGTGGCGCGGAGCGCGTGCGAAAAGGGCCTCAACCTCGTCGTCTTCGGCGCGTCGGCGCTGTGGGAACGGGGGCGCGCCTCCCCCATCGCGGCAGACGACCCCGAAGCGATCCTTCCCGAAGCGGCCCCTTCGCAAAAGAGAAGCGAGCGTGTAGGAATGTAAGTGCGCGAGCGTGCAAGTTCTTTTATCGCAAACGATTACCGCTCCCACGCCCTTCCCTACAAACCTGTCCTCTACGACCGTTCACACCGTCTCGCCGTCGGCCAGGCGAAGAAGGGGACCGGCCACGTGGCGGTCATCGGCGATGCGAGGGACCTTCGTCTGGGCACTCACCGTCTCGTGGGTGTCCTCGAGCCAGCGGTGAAAGGCGCCCTCCGGCAACGCCACCACCTCCGGCATGCGGAGGGCGTCCGTCTCGCGGCGGATGCCGTAGTGGCGGTTGGCGCCTTGCAGGTGCTCGTCGAGCGCGCGGGCGAAGGCGCGGCGGTCGGCGGGCGCTTCATCGAACTCCACGAGCCACTGGTGGCGCGGGGCGTTACCGTCGGACGCGGCCTCGGCGGCCTCGGTGGTGCGCGGGGCCACGTGGTACTCGCGCACCGTCGCGCCGCTCTGCTCGCAGGCGCGCGCCAGGGCCGCGCGCGTCTCTTCGGCGAAGAGGGCTTCGCCGTAGCGGTCCATCATCTCGGCCACGCGCCCGGCCACGACCAGCCGGTGCGGGAATGTGGACGTAAAGCGGATCACGTCGCGCACGCCGTAAGCCCAGAGCCCGCAGTTGGCCGTCACGAAGAGGACGTAGCGCACGCCCGTCTCGACCTCCTCGAGGCGGTAGCGGCGCGGATGCTCCTCCCCCAGCTCGTCGGCGCGCACGAACTCGTAGAAGACGCCCGTCCCCAGGTGCAGGAGCATGTCTTTCGCGGGGTGGTCCTGGAAGGCGAAAAAGCCCTCGGTGGCCGCATAAGACTCGATGAAGTCCACCGGTCCCAGTTCGCGCTCCAGGAGGCGGCGGTACGGCGCCAGTGCCACGCCGCCGGAAAAGAACACGCGCAGGTTCGGCCATATCTCGCGGATCGTGTCGGGGGGCCGGCCGTGGCGCCTCGAAAATTCTTCGCGCAGCATCTCGAAGAGCACGGGCATCCAGCTGGGCACCGAGACGAGCGCGCGCACGTCTTCCTCCACGGTGCGGTGGGCAACTGCGCGGAGCTTCTCTTCCCAGTCGTGCCAGATCAGGTCGTTGTTGGGAAGGGCCTGGTAAAACTGCCGAAACCACGAGGCGGTGCGTTGCGAGAAGAGCGCGCTTCCCTCCCCGGCGAGGGTGCCGGGATAGGCGGGGTCGCGCTCCACGCGGCCCGGCAGCGTGAGCGCTTTGCCGCCGAAGAGCGACCAGCCGCTCCGGTTTGCTACGTAGCTGAAGGCCGCGTCGGCGCTGCCGCGCACCTTCGCGCGGAGGGCCGCCTCGGGGGCCGGCAGCACCTTGCCGTCCGACACCGTGCCGCTGGAGACGCCGTAGCGCTCGACGGTGCCGGGCCAGAGCACGTCCGTCTCTCCGCGCCGCATTCGCTCGACCTGCGAGCGGATGTCATCGTAGTCGGTCAGCGGGGCGTGCTGCTGGTAGGCGCGCGCCACGTCGGGGGCCTCCGCCAGCGCGGCGAAGTCGTGCGCGCGGCCCCATTCGGTGTCAGCGGCCGTGCGCAGGAGGCGCCGCAGGAGGCGCGCCTGCCGCTGGGCGGGGTTGTCGAAGCGGTCGCCGTCGCGCCAGAAGGCATCGGTGGCAGCGCGCAGGTAGTGTTTGAACATGAGGCGGGAAGCCGAGGCAAAGCAGCAGCGGTGTGCAGGGGCAGCGTCGCGCG
>PXTX01000106.1:0-3816 GCA_003023275.1 Bacteroidetes bacterium SW_4_67_19
GAACGCAGGTGGAGGAACACTCCTGCCCTCCCGGACTCCCGCACTCTCACATCTAATTGGTCGTCTCAATCGGCTGGGAGCGCTTGGACATGGCGCGGGTGTAGCGGTTCTGGCCTTCCTGGCCGCGCGTGATCTCGCCGGTGAGGTACTTCTCGATCATCAGGCTCACGATGGGGCCGCTGGTCTCCCCGCCGAAGCCGGCGTTCTCGATCATCGAGGCCACGGCGATCTCCGGGTCGTCCACCGGAGCGAACATAATAAAGACCGAGTGGTCCTTGCCGTGCGGGTTCTGCGCCGTGCCCGTCTTGGCGCCGGCGGCAATGCCGGGCACCTGCACGCGCGCCGCCGTGCCGTGCTGGACGACGCGCCGCATTCCCTCGTGCACCGTCTCGAAGTGCTTCTCGTCGATGGGCACATCCTCGGGCGCCGGGATCATCAGGCGCATGCCCTCGCCGGTATTCGGGTCTACGATTTTCTTGACCAGGTGCGGCGCGTAGAGCGTACCCTTGTTGGCGATCATCGCCACGTAGCGCGCGTGCTGCATCGGCGTAACCGTAAAATTACCCTGCCCGATGCCGAGGTTGACGGTGTAGCCGCGCGTCCAGCCGTCCGGGTAGTTGCGATTCATGTAGGCCGAGTCGGCGACGATGCCGGTGGCCTGCTCGCCGATGTCCATCGGCACCCGCTCTCCGAACCCGTACATGTGCATGTACTCCGACCACATGTCGAGGTTGGCCTTCATGTAGAGGTTGAAAAAGAAGGTGTTGCAGGAGTTCTCGATGGCGGTCTTCACGTCGATCATGCCGAGGTTGGCCTGGCCGAAGTTGTCGTAGCCTTGGCTGCCGAGGTAGAACGTGCCCGGGCAGTTGAGCTTCGAGTCGGCGGTGATGAGCCCTTCGTTGAGCCCCATCAGCGCCATGCCCGGCTTGATCGTCGAGCCCGGCGGCATCGCCATCATCGTCGCCCGGTTGTACATCGGCTTCTGCGGGCTTTGCGTGAGGTACTGGTACTTCTCCGTCGGGATCGACCTGGAGAAGATCTCCGGGTTGTAGTCCGGCTTGCTGACGATGGAGATAATTTCGCCGTTTTTGGGATTGAGCGCCACGATGCCGCCGCGCTTGTCAGTCATCAGCGTCTCGGCGAGGGCCTGCACCCCCGCATCGAGGGTGGTGTGTAGCTCGTAGCCGACCTTCGGGGGGGCGTCTTCGGCGCCGCCCTCGTAGGGGCGCACCGTCTGGCCGTGGATGTTGACAAGGTTGAACTCACTGCCCTGGCGCCCGCGCAGCTCCGACTCGTAATTTTTTTCCAGTCCCGTCTTGCCCACCTTGTCGCCGGGGCGGTAACCCTCCTCGGCGAGGTAGTCCAATTCGGCGCGTGTGACCTCGCGGACGTAGCCGAGGGCGTGGGCGGCCTTCGCGTCGGAGGGGTACTGCCGCGTCTGGTCGAACTCGAAGTTGACCCCCGGCAGGCGGTAGAGGTTCTCCTGAACGCGGGCGTAGGCCTCCTGCGACACCTCCCGGAAGGCGGGCGTGGGACGAAAGGTGCTCCAGCGGCTGGCCTCCTCGAGCTTGGCGATGACCGTCGAGTCGGTCACGTTCATCAACTCGGCCAGCAGGTCGACGCGGCGGTCGAGCTCGGCCTGGCGCTCCGGCTCCGGCAGGCCGGCCTCGGGACGAAAGTAGCGCGGCGTGAGCGTGAGCGTATACGTCGGCTCGTTGTTGACGATGACGCGGTCGTTGCGATCGTAGATGGTGCCGCGCGCGGGCGTCACGACGCGCTCGCGCACAGCCGAGGCGCGAGCGGTGCCACTGTACTTCTCGCCTCTGAGCAACTGCATCTGCACCAAGCGAAAGCCCAAGATGCCCAGCACCACGATGATGACGCCGGTAAAAATGCGGGCGCGAATCCGGAAATCGTTCATGAGCAGACCGTCGGACGTTGCGAGAAATGGTGCGCGGCCGCGCGGGTGAAAATGCCTCGCGTGGAACCTCGACTAACAGAGTGGAACCTCACCTAACAGGCCCTCAAAAAGCGCGCCGTTCGGCGAATTGCAATCGGCGCATACGTGAAGAAAAACGCAGGGGTTTGAGTTCCTTCTCCCCGCTCGTTTTCGACGCCGAGCGCGCCTCCGAAAACTATTACGTTACTGTCACACCGCACGCTGCAGAAAACTGCACTCCCGCCGGCAAGTATTAAGCTTACGTGCAGTTTTGTCGTCTGTCGTACCCAGCTCGTCCGGCTGGTGCCTGCGGTGCTTCTGACACGGTTTTCCACTGGCGTTTTTCTCCGTTCCGCTTTCGCCATGCGCATCTCGTCTCCCCCTCGGTCTTCTTCTCGCCGACCTGCCGGCAGGCTCGGCGCCGTTCTCGCGCCCGTTCTGCTCGCCGCCGCGCTGCTGGCGCCGCTCTTTGCCCCCGCCGCCGCCCAGGCGCAGTACTTTGGGCGCAACAAGGTGCAGTACGACGAATTCGACTTCCAGGAATTCTCGACCGAGCACTTCCGCATCCTCTACTACCCGGTCGAGGAACAGGCCACCTCCGACGCCGCGCGCATGGCCGAACGCTGGTACGACCGCCACACGCAAACCTTTCTGCGGCAGTTCTCCGAGAAAAAGCCGCTCATCTTCTACGCCAACGACGCGGACTTTCAGCAGACCAACGTCGTGAGCGGGCAAATCGGGCAGGGCACCGGGGGCGTGACCGAATCCCTGAAGGAGCGCGTGACGATGCCGCTAACCGGCAGCTACGCCGAAACCAATCACGTGCTGGGGCACGAACTGGTGCACTCCTTTCAGTACGACTTCGGCCTGCGCGAGCGCGAAAACGGCTTTCAGCTCAACCGCCTGCCGCTGTGGCTGATCGAAGGCATGGCCGAGTACCTCTCGGTGGGGCGCGACGACCCGCACACGGCCATGTGGCTGCGCGACTACGCCATGCGCGACGACCTGCCCACCACCGAGCAGCTCACCACCGACCCGCAGACCTACTTCCCCTACCGCTTCGGGCAGGCGTACATGGCCTACGTCGGCGGCAAGTACGGCGACCCGGCCGTGACGAACCTCTTCAAGCTGGCCGGGCGCGTGGGACCGGACTCCGCCTTCGTCTACGCCCTCGGCGTCACGCCCGACTCGCTGTCGGAGGAGTGGAAACGAAGCGTGCGCGATCAATACGCTCCGCAGATGGAAGGGCGCACCGCGCCGAGCGACGTGGGGCGCGTCGTCCTGGGCGAGCCCGGCGCGAAAAACCAGCTCAACATCAGCCCCTCGCTCAGCCCCGACGGGCGCTACGTGGCCTTCATCAGCCGGCGCAACATTTTCAACACGAACCTCTTCATCGCCGATACGCAGACCGGCGAGATCATCGAGCAGCTCGAAGGAGCGCGCTCCAACCCCCACTTCGACGCGCTGCGCTTCATCAACTCCGCCGGCACGTGGTCGCCGAACGGAGAAAAGTTCGCCTTCGTCACCTTCGTGCAGGGCGACAACGACCTCGAGATCATCGACGTGGAGAGCGGCGAGGTCACGCGGCGCATCAGCCCGAAGGGCATCGGCGCCATCACCAACCCGACCTGGTCGCCGGACGGCAACAAGATCGCCTTCGCGGGCATCAAGGGGGGCTTGAGTGACCTGTACTCGCTGGACCTGCGCACCAACACGGTGCGCCAGCTCACCAACGACCGCTACGCCGACCTGCAGCCGGCGTGGGCGCCGGGCGGGGAGCGCCTGGCCTTCATCACCGACCGCGGCCCCGACGGCACCAACTTCGACAACCTCACCTTCGCGCCCACGCGTCTCGGGATCATCGACACCGAGAGCGG
>PXTX01000106.1:4028-12254 GCA_003023275.1 Bacteroidetes bacterium SW_4_67_19
TGCTGCCGCCGTTCGAGTCGGCCGGCGAGGGCCTCGTATCGAGCTACCTGGCCGACCCGCTGGCGGGCCTGCCCGGCCAGACGACCTTCGACGCGACCGGCTACGACGCCAACCTCGAGCTCGACCTCATCACCGGGGGCAGCGGCGTAGGCGCGGGCAACGACCCCTACGGCGGCGGCGTGCGCGGCGGGGCGGCCGGCGGCATCCTGCTCTACTTCAGCGACCTGCTGGGCAACCACAGCCTCTACGCCAACATCCGCGCCAACGGCACCTTCAAGGACATCGGCGGGCAAGCCACCTACCTCAACCGCGACAACCGCATCAACTACGGCGCCAGCGCGGGCCACCTCCCCATCTTGCGAAGCTATGTGCTGGGCAGCCGCCGCAATCCGCTGGTCCTGCGCCAGCGCATCTTTATCGACCGGCTCAACGGACTGGCCTCCTATCCGTTCAGCACCACGCGCCGCTTCGACCTCTCCCTCGGCGGCGTGCGCTACGGCTTCGACACCGAAGGCTACACCCGACGCCGCGAACTCGACGAAGAGGAACTGAAGGAACTCATCGGTGAGGAACCTGCCCCCATCTACCTCGCCAATGCCAGCGCCGCCTACGTGGGCGACTTTTCGCGCTTCGGCTTCACCTCGCCGCTCCAGGGCGGGCGCTACCGCTTCGAGGTGGCCCCGTCGGTCGGCACCGTCAGTTACGTGACGGGACGCGCCGACTACCGCCGCTACTTTTTCTTCAATCCCGTCACCTTTGCGGTCCGGGGCCTGCACGTGGGCAATTATGGCGCGCGGGACGACCGCCGCAACGGCAGCCGGCGCAGCATCACGCGCAGCTTTACCGAAGAGTACTTGGGCTATCCGTACCAGCAGGGCTTCATTCGCGGCTACAGCTTCAACAGCACCGACCCGCAGGATCGGGAATCGCAGGCGGTCTTCGACCGGCTCTTCGGAACGCGCATCGCCATGGCCAGCGCCGAAGTGCGACTGCCCTTCCTGGGCAACGAGCAGCTCGGGCTGATCAACTTTTCCTACGTGCCCACCGAGCTGGTGCTTTTCGCCGACGCGGGCCTCGCGTGGTCTGCCGGCGACGACGTGGATCCGTTTTCATTCGTCACCGACGAAAACAAGCTCGAAGCAACCACCCACTACCCGGTCTTCAGCACCGGCGCAGCGGCGCGTTTCAACCTGCTCGGGCAGCTCATCATCGAAGCCTACTACGCCTACCCCTTCCAGCGCCCCGACAAGGGCGGCCACTTCGGCCTGCGCTTCACGCCGGGCTGGTGAGAATTGGTCGCACGTGTCAAGTTTAACGTTGAAAGTTGCGCAGCGAGCACCTCGAACTTTCGACCGTCAACCAATTTCCATGTACCGCTTTTTGCGTCCGCTCTTGTTCCAGATGGGGGCCGAGGAAGCGCACAGCCTGGCGACCGGGACGGCGCGGCTGGTGCAGCGCCTGCGGCCCGAGGCCGTCGAGCCGGTCTTTCGCTTCGAAGACGCCACGCTCTACCAGAACATCTGGGGGCTCGACTTCAAAAACCCCATCGGCCTGGCGGCGGGGTTCGACAAAAACGCCCAGTTGGTGCGCTTCTGGGAGGCGCTGGGCTTTGGCTTTTCGGAGGTCGGCTCGGTGACGGCCCGCGCCGCCGAGGGCAACGCCAGGCCGCGCGCCTTTCGCCTGACGGAAGACCGCGCCCTGATCAACCGCATGGGGCTGGGCAACGAAGGAGCGAACGCCGTGGCGCGACGGCTGGAAGACGCCAACGCCCCTCGCACTGCACCGATGGGCCTTAACATCGCCCGGACGCCCGACCCTTCGCTCACCAGCGCCGACGCGGTCGAAGACTACCGCCAGACGTTTCACCGCCTCGCCCCGCTGGCCGACTACGTCACGCTCAACGTCTCCTGCCCCAACACCGAAACGGGACGTACCTTCGAAGAACCGCACGCGCTGGACGCCCTGCTGGAGGCGATCCTCGCCGAGCGCCGGCGCCTGCGCCTCGACGACCTGCCGGTGCTCGTCAAGCTCAGCCCGCCCGAGACGGACCGCCTCCTCTACGACAGCGCGCTCGACGACACCATCGCCGTCGCGCGCGCTCACGGCGTCGACGGCTTCGTCGCCGCCAACACCGCCCCGGACCGCGCCGGCCTCACCGCTTCGCCGGAGCGCCTGGCGGAGATCGGCGCCGGCGGGCTCAGCGGCCCCCCCGTGGCGGGGCGCTCCACCGCGCTGGTGCGTTACCTCTACCGCCTCACCGAGGGCCGCGTGCCCATCATCGGCGTCGGAGGCGTGGACTCCGCCGAAGCGGCATACGAGAAGATCCGCGCCGGCGCCTCGCTCGTGCAGCTCTACACCGGGCTCGTCTATGAAGGGCCCAACCTCGTCAAACGTATCAAGGAAGGACTCGCCGAGCGGCTTGCCGAAGACGGCTTCGGCTCCGTTCCCGCCGCCGTGGGCACGGCGGCCGAGCAACGGCGGGACGAGGCAACGGACCCAGAAGCAGCGCACGCGCCGGCCTGACGTCGAACGCTGGACGGCAACGTTTGCCCTTTCCGCGGAGCCGTGCGGCGAGTGCGTTTCGGAAAGCTCACCCCTGCGGACGGAACGACCGTCGCCCGCACTCTTCGACTGAACTTCGCTAAAACGCCGGGCCGGGCCGGGACCATTCCCGCCCGCGCCGTATACCAGAGCGTCCCTTTGGGAAAAAGCGGGGCGTGGCGCAGTCCGGCAGCGCGCATCGTTCGGGACGATGAGGTCCCCGGTTCAAATCCGGGCGCCCCGACTGAAAAAACAACTGGCAAACAACATTTCCTTTTTACGGCTTGCGCCTGGTGCCTCAGCCCCCCTCCTCCCCGGGTACCAGGCGCATTCGGCCCCTCACGACACCGTGAGGGGCCTTTTTTATGTTTGCGGGGCATGTAGAGACGCCCCGCGCTGCGATACGTGTTTGACGCAGGCCAAAAACACCTGTGTAGACGTGCCAATGGCGCGTCTCCGGCAAAAATTGAACATGAGGGGCAGCAAGAAACGCCCCCGATCTGCCGTAAACGGCATCATCAATGCGCTTCCGCTTCGGCGTGCTCGTCTGCGGCTTCGCCCTCCGCCGCCCCGGCAAACAGCCCGGCGCGCACGTAGCGTGCCCCCAGCGTCACGAGGCGCAGCGCCATGAGCGTTACCAGGCCCCACCAGACGCCCGCCAGTCCCCAGCCCAGCGGCACGACCAGGAGTAGGACCGCTGCCGCGCCCGCCGCGGAGGCAACCATGGCCTTCGCCAGATACGAAAAATCCTCCAGCCCCAGAAAGACCCCGTCGCCCACGAAGACGAGTGCGTTGAGCGGCTGCATCAGCGCCACGAAGGGCACGACGGCGAGCAGCAGGCGCGTCGTCGCCGGGTCGTCGGTGAAGAGGGCCGGCAGGACCGGCTGGGTGAGCCAGAAGCCGACTCCGAGGGCGGCTCCTACCGCGCCCCCCATCACGAGCAGGCGGTTTGCCACGGCCCGCGCCTCGCCCGGTTGGTTTTCGCCGAGGTAGCGCGCCACGAGCGCCTGCGCGGCCACCGCCAGCGCGTCGACCACCAGCGCGAGAAATGACCAGCACTGCGCAGCGACCTGGTGCGCGGCCACCTCGGCGGTGCCGACGCGGGCCGCCACCGCCGTCGCCAGCGCCATCGTGCCCGTCAGCGCCAGCGTGCGCGAGGCCAGCGTCCAGCCGGCTTTCATGAACGGCAGAAGCGCCCGCAGGCGCGGCCATTCCAGCACGACGCCCAGCGCCTCGCGCCGCCGCCCCAGCAGCAGCCACAGAAAACCCAGCGCGCCGGTCCACTGCGCCCCCGCCGTCGCGGTCGCCGCACCGGTCAGGCCCCAGCCGAGGCCGAAGATCAGGAGGGGGTCGAGCGCCGCGTTGACGGCATTGAGCGCGAGGGACACGTAGAGCGGCGTGCGCGTGTCCTGGTAGCCGCGAAAGGCGCCGTGGCCGGCCAAGACCAGAAGCACCGCCGGCCCGGCGAGCGCGCGGATGCGCAGGTAGCGAAGCGCCGGCGTCATCAGGTCGCCGCCTGCCCCCATCGCGCGCAGAATGAGCGGCGCGCCCGCTTCGAGCACGAGCGTGGCCGCCAGCCCCAGCCCCGTCGCCAGCATAAGCGCCTGCACGACCGTGCGCCCCGCCTCCTCCAGGTCGCCGCGCCCGTAGGCGGAGGCCACGCGCGGCGTCGTGGCGTAGGCCAGGAAGTTGAATACGATAAACGCCAGCGAGAAGACCGAGGCGTTGACCCCCAGCGCGGCGAGCGGCACGCGCCCCAGCTGGCCCACGAAGGCGGTGTCCACCAGCGAGACGAGCGGCCCCACGGCCAGCGTCCCCAGCGCCGGCACGGCCAGCGCCAGAATGTCGCGGTCGTAGCGGGTGGTGAATTCGAGTATGGGAGTGCGGGAGATGGGGGAATGCAGGAGTATGGGAGTGCGGGAGGGGCAGAACCGTCCGTTTTAAAAACGTAGGGGCGCGATGCATCGCGCCCAAGCGCGCACGGCAACAGCCCCGCTGAAACGGCGTGTTTTCGCCGAAAATGCCCGTGGCCGCCGGAGGAACGCGGCGCACGCAGCGAGGGTGCGACGAGACCGAGCGCGTCAGCGCTGCCGAAGCATTCATCGGAAACCACACGTTCGAGGTCGGTGCCGAAGCCGTGCTCCGCCTTGCCGACCGCTCCGGCCGCTCCCCCTACGACTGCGAGTACGTCCAGCTCGCCGACAATCTCAACACTCGGCTGCTTACCTATGACGAGCCGGTGCTGGAGGCGTTTCCCGAAATCGCCGTTCGCCCCGATGATGTCGCAGCCGACGCGTAGGGCATCCGTCTTTCAGCGGGCATCCGTCCTTCAGAAAAGATCATTTGACACCGCGCGCCGCACTCACTTCTTTGTGAAGTGACGCCCGCTCTTCTCCGCTCCCGCGTCTCCGCAGTGCCCCGCCAGACCGCCTCCTCCGCGCTTCCCGGCATCCAGCTTCAGGGCGGCTTCCAATTCCGCGACGGCCAGCGCGCCTTTCTCGAAAAACTGGCTGCCGCCTGGGCGCGCGGCGAGACGAATCACCTCGGCGTCTTCGTGCCCGGCTACGGCAAAACCATCGCTGCGCTGGCGTCCTTCGTGATGGCCCGCGCGATGGGCACGGCCGAAAAGCTCGTCGTCTTCGTCCCGCGCGGCAACCTGCGCGACCAGTACGCCGACCCCGAGGAACTGGCCCAGACCTTCGCCTACCTCGGCGCGCCCCCGCTCTCCTTCTGCGTGGCCGACTCGGACGAGGTCTTCCTGAAAAACCTCGCCACCGAAATCGTCATCACCACCTACCAGTACGCCAGCGGCGACAGCGGGCGGCGCGCCCTGCGCGAATTCTGCGAGCGGGCCGAAAGCCTGCTCGTCTTCGACGAGGTGCACCACCTGGCCGTCGACGGCGCCTGGGCAGAAAAAATCTCCGGCATCCCCTACGCGCGCTCCATCGGACTAAGCGGGACGCCGTTGCGCTCGGACGGAAAGGCCCTCTACGGCGTGCCGCACACCGAAGACGAAGACGGCAATCAGTACTACGAAGCGCTCCACGAAGTCACCATGCGCGACGCCCACGCCGAGGGCGGCATCCTGAAGCGCGTGGACGCCCACGTCGTCGACTACGACCTCCAGATGATCCGCGAGGACACGGGCGAAGAGGTCAACCTCTCGCTCTCGGAGCTGCGCGAGATCGCGGGCGAAGAAGACGACCTCGACGCCTACTTCGCCCGCAAGCGCCTGCGCTTCCACGACGTGTATCTGGAGGCGCTTCTGAAGCCGGCGTTCGAGCGCTTCGCCGAAAAGCGGCGCGCGCTTTCTACGTCGATGGCGCGCAACGGGAAATACGACTTCCGCAACCACCAGATGGTCGTCATCGCCATGACCAACCGCCACGCGGCGGCCATGCTGGACTACGTGCAGGAGCATTTCCTCGACTTCATTGCCACGCGCATCGGACAGGACATTCCGAAAAAGAAGCGCGAAGAGCGCCTCGACGCCTTCCGCGACGGCGACGTCGACGTGATGGTGCAGGTCGACATGATCGGCGAGGGGACCGACATCAAACCCTTGAGCGTGATCGTCAAGGCCGACCTGGTGCGCGCCCGCTCCAAGACGATGCAGCAGATCTTTCGCGGGATGCGCTACGTCAAAAGCTGGCCGCCGCAGGCCAACCGCTGCGACCTCTACGCCTCCGACGACACCGAGGTCGTCCACACCCTCGACTGGATCGCCAGCGAGGAGCAGCTCGGCCTCGAACACAAAAAAGAAGAGCCGCCGACCCTGAACCCCGATCGCCAGCCCCCCGACCAGGGCGAACGCGCGCCGTGGCAGCTGAAGGAGGTGGCCGGCCGCACCCCGGAGCGCCACCGGCACGAACGCCTCGAAGACCGCCGCCGCCAGGGCGGGGCCTCGAACGGGCGCCCCCAGCAGCAGGTCACCGACGTGAACGCCCGCGAGAAGAAGCTGCGCCAGGAGTGCGCCGACCTGGCCAACGAACTGGCCTACACCCTCCAGGCCAACGGGCAGAACACGTCCGTGCGCCGCGTGCACTCTGCCGCCAAGAAGAAGCTCGGCAAGGCGCAGGACGCCCTCAGCGTCGGCGAGCTGATGCGCAAGCGGCGGTGGCTCAAGAAGTGCCTGCGCGCGCGGCGGCTCGTTTGAACACGGGCGGGCGTCGCTCATGTATACGCGAGCACGTGTGGGCACCAAAGAGACGACCTTCGGCGGCCTGACGCCCCTTTTCCTGGAGACCTCCCGCCGGGCCACGCAGCTCATCCCGATGGCCGTCTCGCTGGGCTTCGGGATCGTTTTCGCTTCCTCGACTATTCTTGTAACCGTGCCGTGCCGCTCCCTGATCCCGGAAGACGTCACGAAGCAGGTGCGCGCTGCCACACGTAGCATTCCCACTTTCCTCCGACAGCCCCGCTCTTTACGATGCGCCTGATTCCTTCAGCGCCCCTGTTCGCCGCACTCGGCGCCGGCCTCCTCGCCGGCTGCGCCCTCGATGGCGAAGCCGAGGCGCCCCCCATGCAGCGCAACGCCGAGGGCGAAGTGGTACTCGACAGCGTCGAGACCGAAGCGGCGACGTTCCGCGTCCGGCGCATGATGAGTGGGCGCGACCACCCCTGGGCCGTGGCGTGGCTGCCGGACGGCCGCAAGCTCATCACCGAACGCTCGGGCGATTTGCTCCTCGCCGACGGCGACTCCGCCACGGCGCTCTCGGGCGTGCCCGAGGTGCTGGCGGAAGGCCAGGGCGGCCTGCTCGACGTGCGCCTCCATCCCGATTACGAGAAGACCGGCTGGATCTACCTGACCTACTCCGCCCCGGGCGAGGGGGACGCGGGCACCGTGCTCGCCCGGGCGAAGCTCGAGGGCGACACGGCACTCACCGACCTCGAGACGCTCTACCGGCAGTTTCCTTTCGTGGAGTCGAACATCCACTTTGGCTCGCGCATCGCCTTTCCCGGCGACGGCACGGTGGTCGTCACCCTGGGCGAGCGCGGGCAACGGGGCGAGGGGCCCGGCGCCCAGGACTCGACCAACACCATCGGCACGACTGTGCGCCTCACCCTCGACGGCGACATCCCGGAGGACAACCCCTTCGTGGGGCGCGAGGACATTCCCGACGAGCTATACAGCTACGGCCACCGCAACCAGCAGGGCATGGCCATTCACCCCGAGACGCGCGCCATCTGGCAGCAGCCCGCCGTCACCTACGGCGACGAGTACTCCGACCAGTCGCCCATCGGCGGCGTCGAGGCGCCGGGCATGACGCAGCCGGTGACGTACTGGGACCCCTCGCCGGCGCTCTCGGGCATGGCGTTCTACACCGGCGACCGGTTCCCCGACTGGCAGGGCGACCTCTTCCTCGGGGCCCTTTCCCACCAGAAGATGCTGCGCGTGGAGCTGGACGGCGCAGCGGTCGCCCATCAAGAAGAGTTTCTCAGCGAAGAGTTCGGCCGCATCCGCGACGTGGCGACCGGGCCCGACGGGTATCTCTACTTCCTCACCGACGCCGAGGATGGCAAGCTCTACCGGCTGGAACCCATCGAGGAGGACGCCGCCGGAGCAGCCAGCGAGACGGGCGGGAACTGATGAAGCGCCTGCGGCGGGCACGTTGCTGCGGCGTCAAACCGCGAACGGGTAGAGCGCCAGAATCGCCGCCACGATGGTCGCGGTGCTCGGCGGGA
>PXTX01000107.1:0-23433 GCA_003023275.1 Bacteroidetes bacterium SW_4_67_19
CAAGGACCTTCAGAAAGAAATCGAGGCGGGCCACTTCCGCGAGGACCTGTATCACCGCCTCGGGGTCATCCTCATCAACGTACCGCCGCTGCGCGAGCGTCGCAGCGACATCCCGCTCATCACCGAGCACTTCTCGCGCTTGAGCGTCAAGCGTAACGGGTTGCCGCAGAAGAGCTTCTCCGACGAGGCGCTCGAGCGAATGAAGGACTACGAGTGGCGCGGCAACGTGCGCGAGCTGCACAACGTCGTCGAGCGCCTGCTCATCATGAGCGAGGCCGACGAGATCAGCGCCGCCGACGTGGACCACTACGTGCGTCCGGGCGCAACCAGCACCTCGGAAGTCGCCTCCGGAAGCGCGGATGCCGGAGAGGGCGAAAACGGGGCCGTCGGGCGCCTGCTGGAGGAACACGAGGACTTCTCCGACTTCCGCGACCGCGCCGAGGAAATCTTCATCCGCCGCAAGCTCAACGAGTTCGAGTGGAACGTGAGCCGGACCGCCGAGGCCATCGGCATCCAGCGCTCACACCTGTACAACAAGCTCAACAAGTACGACATCGAGCGAGGAGATTGACGCGATTTACGAAGGGCGATTAGCGATTGTCGATTGGAAAGCAACGCGCAGCGTAGCCGCATGAACGTCGAGAAGGAAGCAATCGAACATCGCCCATCGCCAATCGACCATGCCCTGATCGAAGCCGACGCGCTCACCAAGCGCTTCCCGACCGGCGGGGGCGAGTTGGAAGTATTGCGCGACCTCTCGATGGCTGTGGAGCGCGGCGAGGTGGTCGCCGTCGTGGGGGAGAGCGGGACGGGCAAGTCCACGCTGCT
Source organism: Bacteroidetes bacterium SW_4_67_19 (assembly GCA_003023275.1). GTDB lineage: Bacteria > Bacteroidota > Rhodothermia > Rhodothermales > Salinibacteraceae > QS-8-64-10. The sequence goes on from PXTX01000107.1 coordinate 829, forward strand.
GCACCTGCTGGGGGCGCTCGACCGGCCCACCTCGGGCACCGTGCGCTTTCGCGGGGAAGATCTTTTCGAAAAAGACGACGAGGCGCTGGCCTCCTTCCGCAACCGCGAGATCGGGTTCGTCTTCCAGTTTCACCACCTCTTGCCGGAGTTCACGGCGCTGGAGAATGCCGCCATGCCCGCGCTCATCCAGCAGCAGAGGCTCCGCGACGCCCGGCCCCGCGCGAGGGAACTGCTCGAGGCGCTGGGCATCGCCGAACGCTCCGGGCACCGCCCGTCCGAGCTGAGCGGCGGCGAGAAGCAGCGCGTGGCCCTCGCCCGCGCCTTGATGAACAGCCCGGCGCTCGTCCTCGCCGACGAGCCGACCGGCAACCTCGACACCAAAACCGCCGGGGCGCTCCACGACGAGATGGTTCGCCTCAGCCGCGAGCGCGCGCAGACGTTCGTGCTGGTGACGCACAACCTGACGCTCGCGGAGCGCGCCGACCGCGTCTTGCACCTCGAAGAGGGGCGGCTGGTGGAAGAGGAGCGGGCAGAAGCGGAGGGCGCCGGGGCGTAACGGCCACGTCGTACCGTTTTGCTCCGGGCGCACGGAGTCGCCCTACGACCCAGAAGCGCCCGACCGCCCCGGCAGGGTCTCGGACGGGGCCTCGGCGAAGGTCGGCGCGGCGGCGTCCTTTTCGGACAGCACGGGCGCGCTACGCGAAAGCTCCGCCAGCGGCCAGTCGACGGCGAAGGCCGGATCGTCCCAGGCGAGCGTGCGGTCGCAGGCGGGGGCGTAGTAGGCCGTGCATTTGTACTGCACGAGCGCGTCTGTGAGCGCCAGGAAGCCGTGTGCGCAGCCTTCGGGCACGTAGAGCTGGCGTCCGTTCTCGCGCGAGAGGCGGCAGGCGGTCCACGCTTTGAACGCCGGCGAGTCGGGGCGCAGGTCGACGGCCACGTCGAAGACGTTCCCTTCCAGCACGCTCACGAGCTTGCCCTGCGCCTGGGGGTGCTGGTAGTGCAGCCCGCGCAGCACCCCTTGTTTGGAAAAGGACACGTTGTCCTGCACGAAGTCGGCCGGCAGGCCTGCTTCCTCACGGTAACGCGCCCGGTGCCACCCCTCCATGAACGAACCGCGCGCGTCGGAGTGGCGCACCGGCTCGATGAGACGCACGCCGGGCACGTCGGTGTCGGTGACGGTCATGGGAGCGTGATGCGTGATTGCGTGATTGCGTAAAACGTGCAACGTGTCACGCGTCACGTGTCACGCATTACGTGCGAGGTCCAACAGATACCGCCCATAGTCGTTTTTGGCCAGCGGTTGCGCCAGGCGCTTCACGTCCTCGGCGCTGATCCAGCCCTGGCGGTAGGCGATCTCTTCGGGACAGGCGATCTTGAGGCCCTGCCGCGCCTCGATGGTTTCCACGAAGTGCGACGCCTGAAGCAGTGACCCGTGTGTGCCGGTGTCGAGCCAGGCCACGCCGCGCCCCATGCGCTCCACGTGAAGCGCGTTCTCGTCGAGGTAGGCGCGGTTGACGTCCGTGATCTCCAGCTCGCCCCGGTCGGACGGCTCCAGCTCGCGCGCAATGCCAGTCACGCGCTCGTCGTAGAAGTAGCAGCCGGTGACGGCGTAACGCGAGCGCGGCTGGTCGGGCTTTTCTTCGATGCTGGTGGCGCGGCCCTCGTCGTCGAAGTCGACCACGCCGTAGCGCTCGGGATCGTTCACGCGGTAGCCGAAGACGGTCGCGCCCCCCTCCCGCTCGGTGCGGCGTGCGGCGCGACGCAGCATCTCGGTGAGGCCCTGTCCGTAGAACAGGTTGTCGCCCAGGATGAGCGCGACAGGCGCGCCGGTGGTGAAGCCCTCCCCGATCAGGAACGCCTGCGCGATGCCCTCGGGGCGCGGCTGCTCGGCGTACTGGAGCGACAGGCCCCACTGCCCCCCGTCGCCCAGCAGCTCGCGGAAGCGCGGCAGGTCGCGCGGCGTCGAGATGACGAGGATCTCGCGCACTTCCGCCCGCATCAGCACCGAGAGCGGGTAGTAGATCATCGGCTTGTCGTAGACGGGCAGCAGCTGTTTGCTCACCGCCGTGGTCGCCGGACGCAGCCGCGTGCCCGCGCCCCCGGCCAAAATGATGCCTTTCATGAATGCGCGTGGCACTTGGCGTGAGGTGCTTGGCGTGAGGCGCTTGGCGTGTCACGGGACTGAGCGCGCCAATAGAAAAGCGAAGCCGCCTCGGGGGCTGACTTCGCTTTCGCGGGACACCGAAATGCGTTGGAGCGGGTGAGGGGATTCGAACCCCCGACCTTCTGCATGGCAAGCAGATGCTCTCGCCGCTGAGCTACACCCGCGCGTCGTTGTTTGCGCTGCCGCGTCTTTCGGCGCGGAGGACTTACAATGCTACGGAACAGGCGGTGTTCCCGTCAATCACTTCACCTGAATTTAATACCTCGAAGGGACGAATCAAAATCCGATACGTCGTTGCTCGGGCCGTTCTTCCGCTCGCTCTTCGCGCTCCCGCTCCACCGTCATCGTCACCGCGAACGGAGCGCCGCCGACGCTCTGCCAGAAGGCGCGCCCCGCCTCGTTGTCGTGCAGCACGCGCAGGCGCAGGCGGTCGGCGTCCAGCTCGTCGGCCCAGTCGCCCAGCGCCTCGGCCAGGCGGCGGCCCACCCCCTGGCGGCGCGCCTCCGGGGCCACGTAAAACTCGTCCACGAAGACCTCCGACGCCTCGGCGTAGATGGGCGGCGGCCCCCAGCGGTGCGCCGTGGCGAACCCGATGAGTTCGGCTTCTCCCTCCTCGCCCGCCCGCTCGGCCACGACGGTGCGCTGCGTGCCGTCGTCAATCCAGACGGGGAAATCGTTGTCGAAGCGCTCGCGCGCGTCGTCGGCGACCTCGAAGCGGGCGTCGTGCTCGGCCTGCTCCTCCAGAAAGGCCGTCCAGAGCACGGCGACGCGGTCTTTGTCGCGCTTCTCGGCCCGGCGAAGCGTGATGTTCTCGTCATCGGCCATGGGGACGTGATGCGTAATGCGCGTGTTGCGTGATTGCGTAAAACGCGCAACGTCCAACGTGTCACGCGCAACGTCCAACGCGTCACGCCTCGCGATCAGGACACGCCCACGTCACGCCGAGATGCCCTCGGTTCCAGACGCCCTTCTTTTGCCAGCAGCTCGGCGTTGAGGATGGCCCCGCCGGCGGCGCCGCGCACCGTGTTGTGCGAAAGCAGCGCCATCTTGATTCCCATGACCGGGCAGGAGCGCACGCGGCCCACCGAGGTGGTCATGCCGCCGCCCAGGCCAGCGTGGCGACGCGGCTGGGGGAAGCGCTCCTCCTCGAAGACGCGCATGAACTGCTCCGGCGCGCTGGGCAGATCCATCCCGTCGGTCGCCGGCGTGAACGAGCGCAGCGCCTCTTTCACCTCCGCCGGACTCGGCTCGCTCGTCAGCCGCACCGAGACGGCTTCGAGGTGCCCGTCGATGACAGCCACGCGATTGCACTGCGCGCTGACGGGGAAGTTCATGTGCTGCACGTCCCCGCCGTCGGCGAGCGTGCCCAGGATCTTGTGCGGCTCGGAGGCCATCTTGCCCTCTTCCCCGCCAATGTAGGGCAGCGCGTTGCCGACGGCGTCGAGGGACGGCACGCCGGGGTAGCCGGCCCCGCTCAGAGCCTGCATCGTGACGACCTGCACCGCCTCGACGCCGAAGGCTTCCTGGAGCGGCGCAAGCGCGCAGACGAGGCCGACGGTCGAGCAGTTGGGATTGGTCACGACGAAACCGCCGTCGCCCGCCGTTCCGGCCGCTCCGTCGCCGCCGGCGTCGCCCCAGGACTGCCGCTCGATGAGCGCGGCGTGACCCGGGTTGATCTCCGGCACCAGCAGCGGCACGTCCCCCTGCATCCGGTAGTTTTTGGCGTTGGAAATGACCGGGACACCGGCGGCGGCGAAGGCGCGCTCGATCTGCCCGGCGACCGTCGAGTCGAGGCCGCTGAAGACGAAGTCGCAGCCGTCGAAGGCGTCCGGCGCGCACTCCTGCACGGTCAGACCGGCGACGCCTTCGGGCATCGGCGTGCCCGCCAGCCAGCCGCACGGGTGCTCGTCCAGAAGACGGATGAAGGTCTGCCCGACGGCGCCGGTCGCGCCCAGAATGCCTGCTTTGAGATTCATGGCGTTGGGGGGTGTTCGAGAAGAGGGGCTGTGATTCGTCTGGTGGTTCGATGAGAAAAGTGCGTGATTCGTGATGCGTGATTCGTGCGGTAAGCATCCGAATCACCTGCGCTCTGGTTCTCCCGCCAATGCCATTTCGCAAGCGTTGCCGCTCGAATTTTTGCCCGGCGAATGTAAAAAGCAACGTCACGAATCACGCATCACACCCGTTCTTCTGCCAAAACGCCTTCCGGCCGAATGCGCGTGCCCTCCCCCTCCGGCTTGGTGGTGCAACGAATGTGCGCAGGAATGCCGGCCTCCAGGAGCGGGCGCAGCGCCTTCGGGTGCATGCCCAGGCCGCCTTCGTCGTTGAGGCGCGCGGCCTGCTCCATCGTCAGCTCGTCGATGTGCTCGGCGTCGGGGTCGGCGTTGGGGTCGGCGGTGAAGAGACCGTCCACGTCGGTCCAGCGCTCGAAGGCGTCGGCCCGAAGGAAGGCGGCCACCAGCGCGGCGGAGTAGTCGCTGCCCTCGAAGCCGAGCGTGGTGGTCTGCCCCTGGGGCGTGCTTCCCACATAGCCGGCCAAAAGCGGAATCGCCTCGTCGGCGCAGCCGGCAAACCAGCCGCGCACGTTCTTCGCGGTCGCGTCGCGGTCCACGCGCGCCTTACCGAAGGCATCGTCGGTGACGAACAGCTCGGTGGAGACGCCGTAGGCGGCGTTGAGGCCCTCCGCGCGCAACGCCTCGGCCAGGAGCGGCACCGAGCACAGCTCGCCAGTCGCCAGCACGCGGTCGCGGAGTTCAGGCGTGGCCCCCGACGTAGCGGCCTGCCGCAGCGCGTCGGCGTAGCGCGCCAGTTCGCGCTCCAGCAGCGATTCGTAGCGCTCGCGCCCTTCGGGCGGAAGCACGGCGGCGGCGTGCTCGGTGTGCCGCTCGCGCATCGCCTCGACGGCCTGCTCGGGGGCGAGGCGCCCGGCGGCGACGTCTTCGAGCGCAGCGTCGAGCTGGCGCGTCACGCCGCTGAGCGCCGAGGCCACCACGACGGGCCGCCCCTCCGCCGCACTCGTTTTGACGATCCGGGCGACCTGGCGCATTCGCTCGGGCCGACCGACGGACGTGCCGCCGAACTTCATGACGGTGACCCGACGATTCGGCGTGCCGTTCTTGGACGTGTTCATCTCGGACGCAGCGTCTTGCGAAGTCTCCATGTGAGCAATCGCGGCGAGTCTCATCACGCGCCCCGACTGAAAGGAGCGCTCTGACCGAAGGGAAGAAGTACTCTCCGGGGTGGAAGTACTCTCCGGGGTGCGCCCCGACTGGAGGGAGGGGCCGACAAGTCATCCCCTCGCGGGGGAAGTACCCTTGAAGTGCATCACGAATCACGCATCACTTTTTGCCTTTTAGGGTGAGCGTAAGAATTTTGCTCCCCACACCAACCCCAGACGCGAAAATTTCGCCGCTTATTTGCGCGCGCCCGTGCATCAGTCCGTTCGAACGCGCCGAAAATCGTTGACACCGCCCCCCGCACGGGCTACCTTTTCTTTGGCGGCCAGTTATCGGCTATCAGCTTCTCGGCCCGAGAGGCTGACGGCGGACCGCTGACGACTGACCGCTGACGGCCGAACGCCTTCGAAAACGCGCCGCGCCTTCTCACACGTCCCCGCCCGCCATGCCCGACACCGACTCGACCCTCATCGACGGGCGCGCCCTCGCCGCCGAGGTGCGCGAGGAAGTCCAGCAAGCCGTCGCGGAGCACCTCGACGCGGGACCCCGTCCGCCGGCATTGCGCGTCATCCTGGCCAACGACAGCGCCGCCTCCGCCTCCTACGTGCGCGGCAAGGAAAAAGCGGCCGCCGAGGCGGGAATCGACGCCGAGACGCTCCGCTTCGACCCCGAGGAGGTGACCGAAGACGAACTGCTCGGCACACTCGCGCGGCTCAACAGCGACGACGAAGTCGACGGCATCCTCGTGCAGCTCCCGCTGCCGGACCGCATCGACGAGGAAAAAGTCATCCAGGCCATCGCCCCGGCGAAAGACGTGGACGGCTTCCACCCCCAAAACACGGGCCGCCTCATGACCGGCGCGGACGGCTTCGTGCCCGCCACGCCCGCCGGCATCATGGAAATGCTGCGCCGCTCGGAGGTCGACATCGAAGGTGCGCATGCCGTCATCGTGGGGCGGTCGAACCTGGTGGGCCGTCCGCTGGCCAACCTGCTTTTGCACCGCGACGCCAACGCCACGGTCACCGTCTGCCACAGTCGCACGCGCGCCCTCGGCCAGCACACGCGCACGGCCGACATCCTCGTCAGCGCCGTGGGGCGCGCCGGCCTCATCAGCGGCGACATGGTGAAAGCCGGCGCCTGCGTGATCGACGTCGGCATCAACCGCGTCGACGACGACACGCGCGAGAGAGGCTACCGCCTGGTCGGGGACGTGGACTTCGACGCGGCCCGCAAGCGCGCGTCCCAGATTACGCCCGTCCCCGGCGGCGTGGGGCCGATGACGATTGCGATGCTTCTGAAGAATACGCTGAAAGCGGCGGTCGGGCGGTTGTCGGAACGTGAAACGTGACACGTTGAACGTTGCGTGACACGTTGAACGTTGCGCGTTTTACGCAATCACGCCTCACGCACCACGCCATGCCCTCCGCTGCTTCCCACGAAACGGCCGCAACCGCCGCCCCGCCCCAGTCGGCGACGGAGCAGCTCATGGGCGCCGCCCGCGACACGACGGGCCAGCAGGCCACTCCGCCGGACTCCTCGACGATCCAGCTCCTCAGCGCGGAGGTCAGCGAGGCGACGCGGCTGTTGATGCGCGGAGAGTGGGACCTGCTCTGGCAGCGCGTCTACGCCCTCACCATCGACTTCTTCGTCGGCTTCGTGCCGCGCCTGGTGCAGGCACTCATCGTGCTGGGGCTACTGTACCTCGTTTATCGCGGGGTGCAGATCGTGCTGTTTCGCTTGCTCGACCGCTCGCAGCGCGTCGACGCCGGCCTTCAGGGCGTTCTCCTGAAAGTCTACCGCTCCGTCGCGTCGGTCTTTATCGCCGTCCTCGTGCTCGACCAGATCTTCGACAGCGTCACGGGGCTGGTCGCCGGCCTGTCGATTGCCGGAATCGCCATCGGCTTCGCCGCGCGCGACTCGCTGGAGAACTTCATCAGCGGTGTCACCATCATGATGGACAAGCCCTTCCGCATAGGCGACAACGTGGAGGTCGACGGCCAGTTCGGCACCGTCGAGGACATCACGCTGCGCTCCACACGCATGCGCACGCTCAACAATGAGGTCATGGTGATGCCCAATACGCAGATGATCAACCAGAAGCTGCTGAACCACACGATGAAGGACGTGCTGCGTGTGGAAATTTTCTTCGGCATCGCCTACAAGGAGCGCCCGCAGGAAGCGCGCGAGGTGGTCCTGAAGGAAGCCGAGGGCGACGACCGCTGGCACCCGGACTACGAGCCGTCGGTGATCGTGACGGAGATGGGCGATTCGAGCGTCAACATGCGCCTGCGCCTGTTTTTGAAAAACCCCAAGCAGGAAGTGCCGGTGCGCTGGGAATACACCGAAAAGGTGCGCGAAGCCCTGCGCGAGGCCGACATCGAGATCCCCTTCCCGCACCTCCAGCTCTTCGTCGACGAGACGAAAGCCTTCGAGGGCGCGCCGTGGATGCCGGCTTCGGGACGGCGGACGACCTCTGGCGGCGGACCGCCGAAGCAGTTGGATGACGGCTCCTCGGCGGAAGGACGGCAGACCGCGGACGACTGACGGCCGAGGGCTTCTGGACGGCGGTTCCTCCCGCTGTGTCTGCTTTGAACGGCTCACCGCGCAGCTTGCGTTCTGCGAAGCGGGCCGCTTTTTACACGATGCGTTCTGGAAACGTCGGAGCGAGCGCCGACTGCTCCCGTTCACCCGCCGGATCGAAAAAGCGCAGCTCGCCGCCCCGGCCGACGATCCACACTTCCTCTGCACCGCCTTCGAAAAAAAGCCGGCGCTTCGCCTCCATCTCCGCCTCGGTGTTCGAGTCCGAGAGCACTTCGATGCAGATTTCCGGCACGACCGGGCTGGCCTCGGCATCGGACGGGATCTGCCGCGCGCGCTCGGTGGAAATCCAGATCACGTCCGGGACCTTCACGCCTTCGGCGGTGTGAACGGCATATTCCGGGCTGGCGTGCCCGCCCGCGGCCGGCCCTTCTTCGGAGGCCAGAAGGCGAATTAAGACCCCCTGGAAGTCGCTGTGGTAAATCTTGTGCCTGGTCAAGACGAGTTGGCCTCGTGCGTTGGTTTCGACTTTGTACGGAAGATCCTCCGGAAGGTCGCGCAACGCTCGCGTCCACGCTTCGCCGCCGGGCGCTTGCGGCGAGTTGGAAGGAGGCCTTTCACGCGGGCGTTCGCGGAGCGGCTGCGACTTGACGGGCGTTTCCATGAGTCGGTGTGCGTTGCTGACGGAAGCAAACGATTACGACGGAAGCAAACGATTACGTTGGAGCGTTGTCTCGCAGGCAATCATACCGAACGCTGCGATCAGCAACGGGTTCGTTCGTGCTCTCCGGAAGCTACGCTCCCGCACTGCTCGCCTCTTCCCACCCCAGCCGCTCGGCCAGTTCGCCGAAGCTCTCGGCGGCGGCGTGCGCGCCGGCCTCGCGAAGGGCGTCCTCGGGCATCGACGTGGTGAGCGCGGCCACGCGGCAGCCGGCGGCGCGAGCCGAGCGTACGCCGCTGAGCGAATCCTCCACGACGAGGCAGCGCTCGGGCGCGACGCCCAGCTTCTCGGCAACGAGGCGGTACGGCTCGGGGTCGGGCTTCGAGCAGGTCACGTCCTCGGCGGTGACGAAGGCCTCGAAGTGCTCCTCCCAGCCGAGCGGGTCGAAGGCCAGCTCGCGCGTGTGCCGCGAGGCGCTGGTGCAGAGGCCGATGCGGTAGCGCGCGGCGGCGGCTTCGACGAAGGCCTCGGCCCCGTCTATCGGCGCGAGGCCGTCCAGCAGCCTCCAGAACTCCTCGCGCTTGCGTTCGATGAGGTCCTGGGTGCTGACGCGGCCATCGGCGTGGTGTTCGGCCGCGTACGCCAGCACCTCTGCATCGGTGCGGCCTTTGAACCGGTCGTAGACCGTCTCGGGCACGACGATGCCGAAGTGGTCGAAGACGCGACGCTTGGCCTCTTCGTGCAGCGGCTCGGAGTCGATCAAGACCCCGTCGAGGTCGAAAAGCACCGCGTCGAGATCGCCGGTCAGGGAGTCGTGCTCGGGCATGGCTTCGCGGTTGCGGGTTTCGGGTTGCGGGCAGCAGTCAATCGCCCATCGTCAATCCTCCTCCCACGTCCACTCTTTGAACGCAGCGAGGTGCTCGTGGGCGGTGAGGTCGTGCTGGAGGGGCGTGATCGAGACGTAGCCGTCGTCGATGGCGTCGAGGTCGGTGCCGTCGCCTTCGTCGAGATCGATGAACTCGCCGGCGAGCCAGTAGTAGGGCCGGTCGAACGGGTCGACGCGCCGGGCGAAGGACTCCTCCCAGCGCGAGCGCGCCTGGCGCGTGACGAGAAGGCCCTCCAGCTCGCCGAGGGCGCGGTTGGGAATGTTGACGTTCAGGAGCAGGCCCGGCGGCAGGCCTTTTGCGAGAATGCGGCGCGCTACGCGCTGGGCCACCTCGGCCGCTGCGTCGTAGTGGCCGCCGTCCCATTCGCAAAGCGAGAAGGCCGCCGCGTCGACGCCCAGAATCGACGCCTCGGTCGCCGCGCTGACGGTGCCGGAGTAAATCACGTTCACCGCCGTGTTGGGCCCGCGATTGATGCCGCTGACCACCAGCTGCGGTCGCCGCGACAAGAGCTGGTGCACCGCCAGCTTCACGCAGTCTGCCGGCGTGCCGCTGACGGCGTAGGCGCCGGCGACGCCGGCCTCCTCGGCGAAGTCCCACTCGCGGGCGCGCACCGGGTCGCGCACCGTGATGGCGTGCCCCACGGCGCTCTGCTCGTCCATCGGCGCGATCACGTGCACCTCGCCGAGCGCGCTCATCGCCCCGGCCAGCGCCGCGATGCCCTCCGAATCGATCCCGTCGTCGTTGCAAACCAGGATCAGCGGTTGCTCTTCGGAGCGGTCGTTTTGCCGATCCTCGATCGCGTTGCTCAACTAAAGGCGGTGGATTTTGGATGGTAGATAGTGGATAGTGTGCCGCTCAGCTAAGGTCGCCGGCGTCCCGAAAACGACCAACGAACGACGACCAACGACCCACGAACTAATAGCTTTCTTCCTCCGACGGGAACGCCCGTCCGCGCACGTCCTCAACGTAGCGCTCGGCGGCCTCGACGACCCTTTCGTCGAGACGCGCGTAGCGGCGCACGAAGCGCGGGTTGAAGTCGGTCGAAAGGCCCAGCAGGTCGTGTGAGACGAGCACCTGCCCATCGCACCCGTCCCCCGCCCCGATGCCGATCACCGGAATCGAAAGCGTTTCGGACACTTCTTTCCCCAGCGCGGCGGGAATCTTTTCGAGCACGAGCGCAAAGCAGCCGGCCTCTTCCAGCCGTTCGGCGTCGCGGCGCAGCTGGTCGGCCTCCGCTTCGTCCTCGGCGCGCACCTGCCAGGTGCCGAACTCGTAAATGGACTGCGGCGTGAGCCCGAGGTGGCCCATCACGGGAATGCCTGCTTCCACGATGCGCTGGGCCGCGCCGGCGACGGCCTCGCCGCCCTCCATCTTCACCGCGTGCGCGCCGGTTTCCTTCATCACGCGGATAGCCGAGGCGAGCGCTTCGTCGGTGTTTCCCTGAAAGGAGCCGAACGGCAGATCCACCACCACGAGCGCCCGCCCCGTGCCCCGCACCACGCACTGCGCGTGGTAGATCATGTGGTCGAGCGTCATCGGCAGGGTCGTCTCGTGCCCGGCCATGACGTTGGAGGCGGAGTCGCCCACCAGCAGCACGTCCACCCCCGCGCGGTCGAGCAGGCGTGCGGAGGTGTAGTCGTAGGCGGTGAGCATGGCGATGGGCGTGCCGGCGGTCTTGAGCGCGCGTAACGTCTGCGTGGTGACGCGCTCGGCGTCGGTTGGGCCGGCGTGGCCGTCGGTCGCCGGGGCGTCGGTCGCGGGCGCGTCGTCGGGCGAGGCGGTCGTCGTGGCCGGTTGCGTGCTCATCGAACGAGGCGGAACGCAGAGAGGAAAGCGGAGCGCACGTCCAATCTAAAAAACAGCCCGCTCGCACGCAGCCGCCGCCGTCCGCAGATGCGCGACGTTTGCGCAAACGTAAAGCGGGCCCCCGCGCCGCGGCCGGGACCCGCTTTCGCTGTCGTCGCTTGCTGGGCGTCGTCGTTGTAGACGAGCGCCTGCTCGGTGATAACGAAGTCAAGGCCCCGCTCCTGCGCCACCGCCTCGACGGCACCGCGGTACTTGTCGATGACCGGGCGCAGCAACTCGCGCTCCTGCTGCGCGATTTGCTGGCGCAGCTTCTGCATCTGTTGCTGAAGCTGCTGCTGCTGCTTGCATCTGTTGCTGAAGCTGCTGCTGCTGCTTTTGAAGCTGGCTGCGGCGCTCCTTGCGCGTTTGTTCCGAAAGCATGTTGCTCTGGTTCTGAAACTTCTGCATGCGCTGTCGAAGCTGTTGCTGCTTCTGCTGAAGCTGCTGGCGTTCGGACTGCACCTGCTGCTGGAGTTGCTTCTGGGCCTTCTGCATCTCGGGCATTTGTGACAGAACGGCCTGCTCGGTGATGTAGCCGGCCTGCTGCGCCTGCGCAACCGGAGCGGCCGCAAGAAGCAGCGCAAAGAAGAACGCCAGCGCCGAAAGCCGGCGCGAAGAACGAGAAAGCATAAACGGAGGGGGCGTGTTCATGAGAAAGCGTGTGATACGTGAAACGGAACGAGCGAACGAAAAATGGTAAACGAAGAACAGCATCGCCCCTCTCCCCGGTCAGGAACCTCGCCCCTACCGACGCTCGCCCGCGCTCGAGGACGAGGATGCCGTCTGTCCTCCTTCCCCGTCAACATCAATGCCAAGTTCTTCGAGCACGTCGTCGGTCAGGTTGTACTCTTCGTTGGTATACATGAAAAGCGCCGGGCCGCTTTTGTCGACGACGTAGTCGTAGTCTTCGCCCTCGGCGATGGTTTCCACGGCCGCCAGCACGCGCTCCTGAATCGGGCGCATCAGCTTCTTCTGGCGCTGATAGAGCTGCCCTTGCTCGGGGCCGAAGTAGCGCTGGCGCAACTGCTGGACCTTCTGGCGCGCCTGCTCGATCTTCTGGCGCTGCTGCTTGCGCTCTTCGTCGGTATAGAGCAGTTCGCGGGCGCGAAACTCCTCCTGGAGGGTGTCGACGCGGGCCTTCTGCGCAGAAATCTCCTGCTCCCACTGCTTGGTGAGGCGGTCCAGGCGTTGCTGCACCGTGGCGTACTCGGGCATCTGCTTCAGGATGTACTCCGAGTCGACGTAGGCGATCTCTTGCTGCGCCGCCGCCGGGGCCGCGCCTCCCGCCAGCACCAGCGCGACCGCCCCCAGCAGGAAGCCGACGGCCCGCCGCACAGCGCGCGCACGACCGAAAACCGAGCACATGTCAGAGAGCGTCGTCATGGATGCAGAAGCGCAGTCAGCCGAAGAACAAGTCGGCCAGGGGGCTACTTTTCGAGTAGACCGCGCATAAGCACGTGAAACGGGGCGCGGGTCACGTTTTACGCGGCCCGTTCCACGCGCCACGCCTCAGCGCCGTCCCCCCCCGCCTCTCCCGCCCCGCCCGCTCCCCCCGAAGGAAATCTGAAAGCGCCAGCCGCGGTCTTCGAGCGTGCGCGTCCCGCCGACCACATTGTTCGGGTTTTCGCTCGGGAAGCGGTCGAAGTTATAGCCGTAGTTGACCTCGATCATGCCGACGATGACGATGGGCAGATAGAGCTTCGCCCCGACGCCCGCCGAGCGGTACAGGTTCGTCGGGTCGTAGGTGTCGAAGCCGGCCCACGTATTGGCCGCATCGAGGAACAGGTACGGCGCGGCCCGGAGCTGCTGCGAGTCGACGGCCATAAAGCGCAGCTCGGAGGTGTACTTGTTGAGGATGCGCCCGCCGACGAAGTCGGTGCCGCGCAACGGGTTGAGCGCCCGTTGCGGATACCCGCGCATGTAGATCGGCTCGGTGCCGAAGCTGTAGCGCCCGTAGTCGAAGGCCGTCCCGCCGAGGTCGAAGGTCTGGAAGGCCACCCTTTCGCCGGTCAGCGACCCGATGTAGCCGTAATCGGTGCTGACGTTGAAGCTGAGCTTGCCGTTCGAGGTGAGCGGCACGTTCCAGCCCGTCTTGAAGCGCCATTTGTGAAACTGAATCAGGTCGCCGACCGGGGGCGCCACCTCCACCGAGAGATCCACCTTCGATCCGCGCGAAGGGAAGAGCGGGTTGTCCTGCGAATTGCGCGAGAGGCCCTGCTTGAACGAAAGCTGGTGGCTCTCCCCCGGCGGCAGGCTGCCGTAGAGGCCGTTGTCGTTGCGGTAGTAGTTGTAGTTGACCGTCGAGGAGAGGCTGAACTTGTCGTCGGGCCAGTCCAGACGCTGGCGGCGAAAGAACTGCGTCGTGACGCGCTGGAAGACGCCCGCCTCGGTGTCGCTGGCGCCGCCGCGGCGAATACGGCGTCCGCCGTAGTAGTCGCTCGAGATGCGCGCGTAGCTGACCGATCCGCCGACGGGCGTGGGCCGCCCGCGAAACCACGGCTCGGTAAACGACAGGCTGTAGCGCTGGTAGTCGAAGCCGGCGGTGCGCACCGAGAGGCTCAGCTTCTGCCCGTCGCCGACGGGGAGCGGCTGCCACTCGTCGAAGTCGAAGAGGTTCTGCGCGGAGAAGTTGTTGAACGTAAAGCTCGTCTGCAAGACCAGTCCGTAGCCGCCGTACGTGCCCGAAAGCTCGAGCTGGTCGTTGCTGACCTCTTTGAGCTGGTAGGTCAGGTCCACCTCTTTGTTTTGCTGATCGAAGCTGGTGGACGGGCCTTTTTTGAGCGACTCCTGGCTGAAGTAGCCCAGCTGCTGAAGGCGCCGAATGGACTCGCGGATGTCCGAGCGGCTGAATTTGCTTCCCGGCACGGTGTAAAGCTCACGCCGGACGACGTGCTCTTTGGTTTTGGTGTTGCCGGCGATGGTGATGTCGCCGAACTCCCAGACCTCCCCCTCGGTGAGATCGAACACCAGATCGAGCGAGTCGCCGGGGGCCGGCTGCACGTTCGGTTGCGCGCGAAAGCGCACGTAGCCTCGGTCCATGTAGAGGCTCGTCACGTCGCTGGAGCTTCGGTTGCCGCGCAGGTTTTTCTGGAGCCTCTTCGTGTTGTACACGTCGCCCTGCTCGAAGCTGAGCGCGCGGGTGAGCACCGCGTCGGGGTACACGGTGTTGCCGCGCCATTCGATGTTGCGCACGTAGTACTGGGTGCCCTCGCGCACCGTCACTTCCGCGATCAGATCGTCGCCGCCCTCCACGTAGGTCGTGTCGCTGACGATGGTGGCGTCGTAATAGCCGTGTTCGTTGTAGAAGTCGACGACGCGGTCGAGGTCGCTTTCGTACTTTTCCCGATTGAACTTCTCGGACTTCCAGAAGCGCCACCAGCGGTCCTCGCGCGTGTCTTCCATGGCGTCGCGCAGGTCCCCGTCGTCGAAGGCCTCATTGCCGGCAAAGCGAATGTCCTCGACCTCCACTTTCTTGCCGGGGTCCACCTCGAAGAGCAGATTCACCTGATCGCCCGAGGCGGTCGGCCGGCGCCGGGTTTCGACGTCGGCCAGCAGGTAGCCTTCCTCGGAATAAAACGCCTTGATCGCCTGCTCGGCGCGCTGGATGTCGCTGGGGCGCACGGGGCGGCCCTCTGCCAGGGTGATGCGCTCCTCGAGGTCGTCGCGGGCGTTGTCGTCGACGCCCTTGAAGGAATAGCCCGCCAGCCCCGGCTCGGGCGTCACCCGGATGAGCAGTTGCACGCCGCCGTCGGTGCTGCCGCCGCCCTCCTCTTCGACGATGGCCACGTCGCTGAACAACCCCGAGTCGTAGATCGAGCGAATGGCCTCGCCGATGGCCTCGCCGCCAGGCAGCGTCACCTGCTGCCCCTCGGTAAGCCCGCTCACGCGCCGCACGAAGTCGCGCATCGACTGCCGGTCGATTCCCTCCACGCGCAGACGCTCGATCGTGACGGGGGCGGGACGCTGCGCCCCGGCGGCGGGCGCCTGGGTGCCCCCGAGCGGCTGCTGCTGGGGCTGCTGCGCAAGCGCCGGTGCGACGGAGGTCCCGCCGGTTCCCACCAGCACGGCTGCGATCAGCACGAGAAGACGAACACGCATGAGAAGACGAACTGTGAGCGAGAGAAAGTCAGGGGCCGCATGGCGTCCTGCGGCAGGCGCACCCTGCCATCAACGCCGTCGGGGTCGCCCAACGAGGCGGCGGCCGTCGAAGAAGTGAGCGAAACGGCCTCATCGGAGCGCAAGCGCCCGCCGTTGCACGTAAGATCGTTACGTAAGATCGTTGGCCTAACGGCCTCTCCGAAGATGCGTTTCGGAGACGGCGGTCATTCGTCGCCCACGCCGTGTTGTTTTTCGAGAAACAGCACGTAGCCGTCCGCGTCGGCGCGGAGCGTAGCGTCGTTTTCGTAAAACGCCCATTCTACCTCCCCCGGCGGCGTATCCGTGTCGAAGCAGTCTGCCGCGAGGGAGTCGCCGGCAAACTGGAACGTCACGCGCTGCCCATCGCGCTCGTAGGCGCCGGTGAACGACTCCTCCACAGCGCACGCGCCCTCGACGCCGTCGGGCACGGCGAGCCGCCCGTCCGTCACCTGGCCGTTTTCGGTGAGAGTCATTTCGAGTGCGGCCCCCTTTTCGCCGAGGTCGAAGATATCGCCGTCGGAGTTCTGGATGCGAAACTCCTCGGAGACGTATACGCCGGGCAGCGGCTCCTCATCGGAGGAAAAGAAGCCGCACCCGACGGGCGCTGTAAGCAGCAGGGCGGCCAGCAGGCCCGAGGCGAGCGTTCGAAGCGCGAGACGCGAGCGCATGAGCGATTTTCGCAGGTCGTTATTCACGGGTCGTTGGTCGTGCGCTTACGAGGCTTTTCGGGCCGAAAGGCTGACCGCACCGCCGGGGTATGACCTTCGGCCCCTGACGGCGGAACGCTGACCGTTAACCGCTTCGACCTCACGGCGCGGCGGGTTCGGCTTGTTGCTGGGAGGCGTTCTGCTGCGAAACATTCTGCTGCGGAGCCTTCTGCTGCGAAGCATTCTGCTGGTCGGCGACGCGCCCGAAGCGGCGGTCGCGGTCCTGAAACTCGCGCACGGCGTCGTAGAGCTGTTCGCGACGAAAGGCCGGCCAGTGGCGGTCGGTGACGAGCATCTCGGCGTAGGCCCCTTCCCAGAGCAGGAAGTTGGAGAGCCGCTGCTCGCCGCCGGTGCGAATGAGCAGGTCGGGATCCGGCAGGGCGCTCGTGGAGAGCAGGTCCGAGACGAGCGCCTCGTCCACGTCGTCAGGGGCGAGGTCGCCGTTGCGGGCGCGGCGGGCGATCTCCCGGGCGGCGCGCGCGAGGTCCCAGCGCCCGCTGTAGGAGAGCGCGAGGCTGAGCGTGAGACGCTCGTTGCCGGCGGTCACGTCGGCCGTCTCGTCGAGCTCGCGCCGGCAGGCGGACGGCAACGCGGACGTGTCGCCGATGGTGCGCAGGCGCACGCCGTTCTCGAGCAGGCGCTGGCGCTCTTTGCGCACCGTCTTGACGAGGAGGCTCATCAGCGCATTGACCTCCCAGTCCGGGCGCTCCCAGTTTTCGGTCGAAAAGGTGTAGAGCGTGAGGTACGGAACGCCCAGCTGCGCGCACGCCTCGGTGATGTCGCGGACGGAGCGCACCCCCTCGCGGTGGCCGGTGGCGCGGGCCTGGTCCTGGTCCTCGGCCCAGCGCCCGTTGCCGTCCATGATGATGGCGACGTGCCGCGGCATCCGACCGCGCTGTTGCAGGGCGTCCTGCGCGGCGGCGTCCTCGGGCGGCTGCGGTTCGCCGGTGAGCGTAGGTTTGGGCACGGCGGTGCGGTGGGGGGGTTCGGGGGTCGGGGTTTGCCAGCCTCGGACGTTCGAGATAAACGTTCAACCCGAAACCTGCAACCCCAAACTGCGCCGACGGGCGCTACAGGCGCAAAATATCGTTGAAGATGACGAACGCCATGAAGACGATCAGCACCACGAAGCCGATCTGCTGCATCACCATGCGCACCTTCTCCGACGGGCGGCGGCGCGTGATGCCTTCGTAGACGAGAAACACCAGGTGGCCGCCGTCGAGGGCGGGGATCGGCAAGATGTTCATGATCGCCAGTGTGACCGAGAGGAACGCCACGAAGCTCCAGAAGGCATAGCCCCCCGCGTCGGCGGTCTGCTTGGCGACGCGCGCGATTTCGACCGGGCCGCCGACGTTGGCGCGAAAGCTGTCGCGCCCGAAGAAGATGCGCTGGAAGCTCTCGGCGATGTTTTCGGTGGTCGTCCAGGTTTCGCCCACTCCGGCGGCGAGCGCCTCGCCGGGGCCGTAGGAAACGGTCCGCTTCCCGAGGCGCTCCTGCATCATCGCCCGCGTCGGCGAGCCGATTCCGACGAGGTAGCGCCCGGCCGTCGAGTCGTAGCGCGGCGTAACCTGCGCCTCGAAGACGCCGCCGCGCCGCACCCGTTGCGAGTCGCTCGACACGGCCCGGCGCGTCGCCCTTTCCGGCGAGGCCCCCTCCGCCCGCGAACCGTCCGTCAGCGCCGAATCGGGGCGCCTCCAGCGAAGGGTGAGCGGCCGGCCCTCGGCGGCTTTGATTTTTTCGCTAAGCTCCATCCAGAAGCGCACCGGCTCGCCGCCTATCGCCGACACGATGGCCGGTTGAAACGACACGCCGAAGCGTTCCCCCTCGCGGGCGGCCCGCGTCAGGCGCGTGACGATGTTGGGCGGCGCGATGAAGGTGCGCTTCTCGCTCTGGCGCTCGACGGTGATCGTGAGCGAGTCGGCCAGGAAATCGTCCGGGTTGCCCAGCATGAGCTGGCTGGCCTCCCGGGGCGGTTCGTCGTTGATGGCGGTGATGCGGTCGCCGGTGCGCAGGCCCAGCTCGTGCGCCAGCGATCCTTCCTGCACGTAGACCGCGCCGACCTCATCGGCGGGCACGTAGGTCTCGCCGTAGCTCATGTTGAGCCCCGTGAAGATCAGCGCCGCCAGGATGACGTTGAACACGACCCCGGCGGTGATGACGATGATGCGCTGCCAGACCGGCTTGGCGCGAAATTCGTGCGGCTCGGGCGCGGAGCCGACGTGCTCGGTGTCCATGCTCTCGTCGATCATGCCGGCGATCTTGACGTAGCCGCCCAGCGGCGTGGCGCCGACGACGTACTCGGTCTCGCCGTACTGCTTGCCGAAGATCACCGGCGGAAAGCCAATCGAGAAGCGGTCCACCCGCATCCCGAAGAGCTTGGCGGCGAGGAAGTGGCCCATCTCGTGGACGAACACGAGCAACGTGAGCGCCAGGACGACCCAGAAGATGTACGACAGGATTTCGAGGACCACGAGCGCCGGAGCAAGGGCGAGCGACAAAACGACGAACGGCCCGTCGGCCAGCATGCGCCGACCGGCGGGAACCAACGAGAAAAGCAAAAAGCGCACCGGCGCGCGTCTTCGTTTCGACGCCCGGCGCAGTGGAGCAGCGGCTTTTCGAGAAAGCTTTTTTCCAAAGAATCCCCGCCCCGGCAAGTTCCCCGGCGGGTGGCGTGAAGAGCGTCGCGGGCCGTGCCTTCGGGAACGGACCGACGCTCGCTCTCGAGACTATTCGGCGGCCCGCACCTCGAACGTGTTCGAGCCCTCCATATTTTTCGGGATATCGTCCTCTTCCTCCTCGTCGTGGAGCACATTTGGTCGTGTTTCTCGTCCCCGCGTCCCGTTTTCAGAAGGGCATCCTTCTCACCACGGACGTTCCCTCGGCTTCCCACGTTCGCTCACACCGACGTTCGCTCACACCGACCGCGCCGCCGCTTCGCCGGAGCACACGTGCTGCCGCGCCCGCTCGTCCACCGCGCGCACCTCGTCGAGCGACGACGCCTCGGAGCCGGCCAGCGCGTCGAGGGCCGCCTCCACGCGGCGCGGGATGTCGGTGAAGGCCATCTTTTCATCGAGAAAGAGCGCCGCGGCCGCTTCGTTGGCCGCGTTGAGAATGGCCGGGGCCGTACCGCCCGCCTCCAGCGCCTCGAAGGCCAGGCGCAGGCACGGGAACGCCTCGCGGTCCGGCGGGGCGAAGTCCAGGCGCTGCGCCTCGGTCCACGGCAGTCGTTCGTGCGCGGGCGCGGGCCAGCGCGAAGGATGGGAGAGCGCGTACTGGATGGGCCCTTTCATGTCGGGCGCGCCCAGCTGCGCCTTGACGGCCCCGTCGCGGAAGGCGACCATCGAATGCACGACCGACTGCGGGTGCACCACCACGCGCAGCTGCCGGGCCGGCAGGCCGAAGAGCCAACGCGCCTCGATCACCTCCAGCCCCTTGTTCATCATCGTGGCCGAATCGACGGTCACTTTCGCGCCCATGTCCCAGTTGGGATGGTCGAGCGCCTCTTCGGGGGTAATCTGCGAAAAGGTCGCCGGGTCGCGCTCGCGGAAGGGGCCGCCGCTGGCGGTGAGGACCAGCTCCTCGACTGCTTCGAGGTTCTCGCCGACGAGGCACTGAAAGAGCGCCGCGTGCTCGCTGTCGACCGGTAGGAGGCGCGCCTCGTCGTGCTCGGCCAACTGCCGCTCGACGAGCGCGCCGCCGGCCACGAGCGTCTCCTTGTTCGCCAGCGCGACCGTTTTGCCCGCCTCCAGCGCCGCCAGCACCGGCGCCAGCCCGGCGAAGCCCACCACCGCGCCCACCACGACGTCCGCCTCCGCGAGCCGGGCCGCCGCGCGCAGGCCCTCCCCCCCGGTGAGCACGTCGATCTCGCGCGGGAGCGCCTTGCGGAGCGCGGGCGCCTTCGTTTCGTCACCGATCACGACGCACGCGGGGCGGTGCTCACGCGCCTGCTCGGCCAGCAGCTCGGCGCTCGCGCCGGCCGTGAGCGCCTGCACGTCAAAGCGCTCGGGGAAGGACTCGGCCACCTCCAGCGTCTGCGTGCCAATCGAGCCGGTGGCCCCCAGCACGACCAGCCCGCGCGGCGCGTCGGAAAGCGTCTGGCCAGGCGGAGCGGTTCCTTCGACGGGAGCAAGCGGCGTCATGCGCAGGACGGGGGGCGTGAAATGTAAAACGCATTACGAAACCTACGACCGGCGGGGACAATTGTTATGCAGGCCGGCCAAAAATACGGTTATTGGTCGCTGACGACGGACGATAGACGAACGACGGCGCTCGCGACGTGGCATTCACCGTCCCTCGTCGCCTGTCCATCGTCCAGTCCCCTACGCTCGTTTCTCGCGGGGGCGGCGGTTGGCGGGCGTCGCACTTCCGCACTGGGTTTCTCTGCAACGGGGTTTCTCTGCAACGGTCCATGCTGCGCTCTTCGTTTTTCGCAATGCGCGCCCTCGGGCTTCCGGTGCTGGCGCTGCTGCTGGCCGTCGCCCCCGCACGCGCCCAGCAGAGCGGCGACGGCGCGAAGCAGAAGGACTCGCAGGCGGCGCGCTTCCGGCTGGCGCAGCGCTACCTCGACGCCGACAAGCCCGAGCGCGCCATCGCCCTGCTGGAGGACCTCCACGCCGAACACCCGTCGACCTCGGCATTCTACAAAAAACTCAAGAGCGCCTACGAAAAGCAAAAGCGCTACGGCGACGCCATCGCGCTGGTGGAACGGCGCATGGAGCGGCGCGGGCGCTCCCCGGCGCTGCTTTCGGAAAAGGCGCGGCTCCAGTACCACGGCGACGCAGGAGAAAAGACCGCCTTTGCCACGTGGGACGAGGCCCTCGCCGCCGCCCCGCAGCAGGCGCAGACCTACCGCACCGTCCACGGCAGCCTCACCGACGCGCGTCTCTTTCGCCAGGCTATCGACGCGGTCAAAAAGGGCCGTGAGGCGCTCGGCAAGCCGGCTCTGATGCGCCTGCAAATGGCCCACCTCTACAGCCTGACGAGCCAGTACGAACGGGCCATCGAGGAGTACCTGACGTTTGTGAAGAACAACCCCGACCGCCTGACCTTCGTCAAGCGTCGCCTGGGGCGCTTCATGAAGCAGGAAGAAGCCCTCCAGGAAAGCATCGCCGCCACCAGCCGCGCCGTGCGGGAAGAGCCCATGCAACGCCCCTACCGCGAGCTGATGGGCTGGCTCTATCTCCAGGCCGATGAGCACCAGAAGGCCTTCGACGCCTACCGCGCCATCGACCGCCTCGCCGGCGCCGACGGGCGCCTGCTCCACTCCTTTGCCAAACAGGCTGCCGACGCGGGCGCCTACCGCGCGGCGCTCGACGCCTACCGGCTGGTCCGCGAGCGCCACCCCGAGTCCCCCGTCGCCCCCGGCGCGCTGCGCGGCATCGGCCGCATGAATGAACGACGCGCCGAGCAAAGCGACGACACAGAAAAACGACAACAATGGCATGAAAAAGCGCTCGATGCCTATCGCACATTTCTGGATAAATACCCGGAGCACGAGGCGTATCCCTCCGTGCTTCGCGCCGTGGGGCGACTCCAGCAAGACGTGCTTTTCGACCTGGCCGCCGCCGAGAAGACGCTCCAGCAGGTCGCCGAGCGCTACCCGAAGACCCGAGCCGCTCACCGCGCGCGGTACGACCTGGGCCGCCTCCACGTCATGCGCGGCAACCTGACGGAGGCGCGCCTGGCCTTCTCGCGCCTGGCGGAGCGCCTCGGCGACAGCGGCGACCTCGCGCAGAAGGCCCGTTACCAGCAGGCGCTGCTGCATTTCTACCAGGGCGAGTTCGACGCGGCCTCCACCCTTATCAGCACCATCGCCGAAAACACCGACGCCGACGTGTCCAACGACGGCATCGACCTGGGCGTCTTGCTCAGCGAAAACGCCGCCAGCCGCGACACGACCGGCCAGGCGCTCCAGCTCTTTGCCCGGGCGCGCCTGAAGCACCGCCAGCGCCAAAAGGCCGAAACGCTCGCGCTCGTCGACGAGCTTCTCACGAGTCACCCGCGCTCCCCACTGGCCGACGACGCGCGCTTCTTCAAGGCGCGGGCGCTGGCCTCGCGCTCGGGCCGCACCGCCGACGAGGCCGCCGAAGCCTACGCGCAGGTCGCGCTGACGCACCCGAAAAGCCCGCTGGCCGACCGCGGCCTCTACCGCGCCGCCCGCCTCCAGGAAACGGCCCTCGACGATCCGCAGGCCGCCCTCGAGAGCTATCAGCGCCTCCTCAAGGACTATCCCGGTTCCCTCCACGCCGCCGACGCGCGCAACCGCATCCGCGCGCTGCAGAAGGAGACGACGAGCGAGACGGATGAAGCCCCCGGGCCGGCGTCGTGAATGGGCTCGGTTTTCGGTTGCCGAGATCAACGCACCAGAACCCCCCAACACTCTATGCGCCTGTTAAAAACGCTGCCTTTGCTGCTGGCGTTGCTCGTCGCGAGCGCGCCGGTTGCCGCCCAGGACCTGCTCGTGCCGATGGGCAAGGAGAGCCAGTCCAAC
>PXTX01000107.1:23608-29003 GCA_003023275.1 Bacteroidetes bacterium SW_4_67_19
CCCTGGGACGACGCGGTGCGCATGGCCCTCGAATACGCCAACGTGCCCTACGACGTGGTCTACGACGAAGCCGTCCTCAACGGCAAGCTGGGCAAGTACGACTGGCTGCACCTGCACCATGAGGACTTCACCGGCCAGTTCGGCAAGTTCATCCAGTACCAGGACGCCGCCTGGTACATCGAGCAGCAGAAAAAGGCCGAGAAAAAAGCCGAGCAGTTTGGCTTCAAAAAAGTGAGCCAGCTCAAAAGCGCCGTCGCCGAAAAAATCAAAGGGTACGTCCAGCAGGGCGGCTTTCTCTTTTCGATGTGCTCCGGCACCGACACCTTCGACATCGCTCTCGCCGCCCGCGGCGTCGACATCGTGCCTCCCGCCTACGACGGCGACCCGGTGGACCCCAACGCCCCGAGCCAGCTCAACTTCGAGCGCACGATGGCCTTCAAGGACTTTCGCCCCGTCTTCGACGCCACCGAATACGAGCACTCCAACATCGACACCGGCCCGCCGCCCTCGCAGATGCGCGACCCGTCGCTCGATTACTTCACCCTTTTCGACTTCAGTGCGAAGTGGGACCCGGTGCCGACCATGCTCACGCAGAATCACGTCGCCACCGTCAAGGGCTTCGTCGGGCAGACGACCTACTTCAACGCCGACGTCGTCAAGGAAAACGTCACCGTTCTGGCGAAGGCCCCCAAGCGCGGCCACGTGAAATACCTGCACGGCCAGCGCGGGCGCGGCACGTTCACCTTCTACGCCGGCCACGACCCCGAGGACTACCAGCACTTCGTGGGCGACCCCCAAACGGACCTCTCGCTGCACAAGCGCTCTCCCGGATATCGCCTGATCTTGAATAACATTCTCTTCCCGGCAGCGGAGAAGAAAAAGAAGAAAACGTAGCAAGTCAGTTGTCAGCTTTCAGCTCGCAGCTATTCGGTTCGAAAAGCGGATGGCGGAGGGCTGATGGCTTCTCCCCCTATGCTCTACCACCGCGTCCTTATTACCGGAGCGAACGGCCTGCTGGGCCAAGCGCTGGTGGCGCGCATGAGCCCGCTGCCCGACTACGACGTGCTGGCCACCGCCCGTGACGAACGCCTGCGCCTGCCGGGGGCCAGCTGCGGCTACGCCCCGCTCGACATCACCGACTCCGACGCCGTCGAGGCGATCTTCGAGAACTTCGCTCCCTCGGTGGTGGTCAACTGCGCGGCGATGACGCAGGTCGACGACTGCGAGCACGACCGCGAGCGCTGCCGCCGCGTTAACGCCGAGGCCGTCGAGACACTCGCCGACGCCTGTCGCCACACCGGCGCGCGCCTCATCCAGCTCTCGACCGACTTCGTCTTCGACGGCTCGGAAGGCCCCTACGACGAAGACGACCGCCCCGCTCCGGTCAACTACTACGGCGAAGCCAAGCTCGCCGGCGAAAACGCCGCCCGCCGTGCCGGCATCGACAAGTGGGCCGTCGCGCGCACCGTGCTCGTCTACGGCACCGCCGAGGGGGAGGCGCGCTCCAACATCCTGCTGTGGCTGCTCGACGAACTCCAGGCCGGGCAGCGCGTGCAGATCGTCACCGACCAGATCCGCACGCCCACCTACGTCGTCGACCTGGCTGCCGGCATCGAGAAGATGGTGCGCCATGAAGCGACGGGGGTCTATCACCTGGCCGGGCGCGAGCTGTTGAGCGTCTACGAGTTCGCCCAGACCGTCGCCGAGGTGTACGGCCTCGACGAAACGCTCATCGAGCCGACCGACCGCACCGAGTTCACCCAGACGGCCGAGCGCCCGCTCGTCACCGGCCTCGTCACGCTCAAGGCCGAGACCGAGATCAGCTACCGCCCGCGCGACCTGGGCGACGCCCTACGACACCTCGCCCCCCGCCTCCCGATTGCCGATGTTTAGTTTTCGGTGGTCAGTGGTCCGTTTTCAGTTTCGGTTTTCGGAAGACGCACCATAACACCCCAACACCGTAACACTCCAACACGCACCGAATGATCGACATCGAACTGATCCGCTCCGAGCCCGAACGGGTCCGCGAGGCGATGCGGGCGAAGGGGCTGCTCCCGGGCGGGGATGCGCAGGAAGATCCCGTCGCATGCGCCCGGCGCCTCGACAAAGAGCGGCGCGAAAGAATCACCCGCCTGCAAGAAGCGCAGGAAGAACGGAACGACCGCTCCGGCAAGATCGGCGAGCTGATGCGCGCGGGCGAAGAAGAAAAGGCCCAGGAGCACATCGCCCGCACGAAGGAACTCAAGCAGCAGATCGGCTCACTCGAAGACGAGGTCGACGACGCCGACGATACGCTCCAGCGGCTGCTGCTGGACATCCCCAACCTGCCGCATCCGAGCGTGCCCGTCGGCGCGAGCGAGGACGACAACGCCGTCGAAGAGGAAACGGGCGAAAAACCGAATTTCGCCTTCGACCCGCGGCCGCACTGGGCGCTCGCCGAACAGCACGACCTCGTCGACTTCGAGCGCGGGTCAAAAGTCACCGGCGCGGGCTTTCCGTTCTACACGGGCCGGGGGGCGCGCCTGCAACGGGCGCTCGTGCAACTTTTCCTCGACGAGGCCGCCGAGGCAGGCTACCGCGAGATGCAACCGCCGCTTTTCGTCAACGAAGACAGCGCGCGCGGCACCGGGCAACTTCCGGACAAGGAAGACCTGATGTACGAAATCGGCCGCGATGCGCTCTTCCCCATCCCTACCGCCGAGGTGCCCGTCACCAACTTCTTCCGCGGCGACATCCTGGCGGCCGGCGACCTGCCGGTCAAGCGGTGTGCCCACACGCCGTGCTTCCGGCGCGAGGCCGGTTCCTACGGCAAAGACGTGCGCGGCCTCAACCGCCTGCACCAGTTCGACAAGGTCGAACTCGTCTGGCTGACGCGCCCCGACGAAAGCTACCGCGCCCTGGAGCAGCTCCGCACCGACGCCGAGCGGCCGCTCGACCTGCTGGGTCTGCCGTACCGGCGCCTCTTGATGTGCACCGGCGACATGGGCTTCGCACAGGCCAAGAAGTACGACCTGGAGGTCTGGAGCGCCGGGCAGGAGCGCTGGCTGGAAGTGTCCAGCGTCTCGAACTTCGAGAGCTTCCAGGCGCGGCGCGCTCGGATTCGCTACCGCGAGGAGCCGGAAGCCGACCCGCAACTCGTGCACACGCTCAACGGCAGCGCGCTAGCCCTGCCGCGCGTGATAGCGGCGCTTTTGGAGCATTACCAAACCGAAGACGGTACCGTCGAATTGCCTGACGTACTCTCCGACTACACCGGCTTCGAGCGAATCGGGTGACGTTCTTTCTAGAGCATTCAGCCGTCGGCAATTAGCGTCTCTCGGGAGGACTGAAGGCTGAAAGCACCGCAACCAAGTTGCCCGGAGCCTTGTGAGGGCCGAAGGTCATACCCCCGCGGCGGTGCTGCAGACCATAGACGGCAGCTTTTCGGTCCGCCGAGAACATCGTCAGTCGTCCTTCGCACCACGAGGGTATGACACAAGGCCCTCCATCGTCGCTACTGGCAGCATCATTAGCGTACTTTTCTGGACCTACTTAAGCCCCTCGCACGATGAAAATCCGCAATGTCACGCTCGTCCCGCCCGACGACGAAGGCTACCGCGCCCACCAGGCGCGCCACGCGCAGGCCAACCAGAAGCTGCGCGACACGCTGGATCCGGGGCCGCTGCAAAAGCTGTCGCACCCCATCGAAGAACTGCTCCGGCAGTGGCTGGGGCAGCGCGTCCCGCTTTCGCCCCGTCGCATTCTGCGCTACGAACGCCTGAGCCGCGACAACAGCTACACCACCTACTACAAAGAAATCGACGCCGTCGAAGTCACGGACGACGACACGGACGACGACGCCTCCTCTTCGCCGCGCCCGAAGCGCCTGTTCGAATTCAAGTGCTCGTCGAACCCCGGCGCGCTCTCCGGGGCCGGCACGCAGCTCGACCGCGCCGTGCAGGCGATGGCCACGCGGTGGGACCGCCGGCGCCTGTACCGCCACGCCGTTCTCGTCGCCGTCGTGCCCGCCCTGATGGACCTCCCGCACGAGCCGCGCTCACGACGTGCCTCCCCGCCGACGAGCTGTGGGCCTGGGGGCAGTCCGAGGACGTGTTGGACGCGCCCGCCGACCTGCTCGGCGACGCGCAGGCCAAAGCCCGCGAGACGACCTCGCGCCGCCAGCGCCGGGAGGCGCTCAAGGAGCAAGGTGTCCCGCGCGAAGAGTGGCCGGACGACCTGCACACCGAACTCCGAGAGACGCCCGAAACGGAAACGGCGACCTTCGGCGATGAAGAAGACGAATCGCCGATGGCGCGCGCCCTGCGCGAGGCGATGGACGACGACGAGTAGCACCGGCCGACGCGCCATTTTACCGCAGATCTCGCAGCGCCGCCTTCGCCGCGAGGTGGCCGCACATGCCGTGCACGCCCCCGCCGGGCGGCGTCGAGGCGGAGCACAGGTAGAGCCCGTCGGTCGGGGTGCGGTACGGGTTGAGGCTCAGGACGGGCCGCGCGATGAGCTGCGCCAGGTCCATCGCCCCGCCGTTGATGTCGCCGCCGACGAGCGCGGCGTTCTGCCGCTCCAGGTCCGCCGGGGCGTGGATGGCCTGCGCCTCGATCACCTCGCGAAAGCCCGGCGCGAAGCGTTCGATCTGGTCGGTGAGGCGCGCGGCCATCTGCTGGCGGTCGCCGTCCCAGCCGTTGGGCACGTGGCAGTACGCCCAGGCGGTGTGCTTGCCGGCGGGGGCGCGCGTGTCGTCGAAGAGACTGTGCTGCGCCATCAGCACGAACGGACGCTCCGGCGCGCGGCCTTCGGCGACGGCTTCTTCGGAGGCGATCACTTCATCCAGCGAGCCGCAGACGTGGACGGTGCCGGCCTTCGCGCAACCTGCGTTTTCCCACGGAACGGGGTCGGAGAGCGCGAAGTCCATTTTGAAAGCCGCCGGGCCGCGGCGGTAGCGATTCAGGCGGCGGCGGTAGCGGCTGGGGAGCCGGTCTCCGGCGATGCCGGCAAGCTGGCGCGGGGCCGTGTCGAACAAGACGGCGCGCGCCGGCGGCACGTCCTCGGTGAGCGAACGCACGCGGCAGCCGGTGCGAATTTCGCCGCCGAGGGCGCGCAGATGCGAAGCGAGCGCGTCGGCGATGGACTGCGCACCGCCTCGCGGCAGCGGCCAGCCCACCGCGTGCGCCAGCACGGCCAAGATCAGCCCGAAGGCGGCCGACCCCGGCGCGGAGAGCGGCAGGTTCGAGTGCGCGGCGTGCCCGGCGATGAGTGCGCGCGCCTCCCGGCTACGAAAGACCGTCTTCGCCAGCGGCCCCGCCGGCCAGATCGCCCGCAGCCCGAAGCGCGCCAGCACGACGGGGGCGCGCGGCACGTGCAGCACGGGCTGGAGGATTTCGCCGACGGCCTTTTTCCA
>PXTX01000108.1:0-870 GCA_003023275.1 Bacteroidetes bacterium SW_4_67_19
GAGCCGGCGCCGCTACTGGGGCACGCCGCTGCCGGTCTGGCAGAACGACGAGAACGAAGAGGACGTCGAGGTCATCGGCTCCATCGCCGAGCTGCGCGAAAAGTGCGATCAGCCCCTCCCCGAGGACGACAGCGAGATCGACCTGCACCGCCCCTTCATCGACGAGCTCACGTGGGAAGGATCCGACGGCGGCACGATGCGGCGCACGCCCGACCTGATCGACGTGTGGTTCGACAGCGGCGCCATGCCGTATGCGCAGTGGCACTACCCGTTCGAGAACGAAGAACAGTTCGAGGCCAACTTCCCCGCCGACTTCATCGCCGAGGGCGTCGACCAGACGCGCGGCTGGTTTTACTCGCTCCACGCCATCGCGGCGCTGATCGAGGACGACGTGGCCTACGAAAACGTCGTCGTCAACGGGCTGGTGCTCGCCGAGGACGGCGCGAAGATGAGCAAGTCCAAAGGCAACGCGCCCGAGCCGTTCGCCGTGATCGAGGAGCACGGGGCCGACGTGGTGCGCTGGTACATGATGTCCAACACGCCGCCGTGGGAAAACATCAAGTTCGCCGAGCGCGGCCTGCGTGACACGCGCCGCGGCTTCTTCGGCACCTTGCAGAACGTGTACAAGTTCTTCGCCACGTACGCCAACGTCGACGGCTTCCAGTTCGCCGAGCGCCGGATGCCGCCCGCCGAGCGCCCCGAGCTGGACCGCTGGATCCTCAGCCGCCTCCACTCGACCGCCGAGGTCGCCTCGACCGCTTTCGACGAATACGATCCCACGACGGCGGCGCGCTCCGTCGAAACGTTCGTGGACGACCTGTCCAACTGGCACGTCCGCCGCTCGCGCGAGCGCTTCTGGGCAAGCAAGGA
>PXTX01000108.1:1074-12046 GCA_003023275.1 Bacteroidetes bacterium SW_4_67_19
TCGCGCGCATCCTCGTCGTCGGGGGGGCGGGCGTGGAGCGCGAATCCGTCGAGGCGGTGCGCGCGTCGATCACCGACGAGGTCAACGTCAAGGACATCGACTACGTCACCGCCGGGAGCGACGTGGTGAAGCGCTCGGCCAAGCCCAACTTCCAGCGCCTCGGCCCGCGCCTGGGGTCGCTCATGCAGCCGACCCACGAGGCGGTGCGCGCCCTCACCGACGACGACATCGAGCGCTACCGGCAGAACGGAAGTCTCGCGCTGGAGGTGGACGGCGAAACGGTCGAACTGGGCCCCGACGACCTGCTCGTCCAGAGCGAAGGGATCGAGGGCTGGCTCGTCGGCAGCGAGGGCGGCGTAACCGTGGCGCTCGACACCGAGGTGACGCCCGAGTTGCGCGCCGAGGGACTGGCGCGCGAG
The DNA here is from genome assembly GCA_003023275.1 of Bacteroidetes bacterium SW_4_67_19. GTDB lineage: Bacteria > Bacteroidota > Rhodothermia > Rhodothermales > Salinibacteraceae > QS-8-64-10. Next base: position 1,494 of record PXTX01000108.1, read on the forward strand.
GCGGTCAGCCGCATCCAGAACCTGCGCAAGGAGGCGGGCCTGGACGTGACCGACCGCATCGCCGTGCGCTACGACGGCACCGACGCAACGACCGATGCGCTCGACGAGCACGCCGCCTACGTGCGGAACGAGACGCTGGCCCTCCGGTTCGAGCGAGCGCCCGAATCGGACCTCGAAGAACCGGGCGAACACGGGGCGCAGGCCGCTGCGCAGGGGGCCGTCGGCTCCTTCGACCTCGGCGACGGCGAGCATCTGACGCTGCGCGTGCGCCGCATGGGGGAGGAGAAAAAGGCGGCGCAACAGCGGTGAATGTTTGCGGACCCGTCGGAAGGACAACCGGCCTGCCCCCTTTCGCTTTCAACCCTTAACTTTCAACCCGCAACCGCGAAGCCCCATGCCCGCGACGGCGACGAAAAAAGCGACTGCTGCCGGCGGCGAGCGCCCCGGCGCGGAGGCGTGGTCGAAGGCGATGCGGGATCTGCCGGACCTGCCCTACAAAGTCGAAACCAACGCCCGAGGCCAACTGATCTTGAGCCCGCCGAAGCCGGAACATGGGTTTTCGCAGTCGCGCATTAGCCGCCGCATCTTCGAGGCGCTCGGCGAGGTTGTCGGGGTCGAGTTCTCGGTCTACACGTCGGGTGGCGTGAAAATCCCCGACGTGATCTGGATGTCTGAGGAGCGACGCGCGCAGATTCCCGAGGGCGCGGAGGCCAGCCCGGTCGTGCTGGAGGTGTGCGTGGAGGTGATGTCCGATTCGAACACCGAGGCGGAGACGGCCGAGAAGCGCGATCTCTACTTCGACGGCGGGGCGAAGGAGGTCTGGGTCGTCGGCCGTGACGAGGCGGTGCGCTTTTTCGACGCCGACAGCGAGATCGAGCAGTCACGCCTCGCGCCGGACTTCCCGAATCAGATTTAGCCGGACGCCCCTTCAAACCCTCCGCCGGCAGAAAAGAAACCTTCAACCTTCCCCGTTCAACCCCCAACGCGCTATGGCCGACAAAGAATCCGGACGCATCGAGTCAGAGAATCTGTCGGTGCCGTTGCACGACGACTCCACCGCCGAGGGCACTGGCGGCTCCCCGCAAGACGCGGCCGATCGCAGGACGCCTTTCTCCGACGAGGAGCTGGAGCACTTCCGCGACCTTCTCAAAGAGCGTCGCAAAAAGGCCAGCGACGACATCGAGCGCATGAGACGCCAGATCGAAAGCGCCCGCGAGCAGGCCGACGACAACTCGCCGTACAGCTTCCACATGGCCGATGCGGGCACCGACGCGATGGAGCAGGAAAAGCTCTACCTCATGATCGCGCGGCAGCAAAAGTACATCGGCTACCTCGACCGGGGCCTGGAGCGCATCCAGAACGGCACCTACGGCATCTGCAAGGTCACCGGCGAGGCGATTTCGAAAGAGCGCCTCGAAGCCGTGCCCCACACCGAGATTTCCATCGACGCGAAAAAGAAGCAGAAGGCGTCGTCGTAGTAGTGTTGGGGTGTTATCGTGTTGGGGTGTTCGGGTGCGCCTCACACTGCAACACTGGAGCGCTCCAACACCTCGACACCACCCAACCATGCGCATCCTCTGGGTTTCCATTCTCGTCCTGGCGCTCGATCAGGCCACGAAAGCAGCGGTCGTGCAGTTGATGCACCGGGGCGAGTCGATCCCGCTGATCGGGGACTGGCTGAAGTTTACCTTCACCGAAAACCCCGGCATGGCCTTCGGCATCATGGCATTCCCGCGCGAGGCCACGGCGGTGTTCAGCATCATCGTGACGGTGCTGGTGCTGTGGTACCTCTACTCGGTGCGCAGCGGCTACACGCCCTACATCGTCAGCCTCGCGCTCGTTCTGGGGGGAGCCGCCGGCAACATCATCGACCGCGTCTTCTACGGCCTCATTCTCGGCTACGGCGACTTCTTTATGGGCAAGGTCGTCGACTTCATCCACGTGGACGTGTGGCGCGGTTATCTGCCGGAGGTCCTCCCGCTCGTCGGCGGGGCGTATCTGCCGCTCTTTCCCATCTGGAACGTGGCGGACATGGCCATCGTCTGCGGCGTGGTGGGCATCCTGGTCTTCCAGCGCCGTTTTCACCGGCTGGCTTTCGAGCGACCCGAGCACGACCGGGCGCGCCTGCGCGAACTGGAGGAGGAGCGTGAGCACCAGCTTCCGTCCTCTTCCTCCGCAGCGGGCGGCCCAGCGACCGGCGCGGCCACGCAGGCTTCCACCGAGAGCAGCGACGTGCCGCCGACGGCCCCCTCGGCCGAAAGCCCCGGCGCCGCCGCCCTCGACGCGGACGACGACACGGAGGACGACCGTTCGCCGGAGAAGCCAGCGGGGGGCGCCTCGGACGGCGCTGCCCCTAACGGGGACGCTGCTTCGGAGAGCGCAGCGCCGGAACCGCGGGACGCCTCCAGCAGAACGGCCGAAGCGCCCGAAGCCGAGGACCGCTCGTCGTCCTACGCGCCGCCCGAGAATTCGTCGTGACGGTGCGCGTCACCGCCCGAGCGTGACGGTCTGCGTCTTGACCGCGCTGCCCGAGCTGGAGCGCGGGCGCGCGAATCGGTTTCTCGGCGAAATCCCGTGGGCGAGGCGAACCTTTCCGGCGCGGCTGCGATAGGGGTAAGCGCGTTTGCGATCAACTCCTTTGGACGGACGACGTTCAGCCTTCAGAGGGTCGTCGGTCGTCCGTCGTCGAAACGCCGAGGCGCTTTTTCGTGCTCGCCCTGCACGCCGGGCCTCCTCTCGCCACGATCCCGTCCCATCCCGCTCCGCTCCTGACGCATGTCCACCGACGCTCGCCCGGCTGCCGCCGACGCGCCGCCTGCTGGGGAAGCCCCGCGCCAGGCGCGCCTCCGCAACTTCTGCATCATCGCCCACATCGACCACGGCAAGTCCACGCTGGCCGACCGTCTGCTGGAGCGCACCGGCACGATCGCGGAGCGCGAGATGACCGAGCAGACGCTCGACGACATGGACCTGGAGCGTGAGCGCGGCATCACCATCAAGAGCCACGCGGTGCGCATGGCCCACGCGCCGGACGAAGCGAGCGACCCGTACACGCTCAACCTGATCGACACGCCGGGTCACGTGGACTTCACCTACGAGGTGAGCCGTGCCCTGAAAGCCTGCGAAGGCGCGCTGCTGGTGGTCGACGCGGCCCAGGGCATCGAGGCGCAGACGCTCTCGAACCTCTACCTCGCGCTGGAGGCCGATCTGGAGATCATCCCCGTCGTCAACAAGGTGGACCTGTCGAGCGCGCGCCCGCTGGAAGTGGCGCAGGCGCTGGAAGACCTCATCGGCGAGCCGGCGGAGGACATCCCCCTCATCAGCGCCAAGACGGGCGAGGGCGTCGACGGCCTGCTCGACACGGTCGTCGACCGCGTGCCCGCCCCGGGCGGTGATCCCGACGCCCCGCTGCGCGCGCTCATCTTCGACTCCGTCTTCAACACGTACCGGGGGTCCATCGTCTACGCCCGCGTCATGGATGGGTCGCTGGGGAAGGGCGACGCCATCGAGTTCATGTCTAACGGCAAGCAGTACGACGCCGACGAGATCGGCATTCTGCGCATGGGGATGCAGCCGGCCGATGAGCTGACCGCCGGCGACGTGGGCTACGTCATCGGCAGCGTCAAGGACGTGCGCGACACGCGCGTCGGCGACACGATCACCTCGGCGCACGATCCGGCCTCCGAGCCGATTCCCGGCTTTCAGGAGCCGAAGCCGATGGTCTTCAGCGGCATCTTTCCCACCGACGACGGCGACTTCGAGGACCTGCGCGCCTCGCTCGAGAAGCTCCAGCTCAACGACGCCTCGCTGACCTACGAGCCAGAGACCTCCGCTGCGCTGGGCTTTGGCTTCCGGGTGGGCTTTCTGGGGCTTTTGCACATGGAGATCGTGCAGGAGCGCCTCGACCGCGAGTTCGACCTCGACATCATCACCACGCAGCCGAACGTCAAGTACGAGGTGCTCCTCGAAGGCGACCCCAACAAGGGCAAGGAGCCGGAGACGGTCGTCGTGGACAATCCCGAGTCGTTTCCGCACTACGGCGACATCGAAGAGGTGCGCGAGCCTATCGTGGAGGCCGACATCATCACGCCCAGCGGCTACATCGGCAACCTGATGCAGCTGTGCGAGGACCGGCGCGGGGAGTACGTCACGCAGCGCTACCTCGACAGCGAGCGGGTGCGCTTGCAGTACGAGCTGCCGCTGGCGGAGATCGTCTTCGACTTCTACGACACGCTCAAGTCGGCCAGCCGCGGGTACGCCTCGTTCGACTACGAGTTCAAGGAAAACCGCCCGGCGGATCTGGTCAAGCTGTCTATTCTCATCAACGAAAAGCCCGTCGATGCGCTTTCCACCATCGTGCACCGCGACAAGGCGTACGACGTGGGGCGCAAGCTGACCAAGAAGCTCAAAGAGCTAATCCCGAAGCAGCTCTTTGAGGTGCCCGTGCAGGCGAGCATCGGGCGGCGCATCGTGGCGCGCGAGACGGTCAAGGCGCTGCGCAAGAACGTGACGGCCAAGTGCTACGGCGGCGACGTGACGCGCAAGCGCAAGCTGCGCGAGCAGCAGAAGGAAGGCAAGAAGCGCATGAAAAAAGTCGGCACCGTCGACGTGCCGCAGGAAGCGTTCCTGGCGGTGCTCTCGATGGATGAATAGCGCCTTCGGCGCGGTTTGGAGTTTCGGGTCCCGAGGTTTCGGGTCGAGTGTTTTGCAAGAGGAAAGGTAGGGGCACGAGGCATCGTGTCCGTACAACGCATGAAAAAGAAACCGGAGGTTGCCGCCGCGCTCGCGTTCCTGCTGGCCGCCGTGCTCGCGCCCGACGCCCGCGCCCAGCAGGAACGCAGCGAAGACGCCAATCTCGGCCGGCTCTACCGTCGCGCGCGCATCGACGCACTGGCCGAGCGCTTCGCCCGCCGGCGTCTCGCCCCGATGCCGCCCGTGCGGCTGCGCACGCCGCGCCTCGACTCGCTGCGCGCCTGGGTCGCTCCGGCGACGACGCGAGAGCACCCCGAGAAGTCGCCCGCGCCGCCGGTGCCGCGCATCCGCGAGCGCCGCGCCGTGCTGCCGCTGGGGCGGCCCGTCTTCAAGCGCCGCTTCGCCGGGGTGGACTGGGCGTACCTGGGCCGCACCACGGGCCGCCGCACCGTGCTGGACACGATGCAGACGCGACGGTTGCGCGCGCGCCTCCAGGGCCACTACGGCGACCCCACGCGCACCGTCGTCGACGCCGACACGCTCGAAGGCCGCCCCGCCAGTGAATATGTGCAGTTCGAGTACTGGTTCGTCGCCAACGACTCGATCCCGCTCAAGGTAGTCGATCCCGGCGGCCCGTTCGACCGCGGCCTCGTGTTCAGCGCGCCGGCGCGCTACCGCGAGCGCCTGGCCGAGCTACGCGCGGACTTTTTTGCCCCGCTGATCGCCGCGCGCCTGCGCGCCCCGTACGTGGATTACTACTACGACACGGCGTCCGGGACGTGGTATCGCACCGGCTTCGACGGGCGGCGCTTTTTCACCGAGCCGGTAGACCGCAGCGACGTGGTGCCGGGACGCCGGCCTGCGCTGCGACGAGAGCGGTCTGACGCTGGCCCGTAGCGTGCAGGGGCTCGCCAGCAGGCGCTGTGCTGTGAGCGTCCCTGCTCGGGTGAACACCAATTCGGGCGCCAACGCTTTCTGAATGACGTTGCCGGCAGACCGGGCGCGAGCCGTTCGGGCTGCTGTCCTTGCGCATCGCGCGCCGGGGGCGAAGCGACGGGCCTTGTGTCATGCCCCTGCGGTGCACGTACGCTTTTGTATGTTTGGCTGGGGGGCAATACGCATTACGCTCCGTTTGGAAACGCCGACGGCCCGTTCTTCATACGACCCCCGTTACACGCAGCGAAGCGATACACGCAGCGAAGCGCCCGCTGCTCTGTTTCTTCTCTCTTCCGCAGTGCTTTGGCTTCTTCCACGCAGCGAGCAAAGCGGCGTCGCCGCTCGAATCGGAGTCGCACGAACGGGCGCTCGGGCTCCGGCCGGCAGGGCGCCTCTCCCCCTCGGGCGCGCAAGAGTCAGTTGCGCCAGTGGGTCGAGGCCGTGGCGCTGGCGCTGCTCATCATGCTGTTTCTGCGGACGTTCTTCGTGGATCAGTTCCGCATCCCGTCGCCCTCGATGGAGAAGAGCCTCTTGGTGGGGGACTACCTCTTCGTCTCGAAGGTGCACTACGGCCCGCGCCTGCCGATGAGCCTGTGCGTGCCCTACACGCAGTGGTGCCTGCCGGGCGCGGTCTTTCCCTACGTGCGCCTCCCCGGCGTCGACGACGTGGACCGCTACGATGAGATCGTGTTCAACTATCCCCCCGACGAAGGGACCATCGACCAGAAGGTCCACTACATCAAGCGCGTGATGGGCCTGCCCGGCGAGACGCTCGAGGTGCGCGACAAGGTCGTCTACACCGGCACGCAGGGCAACCTGAAGCGGCAAGAACTCTTGCCGACCATGCAGCAGCTCTGGACCGTCGAGAAAAGCGAACCGGGCTATCGCTTTTCCCAGCAGCAACTCGAGGAACTGGGGGTCGAGACGGTTCTGCCCACCCCCGAGCCGGCCGTGGTGCGCGTGCAGGCCACCCCGAAGGCAGCGGAAGCCATCCGATCCTGGTCCTGGGTCGAGTCGGTAAAGCCAAGCATCGCCGAGCGCGACGAAGAGCGCGGCGTTGGGCGCCCGCAGCTCTTTCCCGGAGGGCGCGGCTACACGCGCGACAACTACGGCCCTGTGACGATCCCGAAAAAGGGAGTGACGGTGAAGCTGACCGAAGAGACGTGGCCGGCGTACCGCCGCGTCATCGACGTGTACGAGGGGCGCGCGGCGCGCGAGATTCGGCCGGGGCGCTACGAGATCGACGGCGAGGTGACCGGCACGTACACTTTTCGCGAGGACTACTACTTCGTAATGGGCGACAACCGCGACGACTCGCAGGACAGCCGCTTCTGGGGCTTCGTCCCGATGGACCACATCGTCGGCAAGGCGGTGATGGTCTACTTCTCGTGGAACGACGAGGCCGGCTGGATGGGCTTCCCGCGCTTCGGGCGGATGTTTGAGGGGGCCGAGTAGGGAGGCGCTCTCCGAGCGCGAGGGTGGGGGAGGTTTGAGGAAGTGAGGGAAGGTGCGGGGACCGGCCGTGCTCGGAGGGCTGCCGGGGAGAGCCGGCGGGCACGCTCATCGGGGCCGAAGGCAGGTCGAGGCGCTTCAGGATGGGGTAGCGCCGCTTAAACTCGAACGGCTTGGGCGTGCCGTTGGGGTTTTCGCCGAGGACGAGCACGGGGGTGCCCGGCGCGGTGATGCGCCCCTGCGCGGACTGCGGTCCGATGGGTCCCTTGCTCGACTCCCACGGCTCGGCCCAGTTGTAGATCCACTTCGCGTCGGCGTTGACGAGGCGCACGCACCCGTGGCTGGTCGGGCCGCCGGTGGGCATTTCGTACTGGTGCACGTGCATGCCGCGGGCGTGGTAAAAGTTGAACACCCAGTACATCTCCCACTGCTCGTCCGGCGGGCTGAGGGTGGAGACGCGGTACTCCTGCTTCCAGTTGAAGCTGAAGCGCCCGCTGGGGGTGGGGTTTTTGTCGCTGCCGGTGTTGATGATGCCCCAGCGGGTGAGCTTGCCGTGCTCGTAGGCGGCCCACGCCTGCACGCCCTTGTGCATGATGAAGAGCTTCGGCAGGGTGCGCGCGCCGGGGTAGTAACGCGGAAACGGCGAGTAGGCGCGAAAGTCCAGATCGAATTCGGTGGGCACCACCAGCGTGTCGCCCATCTCGGTGTGCGCCAGCAGCCGGCGGTTCAGCAGCTCGACCAGCTTGGCGCGATCCTCTCCTTTTTTGACGTTGCCGTCCCCCAGTTCGTGGTAGAAGATGTTGCGCGCCAGCACCGAGTTGTCGTTGGGATGGTCGAGGACGTAGTAGTCGTAGTAGACCTCCGGGAGGGCGTCGAGGCTGCGGGCACGGCGCTTGAGGATGTCCTTGACGGCCGTCTGGTCGATGTAGCCCCCGCCGCTGCTGCGCGGGGCGCTTCCGCTGCTGGTGGTGTCGCTGCGGGCCGCGGCTTCGTTACCGGGGGCTATGTTGCCGGGCGCAGGGGCGCTGGACTGCGCGTGGGCGGCAAGGCCGGGAAGAAGCAACGCTAGGCCCAGCATGAGCGCCTCGGCGCGCCGGCACCGGGCGATCCGAACGAGAGACGACAGGGCAGTCATGAGCGGAGAGACGACGGGGAAGGGAGAACGCCGAACGTCGCAACGGCGTGCCTGACACGAACGGGCCGGCGGGCTGTTTCGGGCTGGGCGACCGGGGGCGCACAGGCTTCACGGAACGACGACACGTGTCCTTACAAAATCGGTGCCGCCGAGGGGAAGAGGGAAACGAGATGCGTTCAACGCTACACGCTAAACGCTACACGCTCAACGTTACACGCTACACGTTCAACGCATTATGTGTCGTCCGGCGGGGTGCATCCGTCGCCCTTGAGGCGGCGGATCATCTCGGGGTTGCCCAGCACCACCAGAATGTCGCCGGCCTGGATTTTCATGTCTGCGCCCGGGTTAAAGTTCATGTCGTCTTCGTCCGGCTCGATGACCCCGACGACGACCGTCTCGAACTGCTGGCGAAACTTGCTTTCCGCCAGGGTGCGCCCGGCCAGCGGAGCGCCTTCTTGCACGCGCACCTCGTCCATTTGCAGCCCGAGCGCGCCGGTGTGCAGGATCTCTTCCATAAACCGGTCCACGTTGGGCCGCATGACGACCTGTGCCATGCGGTCGGCGCCCACCTCCAGCGGGGCGATCACCTTGTTGGCCCCGGCGGTCTGGATCTTCGAGCGGTTGCGGTGGTCGTTGGTGCGGGCGATGATGAACAGATCGGGGTTGCTATCGATGGTCAGTTCGCGCGCGGTGAGGGTGACGAAGACCGTCGTGGCGTCCTCCGGGAGCGTCAGCAGCAGGTTGCGCGCTCGTTCGACGCCGGCCTTGTCTAGGACCTCTTCCTCGCGCGCGTCGCCCTGCACGCAGGGGATCTGCTCCTGGCGTAGCTCTTCGAGGTGTTCTTCTTTGTTATCCACCACCACGAACGGCTGATCGGCGTGGTCGAGGTCCCGCACGATGCGGCGCCCGATGCGGCCGAACCCGCAGATGATGAGGTGGTCTTCCATCCGGTCGATCATGCGAGCGATGCGGCGCTTGCGGAGGTTCTGGCTCGTGAGCAAGAGTTGCGCGGAGCGCGTGGCGATCAGCCCGCCCGTGCCGATGCCCAGCAGCGCGATAAACATCGTTAGCAGGCGCCCCGGGACCGAGAGATTGTTGACTTCCTGAAAGCCAATCGTGGTAATGGTGATGAAGGCCATGTACAACCCCTCGAACCAGGACCACCCTTCCAGCAGCGCGTAGCTGACGGTGCCGACCGCCAGCAGGCTCCCGATAAACAGCACGGCGAGCATGATCTCGCGCCGAGTCGTGGAGGTGCGTGCCAGGTAGGACAGCAGCGAACGCCGCAGGCCGAGGCGCTTCACCCAGAGCGGAAGGTTGGACATGGAGAAGGCCGTTAGCTGTTGGCTTCTGGCTGTTAGCTTCTGGCTGTTGGCTGTCAGTGTTTAGCTGTCAGTGTTCAGCTTTTCGGGCCGAAACAGCACCGCAGGGGTATGACCTTCGGCCCCCGACGGCTTGACTGCTATGACAGCGGAAACGCCTCGGCGTGCCAGCTCGTGGCGGCCGGGCGCTCGAAGCGGCCCGCGCGCAGGTCTGCGACGGTGTCCACGCCCAGGTCGAAGACGGAGGTCGAGGCGTCGACCTCGCCGCGCTGGGCGCGCTCGGCAAAGGCGGGCCGCCCCGCGCTGCGGACGGCGCCGTCGGCGTCGCGGTAGAAGACGCGCAGTCCCGACTCCCATTCGACGCCCGTTTCGTCGGCAAACGATTCGAGCACGTGCACCGAGGCGTCGATCCCGCAGCCGCTCACGTCGGCGTTTGTGCTGCCGTTTTCTGCGTCGGGCCGATGCGCGGCCAGCAGGACGAACCGCCCGTCGCGCACCTCGGCGGCGCCTTCCACGGAGCGTCCGTGCGAGGTCCAGTCGCTCAGGAAATCCTCCAGGCGGTCCGTGAGCGCTTTTTCTTCATCGTCGGAGAGGGGCCGGTCGGCGGCGTAGACCCAGAGGCGCGCCGCGTCGGGCATGTCGGAAAAAGGCATGGCCGGTTTCGGGTGCGGGGGGGAGGGCGAAAGAACAACGGAGCGCAAACTTGACATTGTAAAAGTCAAGCTGGAAGCACGATCTTTACCAGACCGAAAACCGTCATTCGTCAATCGACAATCGCTCTACGCGCAGTTCGGCGTCGTTCAAACGTTTCATGCACTCGCGGGCCAGTGTGGTTCCTTCTTCGTAGGCGTCGAGGGCCTCTTCGAGGGGGGGCGGGTCGTCGGGGTCGTCGAGGCGTTCGACCAGCGCTTCGAGCCGTTCGAGCGCGTCGGCGAAGGAGAGGTCATCGAGCGCGGCCTCGCCGTCGGTCGAGGCGTCGGTAGGAGACGAAGACATGAGCGGCTGGGGGAAGGGGG
>PXTX01000108.1:12075-15264 GCA_003023275.1 Bacteroidetes bacterium SW_4_67_19
TTCTAAAGTACCATGCGGCGCTTCCGCTTGCAATGCGAGGCGTCTCGGTGAAGCCTTCTACGCGGCGCGCCGGCGTAAAACGCCCGCGAAAACCGGCGTCACACTTGGCGAGCCGTCCGCCAGCACCTACGCTGAGGAACGCGGCGCAAATAACTGCGACGATTGCCGACTCCTTCCAAAAGGGGGCTGCTTTCAGGGAAACGAAACGTATTGCGTAAAGCGTATTGCGTAAAGCGTATTGCGTAAGGAACAGCAGAAGCGAAAGTAACGAGCATCTTTACGCAATACGAAATACGCAATACGAAATACGCAAAAGGCGGGGCGCTTTCGCCTCAATTGATTACGCCGCGTTCCTAACCCCGAAACTCGAAACCCCAAACCCGAAACCGCGAAGCCCATGAACCTCAACCTCGACGGAAAAGCGGCCCTCGTCACCGGCGCGAGCCGCGGCATCGGCAAATACATCGCGCTCCAGTTGGCCGAGGAAGGCATGGACGTGGCCATTTGTGCGCGCGGGCAAGACGACCTGGAAGAAACCGCCGGCGAACTGGAGGAGAAGGGGGCCGAGGTCGTGGCGCTCCCGCTCGACCTCACCGACGAGGGGGCCGCCGGGCGCTTCGTCGAAAAGGCGGCCGACACGTTCGGGCGTCTCGACGCGGTCGTCGGCAACGTGGGCGGCAACCGGCGCGGGCCGTTCGAGGAACTGTCCGAGGAAGACTGGGACGAGATTTTTGCGCTCAATTTCCGCTCGCACACCCGCACGGCGCGGGCAGCGATCCCGCACCTGCGCGCGTCGGCGGAGGAGACGGGGCACGCCGCGCTCATTTACGTCTCGTCGATCTTCGGGCGCGAGCTGGGCGGGGCGGGCCTCTCGGCCTACAACACGACCAAGTCGGCGATCATCAGCCTCGCGAAGGTGCAGGCGCAGGAATTGGCCGAGGAGGGCATTTGCGTCAACACCGTCGCGCCCGGTTCGATTCGCTTCCCCGGCGGCTCGTGGGACCGGCGCGTCAAGGAACAGCCTGACGAAATGGAACAGTTCATCGCGGACAACCTGCCCATCGGTCGCTTCGGGCAGGCCGAGGAAGTGGCCGACCTCGTGGCGTTTCTGTCGTCGGAGCGGGCGAGCCTGCTGGTTGGCTCGTGCATCAACGTGGACGGCGGGCAGAGCGCGTCGCTGATTTAGCCGTCAGCCGTCAGCGGTCAGCCGTCAGCGGCCGAAGGTCATACCCCTGCGGTGCTGTTTCGGAGCGAGGGTCGAACGCCGATAGCTGAAAGTCAACAGCTAACTGCTTGAAGCGAGTTCGTCCATCAGCCGGCGCGCCTGCGCGTAGAGGTCGTGGACGTGCGTGTAGGTGAACTGTGCGCTGCGCCCCAGCAGGTGCAGGTTTTCGAAGCGGTCCAGGTAGCGTCGCAGGCGGCGCGCTTTTCGGTCGGTGCCGCATTCCAGCACGGGGTACGCGAACGGGACGGGGTGGCTGGTGAAAACCGTCGTTTCGTCGTCGGCAATCAGGTCGTGATCGACCAGCGTGCGGCGGGCGAGGCGCCGGAGCCTCCCCGCGTCCATGCGCCATGGGTCGCTGCCCGGGTCGCAGGGCAACTCCATCACCACGACCGTCTGGCCGGACGGGGCCATCCGGGCGCTGCGGTTTTTGGGTTCGTAGAGCCGCGTGAACGGCACGTCCGGCTGCGAAAAGTAGAGCGACGCATTCGGCGAGACGCGCGCTCGCTCCGGCAGTCCCAGGACGGCCAGGCGCAGGTGGCGGAAGCGCACCGACTGCGCCGCGGACTGCACGGCAGCGGGCGGGGCGGGCTCCAGCAGCCGCAGCACCCGCGTGAGCGGCAGCGTGCTGACGAGTGGGCCGACCGGAACGCGCTCCGCGCCGTTGATCTCCACGCGGCGGATGCGTCCTTCGTTCGCGTGCGCCAGTTGCGTGATGCGCGCGCCGGTGCGGATGCGTTCGCGCCCGATGGCGTCGGCGGTGGCCTCCGCGATCAGGCCGTAGCCGCGCGTCGGGTAGAGAAAGGAGCCGTCCAGGTGGCGCGCCGTGCGGCGGTCGGCGCCGAGGGCTTCCAGAACGAAGGTTTTGAGGTCGAGTCCGTCGAGGCGGCTTCCGGCCACGTCGGGCGAGAGGCGGGAGGGGGGCGCGCCCCAGAGCTTTTCGGTGTAGTCGAGCAGGAAGAGGCGCGCCAGGGTCGGGCCGTAGCGCCGGCGGGCCATCTGCTCGAAGTGCTGCGGCGGCGCATGAGGGCGAAGGCGGAGAGACAACTGCTCGAAGGCCACGCGCGCCAGGAGGCGCAGCGGGAGGGCGCGCGCGAGGTCGCCGGGCGCCGGGGGAAAGCCGACGCGCCGCCCGCGCCAGAGGATCTGGCTGGGCGCGTCCACGCGGTGCAGGTCGTCGTCGCCGAGCAGCGCGCGCACGTCGGCCGTGACGCGCGGGTTTTTGTCGTGGAAGCGGTGCGCGCCCGTGTCGTAGCGAAAGGGGCCGAACTGAAGGGTGCGTGCGTTGCCGCCCACGACATCGGCCGCTTCGTAGAGGCGCACGTCGAAGTCCCGGCGTTGCGCGTAGAACCCGGCGGCCAGTCCCGCCGGCCCGGCGCCCAGCACGGTGATCGGGTCAGTCATAGACGCGGACGTGCACTTCGGGCCACATGGGGTTGACGTAGGGGTTGTGGTAGAACGTGCGGACGCGGCGCGGCGGTTTCGCCGGAAGAAGCGCCGGATGCGTGCCCACCACGAGCGTTCGCCCGTCGCTGCTCGCACGCCCGGCAGTGCGGCGAAGGCGGCGCACGTCGGCGGAGTCCGTCACCGAGAAGTAGCGCGCCTCCACCTGCTGGCGGCGCAGGTATGCGTTGACCAGCGGAATCGAGGCGACGCGCAGCGCGCCGGGCGCGGCCTGCTGCTGCTTTTCGGCAAACGCTTTCACCTGCGCGATGGCCGTCGGCTGCCGGTGCTGCACGACGAGCACGAGCGCCACGGCGGCGTAGGCCACGGCGAAGGCCGTCACGGCGGCGCGTCCCCAGCGCCCGCCCCGGTGCCAGAGCGCGGCGGCGCCGTTCGCCGGCAGCACGAGCAGGAGCGCCAGCAGCGGCAGGATGTGGCGCGTTTTGTGAATGATGTTCTGAAAGAAGAACGCCCAGAGCAGGTAGGTGACGGCGCACCCGGCGACCCACCAGAACCGCCGGCTC
>PXTX01000109.1 GCA_003023275.1 Bacteroidetes bacterium SW_4_67_19
GGTTGGTGGATGGTTTTCGGAGGACCGGCAGCGGTAGCAGGGGAAAAACCATCTACCATCCACAATCCACTACCCCTCCCCTACGTCATTGCTTTTTTCGGATGCGGGCGGCGTCTTCTTCTCCTCCGCTGTTTCCGGTTCGTCCGTCTCGGGCGTGCGGTCGAAGAGGGTCGTCAGCTCGGCGAGGCGGGCAGCGTGGCGCGTGCGCTTCTGGCCGGAGAGCGCGCCGGGCGACAGGCGCCACGTCCAGTTCTGCGCGCCGACCTCGCCGGGCGTGTTCATGCGCGCCGCCGAGCCGAGGGCCAGCACGTCCTGCACGGGCACCACCGCGCGGCGCGCCACCGAGGCGAAGACCGCGCGCACGGCGGCGCGAGCGGCCTGCCCCGGCGCGGCGCGGCGCGGGAGGCGCAGGGAGCGCTGCGCAAAGGTGCGCGCCTGGGGCCCGGCGTCGTCGGCGTACCAGCCGGCGAAGGTGTTGTTGTCGTGCGTGCCGGTGTAGGCGACCTGGCGCGTGTCGTGGTGGTGCGGCAAAAACGCCGAGGTCGGCCCGTCGGCCAGCCCGAAGGCCAGCACGGCCATGCCCGGCGCCTCGATCTCGCGCATCAGGGCGCGCACCTCGTCGGTGATCTGGCCCAGGTCCTCCGCCACGATGGGCAAGGCTCCGAGCTTCGCCTCGACCGTCTCGAAAAGCCGCGAAAGTGGTCCAGCCGCAACAGGTCGAGCCGCCCGAGGGCGCGTTGCAGGCGCGCCGTCCACCACGCGTATCCGCGCTCCTTCATCACGTCCCAGCGATAGAGCGGGTTGCCCCAGCGCTGCCCCGTCTCGCTGAAGTAGTCGGGCGGGACGCCGGCGACGGCCGTGGGAGAGCCGCTTTCCGAAAGCATAAAGAGATCTTGGTTCGCCCACACGTCGGCGCTGCCGTGGGCGACATAGATGGGCGCGTCGCCGAAGAAGCGCACGCCGGCCTCGTGCGCGTAGCGCTTGAGCGCGTCCCACTGGCGCTCGAAGAGGAACTGCCAGAAGGCGTGCTTGCGAAGGGCGCGGGCGTGCCCCTCGCGCGCCTGCCGCAGCGCCTCGGGATCGCGGTCGCGCAGCGGCCCCGCCCACTGCGTCCAGCTCGCGTGGTCGTGCGCCTCGTGAAGGGCGGCGAAGAGAGCGTAGTCGCCCAGCCATTCGTCCGCGTGCTCCTCGCGAAAGGCGTCGAAGGCGACCTGCTGGTCGGGGAACGCGCCCTGCTCGAAGTTTGCAAAGGCCGTCTCCAGCAGCGCCGTCTTGCGCCGACGCACGGCGGCGAAGTCCACGTCGCCTTCGCCGAGAGCCGCCGCGTCGAGGTCGTCTTTCGACACCAGCCCGGCCTCGCGCAGCCGCTCGGGGCTGATCAGGAGCGGATTGCCGGCGAACGTGGAGGTGGCCGTGTAGGGCGAGGCGCCGCCGCCGGTGGGCCCGAGCGGGAGGATCTGCCAGAGCGAGAGGTCGGCCGCCTCGAGAAAATCGACGAAGCGGTGCGCCGCCGGCCCCAGGTCGCCGATTCCGAAGCGGCCCGGCAGCGAGGTGATGTGCATCAGCAGGCCGCCGGTGCGGGGGGGCGGTTGCGGGTTTGGGGTTTGGGAGGCGGGGGTCTCGATTGTCGAAGGGCGATTGTCGAATGGACAGCAGTCGAAAAGGGAGCAATAAAGGTCAGAAGTGCAGTTGCCATTCGCAAATCGCCAATCGCAAATCGTCAATCGTCAATCGCAAAGTGCTTCTGGAAGCGGTCGTAGAGCTGGCGCAGGCGGTGGTCGGCCTCGCCGGCGGGCAGGTCGATCACTTCGGGCGCGGCCGTGCCGCCGCTCGCGCCGGCGGTGTCGAGGTAGAGGGTTTTCAGCCCGAGGCGCCGCTGAAAGAGCGAGGCGGTGGCGTAGAAGACCTGCTGGCGGTCGGTGGGGAGGAGCCACGTGCGCTGCCGCAGGACGCCGCGCTGCACGAGCAGGCCCTCGGAAGTGAGCGCGTAGCCCATGCAGCGGTAGCGCAGCCACGCCCACCCCGGCGCGAGCGGCCACGCCAGCAGGCCCCAGTACGCGCCGTGCCAGAAGAGGCGCGTCCCCGCCAGGAGCCAGCCGCCCAAAAACCCGGCGGTCGCCACCAGCGCCGCCAGCGCCCACGTGTAGCGAATCGTCGCGCGCCGGATCGTCAGCCGCGAGACGGGCGAAAACGCCTCCGGCACATCGAGCGGGCGGATGCGCTGCGCCAGGGCGAGCACCTCGCCGCGCCGCGCGAAGGGCACGACGGTCTGCTGGTTCGTCCCCTCCACGCCCATCGTCTGCACCTTGAGGGCGAACCAGCCGAAGAGGCGCATCAGCGGGTTGGTGCGCAAAAGCACCGCTTGCACCTTCGCCAACGGGATCGTTCCCTCCGAGACGGTAAGCAGGCCGCGCCGGTAATGCAGCTTAGCGCTGCCGTTTGGGCTGCCGTTCGGACCGCTGCCGGCGTCGCCCGCGTCGCCTTCCTCGCGCCAGAGGCGAAAGCCGTAGTAGCGGTTGACGTTGAGCACGATGCCCGTCACCCAGCCCAGCAGGCACACGACAGCCACCGTGAGCGCCGCCGCAAAGACCGGCGAGGCGCGCGCCCCCTCCGCCAGCGCCCGCAACGGGCCGCCCTCGAAGTACGGCGCCAGCTCGCGCGGGTCGTCGAAGCCGGCGTACTGGAGGCCGCCGAAGATGACCGCCAGCAGCGCCAGCGAAAACCGAAACGCGCCCGACAGCACCACCCGCCGCAGCGACATGTCGTAGAGCGTTTCCTCGCGGAGGGCCGTTTCCTCGCGGGACGCTTCTGCGTGCTCGGCTTCCGCTGCCTCTTCCTCGCGGGCGCTCGCCTCTGCAGCAGGCGCCGCCGCCCGTTCTCGCTGAAAGGCGCGCACCGCCGCGCGGATGCGCTCCGCCTCGGCAGTGGAAACGTATTCGAGCGTGCCCTCCGTCGAGCCGCCGCCGGCGGTTTCGACTTTGACTTTCGCCATCCCCAGCAGGCGCGGCAGAAAGGGATGAATGATTTGCACGTTCTGCACGCGCTCCACCGGTATCGAGCGGTGCTGCCGCTTGAACACGCCGCTGTGAATGACGATCTCCGACGACGTAATCCAGTAGCGAAAGCGCAGGTAGCGCACCACGAAGAGCGGCAGCGCAATGACGCCGTAGGCCACCGCCGGAACCAGATTGCCCCAGGCTTCCAGGTCGGCCCCGGTGGTGAGGAACGGGAGCAGCAACACCCCCAGCGCCGGCAGGCTCGAGATGACCTGCTGGAGGATCGTCAACGGGTGCAGGCGGTTTGCGACCGCCGAAGCGGCACTCCGCGAAGCGGGGGCGGCGGATTTTTGCGTCTCGGGCATTGGGGAAAGGGCGCGATGCGTGTTGCAACCTGAAGGCTTATGGCCCGCGGTGCACTTCTACCACAAGGGCATGACCCGCAGGGGGCCCTTCCCTGCGGTCAGGGCGCCTGATGCACTCCAAGAGTACTTCCCCCGCGAGGGGATGACCTGTCGGCCCCTCCCTCCGGTCGGGGCGCGTGAGGATAACAGGCCGACCTGACTGCGCTTCGACCTCATCGGGGGCGCCATTCAGAAAACGCGGTCGCCTCGAATGCGCTTTGGGCGTACGTAGAAAGCAGCCTCGCGTATCACGCCCCACGCGCTACGCCCCCCGTTCCCCGCTTCACTCGCGAAACTTATAGCCCACGCCCTTGACCGTTTCGATGTAGTCCGCGCCGAGCTTGCCGCGAATCTTGCGCACGTGCACGTCGACGGTGCGGTGCACGACGTAGACATCCTTGCCCCACACCTCGTCGAGGATTTCCTGGCGGCTGAACACCTTGCCGGGGTGCGAGGCCAGAAAGTAAAGCAGCTCAAATTCCTTGCGCGGCAGCTTCTGCTCGGTTTCCTCGCCGTTCTCGCCCCCGTTCTGAAACACGAGGTAGCGGTCGCGGTCGATGCGCAGGTCGTGCACGGCCAGGCGGTCCGGCGGGGCTTCGTTGCGACGCGCGGTGCGCAACAGCGCCTTCACCTGACTGACGATCACCGGCAACGAGACGGGCTTGGCGAGGTAGATGTCCGCGCCCGTGTCGAGGCTCTCGACCTGCGCCTCCTCCTCGGTGCGCGCGGTGAGCATCAAGATGGGCACGGTGCGCAGGTGTGCGTCCTCGCGCAGGCGGCGGCACGTCTCGAGCCCGCCCATCTCCGGCATCATGATGTCGAGGATGATGAGCGAGGGCGTCTGGCGGCGCGCCTCCTCGAGCGCCTCGTGGCCGTCGCGCGCCAGCCGCGTGCGGAAGCCTTCCTGCTGGAGGTTGTACTTGAGCAGGTCGAGGAGGTCTTCTTCGTCGTCGACGATGAGCACCAGCGGGGCGTCGGTCGAGGAAGGACCGCCCCCCGTGGAAGAGGGAGAGGCTTCAGCCATGGCGAGCACGTCCGAGGGGAAGGATGGGAAAAAGCGAAAAGCGAGACGGGTAGGATCTTCCTATCGGAATAGCCGCTTTCGGCGAGCATCCCGGCGCTGCTCCCCAGAAGCAGACCCCAGAAGCAGGCCGCCGGCCCCGCAAACACGCCCCGGCATCGCTAAAAGAACCGGCATCGCTCAAAGAAAAGGTACGAAGGCGGACCCCGGCTCGCTGTTACGCCACTATTAAACGTGACGGGAAACGCCCGCCCCCCGGCAGCGGCCGGAGCTTCCAAATGCGGCACGACCCTTGTTTTTCACATGAGCGGTGCATTTTTTGTAAAATGAGTTTGCGGGCGGCGGTCTTCTGCAAACCGCCGGTCGCCCTACAAACGCCCCTTGCAAGCGAATGTGCCTGCCCCCACCCCTTCGGCAGGCGGCTTCACGCACGGCGCAGGCTCACGTTGCAAACGTCTCTTCAGAAGGTTTCTCAAAAAAGGGTTCTCAAAAAAGACCTCTCACTGCGGGTCCGGCTCGACAAGCGGCGCGCGCCGTTCCGTTTTGCTACCCTCGACTTCTCCATCCCGAACTCCATGGCGCACAGCACCTCTGCGAAGCACAGCAATTACCGAGGCGCCCCTGCGCTCGAAAACCACTTCGCGCGCCAGGAAGCGCTCCGCCGCTACCACATCCTCGACACCGCCCCCGAGCGCAACTTCGACCAGATCACGCGCCTGGTGGCCCAGATTTGCGATGTGCCGACCGCGCTGATTACGCTGCTCGACGCTGAGCGCCAGTGGTTTAAGTCCTGCTTCGGCTACGACCGGCGCGAAACCGACATGGAGGTTTCCTTCTGCGCCCATGCGGTGCATCGGGGCGACACGCTCGTCGTCGAAGACGCGACCCAGGACGAACGCTTCGCGGACAACCCGCTCGTAACCGAAGAGGGCTGGCGCTTCTACGCCGGCGCCCCGCTTGTCACCCCCGAGGGCGTGATGATCGGCACGCTCTGCATCGTCGATTACGAGCCGCGCGTCTTCGACGCCGCCCAGCGCGGCACGTTGGAAGACCTCGCCGAGATGGTCGTCGGGCAGTTCGAGCTACGCTCCACCGAGGCACAGTACCGCAAGCTCTTCGAAGGGCACCCGCAGCCGGCGCTCATCTACGACGCCGACACCCTCGAGGTGCTCGACGCCAACGCCGCCGCCGCTCACACCTACGGCTACGCCGACGAAGAGACCCTGCGCGGCCGTCCGCTCTCCGACATCGTCGCCCCCGCCTCGCTGGACGACCACGCCGACCGCAAGGTCGAGGGCACCGCGCCCTTTACCGCACGCCACTTCCGCAAGGACGGGACGCCGATGAGCGTGGAAGTGCGCGAGGAGTCCGTTCTGTACGAGGGGCGCCAGGCGCGCGTGGCTACCATGATCGACGTGGCCGACCGCGCACGGGGACGCCAGTACGAGCGCCTCGTCGAGAACATGCAGGAAATCGTCTTCGAGACGGACCTCGACGGGGAGGCGACGTTCCTCAGCTCCGCCTGGGAAGAGATCACGGGCTTTTCGGTCGACGAGGCGACCGGCGAGACGCTCCTGAACTATGTCCACCCCAAAGACCGCGTCGAGAGCCTGCAGGCCTTCGCGCCGCTCTTGCAGCGACGCCAGAACCTGCTGCGCCACCAGACGCGCTTCCTCGCCGCCGACGGGCGCGAGCTGCCCATGCAGTTTCGCGCGCGTCTCATCACGGGCGAGGAGGGCACCCCCGTCGGCACCGTCGGCACGCTCACGCCGCTGGAGGAGGGCGAGATGCCCGCGCCCGAGGCTCCGCCCACCGAAGAGGCGAGCGAGGAAGCGACCGAAGACCGCGAGGAGCCGGCCGCTCCCGGCGACGACGAAGCGAGCGAAAATGGAGGCGCCGCCGCTGCCGCAGCCTCCCCCGCCGATGAAGAAATCGGCGAGGAAGAAGCCTTCGCGCAAACGCCTCCCGCCGAGGTCCCCCAGGCCGAAGACGAACCGGCTGACGAGGCGGACGCCGCTCCCGAACCGGACGCCGCTCCCGAACCGGACGCCGCCCCCGAAGCGGACACGCCCGAGGCCGCGGACGACGACGAGTCGCTGCCGCTGGCGCCGGAGGAAGCGCCGCCGGCGAGCGACGTGCCTTCCGTCCCCGAAGATCCCGAGGAGCCCCCCGCTCCCTTCGCCGACGCCGACGCCCCCGACGAGGTCGGTGCGGGCGGTGACGTCGAAGCGCCGGGCGACTGGGACATCTCGGACGAGGCGGCCCCTACCGATGAGGCGGCCCCCGCAGATGAGACCGGCGCCGTAGACGAGCCGGACGCGACCCCGGACGTCCCGCCGCTCGCCCCCTCTGCCGAAGACGCCCAGCCCCCCGAAGCAACAGCGGAACCGGACGCGCTGGAACCGGACGCATCGAAAGACGCCTTCGAAACCGAATCGCTGCTCGATGAGCCTCCGTCGGAGGAAGCGCCCGTCGAAGCGGAAGCGCCCGTCGACGAAGCAGGGGACGCCGCCCTGCCGCCTGCCGCGCCGGCTCCCTCCGAAGCCGGCTCGCTGCGCAAGCTGGTCTACGTCAGCCGGGCGACGCGGTCGATGAGCTCCGACGAGCTGACGGACCTGTTGCAGAAGGTGCGCCAAAAGAACAAGCGCCTCGGTGTGACCGGCATGCTGCTTTACAAAAGGCAGACCTTCATGCAGGTGCTCGAAGGCCCGTCCGAAACCGTCGAGGACCTCTACCACACCATCACCCGCGACGAGCGGCACGACGCGGTGGAGACGCTGCTCGACGAAGAGGTCGCAGAGCGCGAGTTCACCGACTGGGCGATGGGCTTCCGCGACCTCGACGACCGAGAAGCGGAGCGCTACGCGGGCTTCACCGACTTCATGGACACGGAGGCGACCATACAGGAGTTCGCCCAGGCCCCCGGGCGGACGCGCCGCTTGCTGCTCTACTTCAAGTCCGACTCGCTTCCGGCCCCCAGCGCTGCGGCCGAGTCCGCCATCGAAGCGCGCGACACCCCTGACACGGACGAATCCCTCTCGCAGGTGCAGGAGCGCCTCAGCGAAGACCCGCCCCGGCTGCGCGTGACCGCGTTCGACTTCTTCGACCACGTGCACCAGGCGCTCGACCGCCTCGAACCGGCGGCCCGCCGCAAGGGGTTGACGCTGCACCGCGAGGCCCCGCACGACGAAGAGGCCCCGCACGACGAAGACGTCGTGGCCGAGACGGATGAGGGCGGGCTGCGCCTCTTGATCGACGCGCTCGTCTCCAACGCCGTCGCCTCGACCGAAGAAGGCGCAATCACCGTCAGCGCCGGCGTCGAGGGCGACTCCGAGAACGACCCGCTCTACCTGCGCGTCGAGGACGACAGCAGCAGCGTCTCGAAGAGCCTCCTCGACTCGATCTTCAGCATCGGTTCCTCGCCAGAGCAAGACGACGAAGACGTCGCCCACGAGCAGCACATGGCCTTCGTGCACCGCCTGTCGGGCCTCCTGCAGGGAACGGTGGAAATGGAAAGCCAGCGCGACGAGGGCACCGTCTTCACCGTCACCCTCTCGCGCGTGCTCGCCCCGGACGTGGCCGAGGACGTCGCTCCGCCCGCGCGCCCCGACGACGAAGCGCCCGCTGATGAAGCGCCCGCTGATGAAGCGCCC
>PXTX01000110.1 GCA_003023275.1 Bacteroidetes bacterium SW_4_67_19
TCGTGCTGTCGCAGGCGGAGAGCACCAGCGCGGCGGCGAGAACGAGGAACAGCGGGAAGCGGGAAAAACGCATCGGTTGGAGTGGGGTGATGTGTGAGTAGTGAATAGCGTACGGTTCATTGTCGTCGGTGGCGTTTGAAGCACGACCCACGACCAAGCGAGCGATAGCGAGCGAACGACCAACGATCCAGCGAACCGCAGGTGAGCGAACGAATCACAGGTCGTAGCGCATCGTGAGGTTGATCTGGCGGCGCGCCCCCGGCAGGATGCCGGAGCTGAGGTGGGCCTGCGGCTGGCCCGGGTTCGAGTGCAGCCGCGAGCCGATGTACACGTGGTCCGTCACGTTCTTGACGGCGAGCCGGAGGCGCAGGTCGGGCGCGAGGCGGTAGGAGGCCCCGGCGTCGAGCACGGCGTAGGACGGCACCGGCCCCCGGTCGCCGCGGTTGCTCGTCGTCTCGATGTTTTCGAGATCGGCGTAGACGTCGCCCACGTAGCGCAGATTGGCGCGCGCGGTGAGGGCGCCGTCCAGAACGCTTTTCGAAAGGCCGGCGGTGAGGGTGTGCGTCGGCGCGTAGGGCAACTCGTTGCCGGAGATATCCACGACCGAGCCGGCCCGCGTGGCCGAGGGGATGCGCCCGTCGAGCACCTCCGTCTGGAGCAGCGTGTAGGAGAGGTCGAGCGTCGGAAGCGGCGACCAGAGCGCTTCTCCGCCGTCGAGCGTGCCGGACAGCTCCAGGCCGTAGGTCTGCACGACGCCGAGGTTTTGGAAGACCGTGCGCCCGCCCACGAGGTCTTCGATGTAAAGATGAAAGCCCGTCGCCTCGAAGCGCCCGGCGCTCTGCCCGTCGGAGCCGAACCGCCCGCGCAGGCCCAGTTCGGAGTTCCAGCTTTTCTCCGAGCGTAGGTCCAGCCCCTCGTCGCTGTCACTGGCGGCGGCTTGCGCGGGGCCGAAGCCCACGATCTGGATCGTAGCGCTCGAGGGGGGCGTGTAGCCGCGATGGATCCCGCCGAAGAGGTGCAGGCGGCCCGCGTCGCCAACCCCACGCCCGAAGTCGTAGTTGAAGCCCAGCCCGGGAAGCACCACCGCGCTCGTCTCGTCGCGATAGGTCGCCCCGTCGAGGCGGTCGATGCGTTCTTGCTCGAACACTTCCACCCGCACGCCCGGCGAGAGCGCGAGGCGGCCCCACTGCATCTCCTCCAGCGCGTGCAGCGACAGGGCCGTCGTCGCGTAGGTGTGGCTCTGGCCCACGATGTCGAGCGTCTCCGGCTGTTCGGGATTTCCCCGGTAAAAGACCCCCTCGCGCTCGCCGATGGTGTCCGAGATCTTGCGGTCGTCGCGGAAGCGCTCGTAGTGCACGCGCCCGCCCACGTCCAGCGCGGCCGCCTGCCCCAGGAGCCGGTGCTCCACGTCGAAGGAGTGCTCGATGCCGCCGACGTAGAAGGTGCGCAGGTTGCCGAAGTACTGCCCGCCGCCGCCGGTGCGCACGAGCGGGCCGTTCGTGTACCACGGCACCGGATTTATCTCCTCTGTGCCGTTTTCGAAGTCGGAGGCGCGCACGTACACGTCCTTCTCGCGCCACCACGGGCGGTCGAAGACGTTGGCGTAGAGCTTCGTCGTGCCCCGGAAGCCCTCGGCGTACTGGCGGTTGTAAATGGCCCCCAGCGACGCCCGGAAGACCTGGTAGAGGTCCTCGCTCTTGGGGTTGAAGTCGGGGTCGTTTTCGAAAGAGTACGGCGTGAGGCCGGTGTACGTGGCGTTCGTGCGCTCGAAGTTGACGTTGGCTTTCAGGTAGAGCGAGCGCGCCTCGCCCATCAGGAGGCGCAGCTTGCCGGTGCCGTTGAGCTGGTAGAAGTCGTTGTTTTCGCGGAAGCCGTCGCCGCGTTTGGCGAGGAGCTGCACCTGCGGCAGCGCCGTTTTGCTGCCGAAGCCGCCTACCTCGGCGAAGGCGCTCGCGTAGCGGTGCGTGCCGCCCGTGAGGGTGAGCGTCCCACCGGGCGTTCGGCGCCGCGGGCGTTTGGTGAGGTAGTTGATCACGCCGCCCATCGTCTGCGGCCCGTGGCGGATGGCCGCGCTGCCCTTGATGACTTCGATTTCGTGGATGCGCTCGGCCGGCGCGTTGTAGTAGAGCGGGGAAAAGACGTACGGCGCGGGCTGGATGGGCATGCCGTCCTCCAGCACCAGGACGCGCTGCGTGCGGCGCGGGCTGAGGCCGCGGATGCCGACGGACATGCGCGCGTTGCCCATGCCGTCGTCGGCGAAGCCGTAGACGCCGGGCACGTGGGTGAGCGCTTCCTGCGCGCCGAGGGGGGCGATGGCGTCGAGCGCGGCGGCGTCGAGCTTGGTGGCCGCGCCGGGCAGGGCGGCGCGTGCTCCACCGGTGCGCCCGGTGATCTCCAGTCCCGCCAACTCCATAGGCGCGGGAGGCATCCGCACGGTGAGCCGGGTGGTCCCGTCGCGTTCCACCTGCACCGTGCGGGTCTGCGGGGCGTAGCCGAGGAAGCGCACGCGGAGCGTCGCTTCGCCGGGCGGGACGTCTTCGATCGCGAAGCGCCCGTTCGCGTCGGCGGTGACGCCGCGCTGCGTGCCGGCGAGCGCCACGGACGCCCCGGCGAGAGGCGCTTCCGTGCTCGTGGCGAGGACGCGACCAGCCACGCGCCCCGAGGCGGCGTTCTGGGCGGTCGCGTTTGCGTTATTTAGACTAAATACAGCCAGCAGTATGAAGACCGCTCGGCGAGCGCATCGTCGCATGGGGTCAGAAGCGCTGGGGGTTGGGGCGAGAAGAATCCGCAGCCGCCGAGTCGCTCGCGGGCGGAGTCAGGCGATTCAGGTTGCCGTAGCTACCGCCCCCGCCGGAGTCGTCGCCATCCTGCGGTCCGAGGATGGGGTCGTCCGCGCAGGCCGTCAGGGTAAGCAGGCCCGCCAGCAGGAAACTGGAGAGAACAAACAGGAACCGGCGCATGGCAGGGGGCCGCATGTCTGGGAAGCACCTTCGCAGCAAAGAAGGCCTTTTCTTATTTGGACTGGTTTTATATTAGAGGCTGATTTTGCGAGTTGCCACCGCTGGTTGTGGAAACAACGTGAAAGATGGGGGGCGGTCAGCCGTCAGCGGTCAGCCGTCAGCGGTCAGCCGTCAGCGGTCGGCCGTCAGCGGTCGGCCGTCAGCGGTCGGCCGTCAGCGGTCGGCCGTCAGCGGTCGGCCGTCAACCGTTCGGCCCAACAAGCGGGAGGCCGACAGCCGAAAGCCCACGGCCAGAAGCCCACAGCCAGGCCCATCGCCTCACGCGACCAGGAACAGCGTCAGCGCGAGCGCGGCGAGGGCCGTCACCAGCGCCGCAATCACGCCGACCTGGACGAGGAGGCGCCATTCGCGTCGTTCGTCGCGCTCCTGCTCCAGCTGGTCGAAGCGGTCGGAGAGGGCCGACTGCGTCTCGCCGGTCTTCTCGACCTGCTCGGTCAGCAGCTCCAGCGCGCGCTCCACGGTCACGAGCTGGTCGCCCTGCCGGTCTTGCTCTTCATCGAGCGAGGCGAGGCGGTCGGTGAGCGTTTCCTGCCGATCGACGAGGGCCTGCTGCTGCTGGCCGACGCCTTCGAGGTGCTGCGCGAGGGCGGCCCGCGGGCCGTTGCCGCCGCCGGGGAGGGGCGTATTGCCGGCCGCGCCGTCGCCCTCGGGGCGAAAGAGCGACTGGTTCATGACCTCCTTGCCGGCCTGCACTGCCTCCATGCCCCGAATGAAGTGCCGCTGCGCGATCTTTTTCTTCTGGTCCGGGCCCGGCTCAGCCGCGGCGGCCTGCGCGGCGTTGAGGACGGCGTTTTTGATGTCGCCGCCGCTGGCCTCGAAGCGCTCGGCCAGCGCCTCGAAGTCCACGTCGCCGGCCAGCGGGGTCTTTTTGCGATGCAGCTGGACCTGCCAGATCTTGCGGCGCGCCTCTTCGCTCGGCATCTCGAAAGCGACGTGCGTCCGGATGCGTCGCTCGAAGGCCGGGTCCAGGTTGGCCGCCAGGTTGGTGGCGAAGATGACCACGCCGTCGTGCTCCTCCAGCTCGCGCAGGAGCACGTTCACGATGGCGTTGGCCTCGCGCTCGTAGCCCTGCCCGCCGCCGCCGCCCACCGAGCCGGAGCGCCGCCCGGCGATGGCGTCGGCCTCGTCGAAGAAGAGCACCGCTTCTTCCGAGCGCGCCGCGTCGAAGACCGAGGCGATGTTTTTGCCCGTCGCGCCCATCCACATCGACTGCATCTCGTCGTAGCGCACCAGCATGAGGTTGCGGTCGAGCGCGTCGGCGAGCGCCTCGGCGCAGAGCGTCTTGCCGGTCCCCGGCGGCCCCGCGAAGTTGAACGCCAGCCCCAGCCCCGTCGGGTGGCGCTCGGCGAGGCCCCAGTCGCGCCCGATGAGGCGGCGCTTGCGGATCTGCGTGAGCGCGCGGTCGAGCTGGCAGCGCGTTTCCTCCGGCAGCACCACGTCGGCGAAGGTGCGCTGCGGCTCGATCACGTCGGCGGCCTGCGACCCCGAGGAAAAGCCGCCCCCTCCGAAAAAGAGATCGCGCAGCGGGTTGGACATAGCGGAAGGGCGATTGGCGAAGTGCGAATGTCGAAGTGCGGCTGGCGAACGGGTCGAACGCCGGGGGCAACCCATTCGACAATCGTCATTCGCCGTTCGACCTTCGCTACTCGAACCGCGAGAGCGTGGCGACGATCCGGCGGGTGTCGGCGTCGGAGGGGCGCCACTGCACGAGGATGGGACTCTGGAAGCGGCCCTGTACGATGCGCCCGTAGCGTCGGCCCGGCGAGGGCGCGTTTTCGGCGTGGCCGTTTTCTCTCCCGTACTCCCGCACCCCCGCCCCCCCGCACTCCTCCCCGGCGTGGTTCGCCGTGCCGCCCGGCAGCGCACCGTTGGTCGGCTCGTCGTCGGAGATGAACAGGCTCATCGCGCGTTTCATGCGCAGGCGGCGCTCGACGGGGCCGGTCACGAACCGGCCAATGACGCGCTCGGCCAGCGACCCGTCCAGCCCGGTCTTGTCGAGGGCCTTGTTGACGACCTGCACGAGGTCGTACTTGGCATAGCGCTTGGCCGTGGGGCGCAGCGCGCCCGGGTTGCGGAAGAGCAGACGCCCCAGGTTCCAGCCTTTGCGCGCCATAAAGTGCAGCGGGTCGCCCAGCACCTCGCGCAGGTCGTGGGTCATCAAGAGCGTCTCATCCTCGTTGACGGTCAGGCTGGCGTGCTTCTCGCCCTCGGCGAGGGTGAGGTCGAGGCGCCCTTTCTTGATGCCGTAGTGCGCGATGAGGTCCTCGACCTGCTCATACAGCCCCAGCGACGGGTCTTTGAGGTTGACCGAGTCGATGGGGTGGCCGCTGACGGGCACCTCCAGTTCCACCTGCGCCACGCGCGTGGCCTGGTCGAAGCCGATCAGCGTGGTTCGGCGCCGGCGCCGCTCGCGCCCGCCGGGGCCGTTGGCGTTGACGCCGTCGAGGTCGATGAAGTAGGCCGGCGCGCCGGGAGCATGGTTGCGGTAGGTGACGCAGCTTTCCAGCCCGCTGCCGATGAAGGTGAGGTGCGAGTCGGCGTTGCGCGGTTCCGTCTGGCGCTGCTCGTCGCTCAGTTCGTCGCGGTGTTCGAGGCGGTCGTGGAAGTAGTCCGCGTCGGGCGGGAAGAGGCGCTGGTAGGGTTTGAGGAAGCCGCGCACCTGCCCGGGCCGGGGGCGGAGCCGCTCGGCAACGCGCTGCTCGAGGTAGCCGGCGGTGGTGTGGTAGGAGCAGTAGAGCGTCTTGCGGTGCTTTTTGAAAAAGCCCGCGCCGGCCTGCGCCTCGGCGCGCTGGTTCACGTCGATCACGTCGAAGCGCTGGGCCGGCTTCAGCTCCAGCGTTACTTCCGAAAGCGAAGACATAATCGACGGGCCGCCGGGGGGCGGAGTACTGCAAAAACGACACGCGGAAGGGAACCGTCAGCGCAGGAACGCGCTGCTCCTACAAGGCGCAAAGATAACACCGCAAATAGAAAAATGCAGCGTCGCGGAAGGATACGCTTCGGCGCGTCGTACCGCCTGTTCGGAATAGCGGTTCCGCGGGGCGTATTGCGTAGTATTGCGTATTTCGTATTGCGTAAAGGCTGCCGGTCTACGTGTGTCGGAAGCGTCCGGTGCGGATCCTCGGCAGGAAGCCCGACCCGGCGATCTGGGCGAAGGCGGCCGCGAATATCGCAAACGCAAAGCCGGCATCGCCGGCGGAGGGCTTCTTCACACCTCACGTTTCCTCCACCCGGGCTCCGCGCTCCCCGTCTTCGAACGCGAGCGTCACTGCGTCGCCCTCGGCGAGCGCCTCGGCGGAGCGCACGGGGCGGCCGTCCTGTTCGACGAAGGCGTACCCGCGCCCGAGCGGCCGCTGGGGGTCGAGCGCGCGCAGGCGGCTGCGGAGGGCGTCGAGGCGCCGACGCTTGGCGTCGAGGAGGCGGGGGGCGGTGCGTTCGAGGCGGCCGGTCAACTCGTCGAGGCGCTGCTGGAGGCGACGCACGCGCCCCGCCGGGCGGTGGAAGCCGCGCGACTGCACGAGGCGCTGCACCGTTGCACGCCCCTCGCGGATCTGGCTCTCGGCGGCCTGCTGGAGGGTGTCGTGGAGGCCGCGCACCGCCTCGGCCACGTCGCGGCGGTCGGGGACGACCACCTCCGCGCCCGTCGAAGGCGTAGCCGCGCGCTCGTCGGCCACGAGGTCGGCAATCGAGGTGTCCGTCTCGTGCCCCACGGCGCTGACGACCGGGACGCCGCAGGCGTGAATCGCCCGCGCGACGACTTCTTCGTTGAAGGCCCACAGGTCCTCCGCCGAGCCGCCGCCGCGTCCCACCACCAGCACGTCCGGCGGCGCGTCCATCGCGGCGAAGGCGTCGACGGCGGCCGCGATCTCGTCGCCCGCGCCGTGGCCCTGCACGGCCACCGGGCGCAGCTGCACGCTCACGCTCGGGAAGCGGCGGCGCAGGCCCGTCACGAGGTCCTGGAGCGCGGCGCTCTGCCCGCTGGTGACGAGGCCGACGGTTTCAGGGAAAGGCGGGAGGGGCTGTTTCTTCTCCGCGTCGAAGAGGCCCTCGCGGCGCAGGCGCTTTTTGAGCTTTTCGAAGGCTTTGCGGAGCGCCCCTTCGCCGGCCAGGCGCATCGTGTCGGCGTAGCACTGGAGCTTGCCGCGGTCTTCGTAGATGGAAATCTTGCCGTCGATCTCGACGAGCATTCCGTCCTCGGGGGTGAAGCCAACGCCGGCGGCCACGCGCCGCCACATGACGCATTCGAGCTGCGCCTCGTCGTCTACGAGCGAAAAGTAGCAGTGCCCTGAGCGCGCCCGATGGAAGTCCGATAGCTCGCCCTCGACGGTGACGTTGCCGTAGTCCGTTTCGACGAGCGCCTTGAGCCGACCGACGAGTTGCGAAACGGAGAGCGGTTCGCTGCTGGGGGCGGCGGAGAAAAGCGTCTGCGACATGCGGCGAGGGGATGGTGAATTGTGGATGGGGGATGGTTTTTCAGCGTGAAGAGGAACGCTGGGAGAGGCGGGTCTTTTCTTTCTTTTGGACAAAAACGAAGCTTCGAGCTGGCGGAGGGGCTGTTTCGAGAAAAGGTGCGCGCGAAGGGCCTGGAGGAGCGCTTTCGCGTCGCCTCGGCCGGCACGGGCGACTGGCACGTCGGCCAGCCGCCGGACGACCGGATGCAGGCGGCGGCCCGGCGCAACAGCCCCGACGGGCTCGACATCAGCGCGCAACGCGCCCAGCAGTTCGCCGCCGATCACTTCGAGGACTTCGACCACATCTTCGCGATGGACAAGAACAACCTTCACGACGTGCTCTTTCTCGACGAAGAGGAGCAGTACGACGGCAAGGTGCGCCTCTTCCGCGAGTTCGACCCGCAGCCGGGCGACTTTCAGGTGCCCGACCCGTACGCCGGCGGGCGCGAGGGCTTCGACCGCGTCTACCGCATCGCCGACCGCACGACCGCGCGTATCCTCGATGAGCTGGTGAAAGAAGGTGAGAAGGGGGGAGGGGAAGATGGTGAGAAGGCGGGGGAGTGAGAAGGCAAATCGTTCGCTCGCACCCCGGGAGTACTTCCTCCCTCCGGTCGGGGCGCTGGATCGTGGATGGTCCGCTCGCTCCGTTCGCTTGATGGGGGATCGTATCTCGTTCACCACCATCGCCAGCATCCTGCGAACCATCTCAGGGCAATCGCATCTATATTTCGAGGTGCCTACACAGCCCACAAAGGCCGTTTTCATTTCGTACTGAAATTCTGAATCGGCGTTTGTAGGCTCTCATCACGGGTGGCTCGCACAGATGCGATTGCC
>PXTX01000111.1:0-17501 GCA_003023275.1 Bacteroidetes bacterium SW_4_67_19
GCCCATTTGGTCGAACCGAATCTTGATCCCTCCCTTCGAGGAGAAAGACTCAAGCCACGGCAGCCCAGTGCTATTGTAGTACGCCTCCGTGTAGTAGAAAGGCGCGGCCGCCACGGCCATCGCATTTTCGGCCATGGGGTGCCCGTAAATGGTAGGACCGAGCGTATCGTACTCCTCGATTTCAAAGTTGCTACCAGAGTAGACATATTTTACCTCGTCGGGATCGTCCCCGGCAGCCTTCTCAATGACGAGATGGAAGGTCGAGTCCGCCACGCCATCTTCGTTGGCGTCGATATCTCCGTTGTTTACGTGTTCGACGACCCCCTCGAACGGAAGCCCATTCCCGTCTAGGTCGCTGTTGCGGGCGGACTGCGCGACAACGCCAAGGGTATCATTCACGAGCGCCACGTCGATGTCGGTATCCGCCGGGGCCGACCCCTCGACCAGAGCGGAGGGGTCGGTCCATTGCAGGGTGAAGATGCGAAATTTTCCCCCCTGGCGGATGGTGATTCTCTGCAGCGTGTCGGACGCGCTGTTCGACGGGTCGAAGTCATGGGCCAGAGCGGTAGGGCTGAGCACTCCCGGGTTCCCCGAGTTGCGAAAAGGCGCCTCGTAGGAGTTTTGGCCGTCGTTGCCAGCGGAGGAAAAGTACGGGATGCCCTCGTCAACGACACTATCGGCGACGTTGGTAATAGGGCCGTCCTGGTAGAACGGCTCGAGGTTGTACCCTACATCATCGACGAGGATGTCGCAGTTTCCCTTGTTCGGATCGGCCAGGTCGCGGA
Source organism: Bacteroidetes bacterium SW_4_67_19 (assembly GCA_003023275.1). Taxonomy (GTDB): domain Bacteria; phylum Bacteroidota; class Rhodothermia; order Rhodothermales; family Salinibacteraceae; genus QS-8-64-10. Next base: position 786 of record PXTX01000111.1, read on the forward strand.
TGCCCTGCACGAAGATCGCGATGCCGCCGAAGGCAGTGTGGAAGCCCAACTCGGCCCCCGGTGCAATGTCGTGGATGAGTTGAAGCATGGCCCGTCCCTCATCATCGCTGTTGGGCTGGCTGTCGTCGAGCACATCGACGGGGGTGGTCCGGCCTTCCGGATTATCGGTCCCCGGCAGGTCCCCCGATTTGACGTCCTCCTGGGCAGTCGTGGGGGCGGTTCCGTCCTGGTCGTAGCTATTCGAGAGCGCGCACACCTTCTGCCCACTCCCGTCAACGTTGAGGTCCGCCCGGCCCTCGAAGGCGTGGTGGGCCGTGTCGGCCTCCGACCCCACGCTTCCCACCTGCGTTCGAGCGTAAGCCGGCGTCATGCCTCGGAGAGACTGGAGTGCAGCCGCGTCCTTGAGGGCCGAAATGGGCAGGCGTCCCGAGACGACATTTCCGGCCGTTGCGCCGTTCTCCAATCCGAGGGCGCCAAGGTCCGCCCACAGGGAGCCCGTCTCCGTTGCGATAGCGTGGACGGCAACGAACCGACCGCTCTGGGACACCGGGGAGTAGTACCGGGCGGTCGCTCCCTGATGAGCGCGCTGGGAATCCCCGAACAGGCGGTGAACCCCCGCCGCCCCATTCGCCTCGTACTGGTAGTAGAGCGTGGCGAGGTCGCGGCCTACCGGTGCCATCGGGCCGTCCTTGCCGGTCAGGTCGTCGCCCCGAAACGCCCGTGCTGCCTGGGCCTGGATCTCGTCGGCGGCGGCCTGAACCCGGGGAGTGATCGTGGCCGCCGTGGACGGAGACGAGGGCTCCGCCGGGACAGACACTTGAGCCGACGCAGAGCCAGCACCGAGAAGAAGGGCGGGCCCAATAAGGAAGAGCAGGCCAAGTTGGCGAAAGGAGGAGAGAAGGGGCGTGTCCATGATGGGCGAGGAGGAAAAGTGAGCGTTTGGAAGATGGCGACGAGAGTCGGAACGGGCGCGGCGCGGCGAGGGCAACGGCCAGTAGAAGAAGCGCGCAGAGGGGGAGCGCGGTGCGGGTTATCGGGGTGGGCGTAAGCGTCGTCATGGCGTCGGGAGCGAGTTGGGTGAAGAGGGAAGAGGATCTGCTACGTGCGAATAACACGAAGAAAATAACGGGGTGTCAAGACAGAAAGGTTTACCAATATGTGAAGTTCGCAGGCTTGTAGCGTATTCTCCATTGCAGCCGGCGGCAAGCGGCCCCGCAATCGAATAGGGCGGTCGTTGTCTCGCATCACTCTTCCGCCTCCGCGAACGCCGGCGGCGCCTCGGTGCCGGGGAGCAGCGGCACGGGCGGCCCGGCGAGAGCGCCGTAGGCCAGATCCGCCAGCGTCGGGCGCACCCGAGTAATCTGCGGGTCCTCGGTGCGCTTCGGGTAGACGCGGTTGGTGAGCAGGAGGGCGAACAGCTCCGCCTCGGGGTCGATCCAGAGGGACGTGCCGGTGAAGCCGGTGTGTCCAAAGCTTTCGGGGCCGAAGCGTGAGCCGGCCGAGGAGTAGCCGTCCATCGTCTTGGTGTCCCAGCCGAGGGCGCGCGTGCTTTCGCCCAGCCCTTCGGCGCGGGTGGTGAAGGTCTCGATGGTCTCGGCTTCAAGAAACTGCTCGCCGTAGATGCGTCCCTCGTTGAGGAGCATGTAGGCGAAGGTCGCCAGGTCGTCGGTGGTGGAGAAGACGCCCGCGTTGCCGCTGACCCCGCCCATCAGGAAGGCCGTCGGGTCGTGCACCTCGCCCTGGAGGAGTTCTCCGCGAAAGCCCTCGCGTTCGGTGGGCACGAAGGCCGTGTCCGGCTCGGTCGAGGCGACGGGACGATAGCCGGTCCGCTCCATGCCCAGCGGCTCGAAGATGTGTTCTTCCGCGTAGCGGGCGAGCGACTGGCCGGTAATCTCTTCGATGACGAGGCCCATCACGACCATGCTGAGGTCGCTGTACTCGCTTTTCGCGCCCGGTTCGTACTGCGGCGTCTCGGCCAGGAGCGTGTCGATCAGGGGGTGGCGGGTGCCGCGCGCCTCGGGGTTGGCGAAGTCCATCCCGGTGTAGGGGCGAAAGGCCGGCAGCCCGGCGGAGTGGGTGAGGAGCTGGCGGATCGTCACGTCGCCCTTGTCGTGTTGCGCGAAGGCGGGCAGGTGCTGGGCCACACGGTCGTCCAGCGCGAGGCGGCCCGCTTCGTAGAGCTGCATCGCGGCGGTGGTCGTGACGATCACCTTCGTGAGCGAAGCCAGGTCGTAGCGCGAGCGCGGCGTGACGGGGCGCTCGGCGTCGTAGGTGTAGTAGCCGAAGCCCTCCATCATCGCGGTGGCCGGCTCGCGCCCGATGGCCACGGCGGCGCCGGGGAAGGCGTTCGAGTCGATAGCCGCATGCATGAGCGAGTCGATGCGCTGGAGCGAGTCCCCGCGCATCCCGACGGCTTCGGGCGGGTCGTGGCGCGGGGCCGTCTGCGGAAGCTCCAGGCCCGCGCCGTAGTCGTACGCGCCGGGAATCGTCACGGGCAGCGTTCCCGAAAAGGCGCTTCGCCCGAAGAGCGCCGCTATGGCTGCGTCCTGCACGGCGTCGCTGGAGCCGTAGGCCGCGAGGTAGGCCGCCGGTTGCTCGGCGAGGCCGCGCGCGAGGTACGGGTTGCCGAAGGCGATGAGCGCCACCGGCTTGCCCGTGTCGATGAGCCGCTGCAAGAACTGCTGGTGCTTGTTCGACAGCTTGATGCGGCCGCTCCAGGCGCGCACGTTCAGGAAGGCGGGCACGAGGATCACGTCGGCGCCGTCGGCGGCGGCGGTGGCGGTGCGGTAGTCCTCCGGCTGGGCGCGCTTGTCGAGGACGTGGGAAGTCAGGAGCGAGTCGGGCACGTGGCGGCGCAGGCGGTGCGCGAAGGCGTTGCCCTTCTCGGGCGTGGGCGCGTCGGTGAGGGCCACCGAGAGCATCCGCGGCGCGGGAGAACGGCGGTCGTTTTCGCCGGCGTGGGGGCGGGCGTAATCGAGGATCGGCAGCAGTTCGCCCTCGTTGCGCAAAAGCGTGAGCGAGCGGCGCGCGATGGCGCCGGCCAGGGCGCGGTGCGAGCGCGCGGCTACGCGGCGGCGCAGCGTGCCGAGGTTTACAGTGCGGCTCCCGTTGCGGTGCAGGCCCAGCCACTCTTTGGCGCGCAGAATGCGCTCGACCGACTCGTCGATGCGCGCTTCGCTGAGGCGCCCGTTCTCGACGGCGCGCATCACGGCGGCGCGCGCGGCATGGGGATCTTCCGACATCAAGATGATATCCGCCCCCGCCGCGAGGGCCTGCACGGCGGCCTCGCCGGGGGAAAGGTTTTTCGTCACGCCCGCCATGTTGAGCGCGTCGGTGATGACGAGGCCCTCGAAACCCATCTCGTCGCGCAGCATCTGCGTGGTTACTTTCTTCGAAAAGGTGGCCGGCTGGTCCGTCGAGTCCACTTCGGGAAGCGCCAGATGCCCCGTCATCACGCTCTTGACGCCCGCCGAGAGGGCCGCCCGGAAGGGGGCGAGTTCGACGTTTTGCAGGCGCTGGCGCGAAAACGGGAGCAGCGGCACGTCGGCGTGGCTGTCGAGGTCGGTGTCGCCGTGGCCGGGGAAGTGCTTGGCCGTCGCCAGTGCGCCGCCTTTCTGGAGGCCGTGCACGCTGGCGGACACCATGTCGGACACGAGCCCCGGTTCTTCGCCAAAGGAGCGCACGTTGATGATGGGGTTGTCGGGGTTGTTGTTCACGTCGGCGACGGGGGCGAGGACGTGATGCGTGCCCAGCGCTCTGGCTTCGCGGGCCGTAACGTAGCTGACGGCGTGAGCGAAAGCCGGCTCGCGCGTCGCTCCGACGGCCATCGGGCGCGGAAACGTCGTCGCGCCGTCGACGCGCATCCCGGCGCCCCATTCCATGTCCTGCGACACCAGCAGCGGCAGCGCGGAGCGCTTCTGAAGGTCGTTCAGGAGCGTGGCCTGCGCCATCGGGTCGCTTTGAAACATGATGACCCCGCCTATCCCGAAGCGCTCGACGCGGTCGACGAGGCGCTGGTAGCCTTCGTCGTCGGTGCTCTGAAACGTGCCCTCGGCGTAGGCGGCGAAGAGTTGCGACGCCTTCTCTTCGAGCGTCAGCGTATCCATGACCGTCTGGGTCCACGCGCCGGCGTCCGGCCAGAGTTCGTCGCCGCTGGGGGGAGGGGCGGCCTGCGTCGTGCCGGAACCGGCGAAGACGTACACCCCGATGCCGGCGAGGACGAGCAGGGCGACGGAACCGATAATGAGCGAGCGGCGCATGTTTGAGTGCGGGCGTGTGGGAGGGCGGGGAGGGCCGTTCTTCCGTTTCCGGTTGCGGGGAACGTTCGCCGATAAACCGCAGGCGCGCTCGCGCCCGAACGTTAAAGCACTACGGGTTCGACGATGCCGAAACGGCGCCGAGCGCCTTTTCAACCTACAAACCACGCGGGAGAAGATGAGAACACCGTCCGACAGCGTTCCGCTCCGATTCGCAAACGCCCCGCCGGATTTGTATTTTACCAAAATACAGGCTGAAAGCTGAATGCCGAATGCTGACTGCTAAACTCATGGACGTTCACCTCGACGAACAGGCCCACGCGCTTCTCCGGCGCGAGCAGACGCTCTTGCAGCGCATGAAAGAGCTGTTCGAGCGCACCGGCTCCGACCCCGACGTGACCGAGAAGCTCGCCGACCTGGCCGAAAACCTGAGCGAGCTTTTTCTGGTGGTCGCCGTCGGCGAGTTCAACGCCGGCAAGTCGAAGGTGATCAACGCGCTTTTCGGGCGCGCGGTGATGCCGGAGGGGCCTACGCCCACGACCGACAAAATCACGCTCCTGCGCTACGGCGAGAAGGAGATGACGCGCCCGCGGAGCGAGGTCATGGTCGAAAAGCGCGCCCCCATCGAGATGCTCAAAAGCGTGGCGCTCGTGGACACCCCCGGCACCAATTCCATCGTGCAGGAGCACCAGCAGGTGACCGAGGGCTTCATCCCGCGCTCCGACCTGGTGCTCTTTACCACCAGCTACGACCGCCCGCTGACCGACTCGGAGCGGCAGTTTTTGGAGTTCATCCGCGAGGACTGGGGGCGGCGGCTCGTCTTCATCGTCAACAAGGCCGACCTGGCGCGCTCCGAGGACGACCTGCGCGAGGTCGTCGAGCACGTCAAAAGCGGCTGCCGCGAGTTGCTCGATTTCGAGCCGGAGGTCTTCCCCGTCAGTGCCGAACGGGCGTATGCGGTCAAGACGGAGGCGGAGAACGGACATTTCGGCGACGATCCGCGCTGGGCCGAGAGCCGCTTTCAGGCGCTGGAGGACTTCATGATGCGCACCCTCGGCGGGCGGGAGCGCCTGGCGCTCAAGCTGGGCGCGCCGCTGGAGGCGGCCGAGCGCCTGCTGGGGCGCTTTTCGGAGGAACTGGCCGAGCGGCGCGAGATCCTGGGCGAGGACGAGGACAACCTCGACCGCATCGAGGGCGAGGTCGAAGAGGTGCGCGCCGAGCTGGAAGGCGGCTACGAGCGCTACCTCGCCGAGATCGACAACCTGCTTCTCAAGATCGAGCAGCGCGGGCGGCAGTTCCTGGAGGACAACATCCGCATCAGCAAGATCGGGATGCTGCGCGACCGTGACCGCTTTAAGGAAGAGTTCGACCGGCAGGTGGTGCGCGACCTCGACCAGCGGATCGACGACCAGATGACCGAGGCGGTCGACGAGCTGACCGAGCGCGCCCTCAAGATCGAGCGCGAGACGCTGCGCACCCTCGGGGAGCGGATGCGCGAGGCCGGCCGGCACGTCGATCACGAGGGCGAGTTTGGCTACAACCGCGCCGAGGTGCACCGCGAGATCATGCGCTCCGCCGAGCGCCAGATGCAGAACTACGACATGCGCGCCGAGTCGCGGCGCATCCTGGAGAACGTCTACGACGCGACGGGGTTGCTCCAGAAGGGCGGCTACGGCGTGGCCGGGCTGGCGGGCCTCTCAACGGTCTTGATCGTCGCGGCGGGGGCCGACGTGCTGGGCGGCTTCGGGCTGGCGACCTCGGCGGTGGCGACCGGGGCGGGCCTCTTCGTCTTGCCGCGTCAGCGAAAAAAGGCCAAGAAGCAGCTCACCGAGCACGTCGAGCAGATGCGCGAGGACCTGCGCAGCGCGCTTGCCGGCCAGCTCGACCGCGAGATCGACAAGGCCATCGGCGAGATGCGCGAGGTCATCCAGCCCTACGCCGACATGGTCGACGAGGAGCGCGCGACGCTGCGCCAGGCCGAGGACGAACGCGACGACCTGAACGAGGAACTGAGCCCGTTGCGAGCGATGACGAAGAGAGCGAAGTGGCGGCGCGATCCGACCAGGCGTAGCACGTGCAACGTGTCCCGATTTACTGCACCGTGAGCGGCTTGCTAAAGATTTGAGGTGTCCGGCGGTTCGTCCCTCGTGTTTGCCGAAGCCCAGCGGTTTGGAGGGGTGAAGGTATGGACGTGTGAACGTCCAACCGTCCAACCGTCCAACCGTCCAAACCCTCGCAGGGGAGCAAAACCTGAACGTTTAGCTACCTATGCACGGCTCAGTAACGCGCAACGTACCACGTACCCATGCCTGAAAAGAAGCCGCTCGTCGTCACCTTCACCAAGATGAACGGCGCCGGCAACGACTTCATCGTTTTCGACAACCGCTTCCTCCACTTCACGGGCGAGGAGCTGGCCGCCTTCGCGCGCCGCTTCTGCCCGCGCCGCACCGGCGTGGGGGCCGACGGCCTGCTGGCGCTCGACGAGCCCGGGGAGGACGGCCAGGACTACCGGATGCGCTACCGCAACGCCGACGGCTCGCGCGCGGGCCTCTGCGGCAACGGCGCGCGCTGCCTGGCCCGCTTCGCCCGCGACGCCGGCCTGGGGGAGCGGGGGAGCGGGGGAGAGCGGGAGGGAGGAAGCGCAGAAGAGGAACCCACCGCTCTCGTCTTTGCCTCCGACGCCGGCACGCACCGCGCGCTCGTCCCCGCCGATCCGGAAGCGCCCGTGCGCTTCTATGCCGCTGCGCCACAGGACTTTGTGGAAACCGTGACGCTGCGCACCGACGGGCTGGCCGAGCGCCTGCCGGGGCCGGTGTCGTTCGTCAACACGGGAACAGAGCACGCCGTGCTGTTCGTGGACGACGCCGCCGAGGCGCCGCTGGCCGACTGGGGACCGCGCATCCGGGGCGACGCGGCGTTTGCGCCGGAGGGGGCCAACGCCAATGTCGTCGAGGTCGAGAGGGCGGGCGACACGGAAGCGCGCCTCGTCGTGCGCACCTTCGAGAAAGGCGTCGAGGGCGAGACGCTGGCCTGCGGCACCGGCGCGCTGGCGGCGGCCGTCGTGGCGTGGCGCACCGGGCGCGTGGCCGGCCCGCCCGTGGCCGTCGAGATGCCCGGCGGCCTGCTGCGCGTGGGCTTCCGCGCCGGTGAGGACCGCGACGCGCCCGTCGAGGACCTGTATCTCGAAGGCCCTGCCGAAACGACGTTTCAGGGGACGGTGGAGATGCCGACGGGGGCGTGAAGGGGAAGCGGTTGCGACAGAACCCGCCTCGCGGCGTGATCGTTTTCCTCCCGTTCTCGCGTGCAACGATTTTTGCATCCAAAATGGGCCGCGTCGTCGCCTCCGTCACCATTGCCAATGTAGCCTCGTCCGAGCGCCTGCGGTGTGACGCGCTGGTCGACACGGGCGCTTCCTACATGACGCTGCCGCTTGCCTGGAGGGAACGGCTGGGAGAACTGGAGACCGTGCGCACCGTCGTCGAGCTGGAGACGGCCACGCAGGAAGTGCGAAAGGGCGAGGTGTGCGGCCCCGTGCGCATCGAAATCGAAGGGTTCGCCCCGGTCTTCAGCGAGGTGCTCTTCGTAGAGATGACGCCGGAGGAGGGCCAGTACGAGCCGCTGCTCGGATACATCGTGCTGGAGCAGTCGCAGGCGACCGTCGACCCGCTGGGCCAGCGGCTCATCCACGTCAAGCGAATGGACTTGAAGCGCGGTTGCGAAGGAAGGAAGATGGGAAGGTGAGAAGGAGAGTCGCCCCCCTCTCAAGCTTTCTCACCTTAACCTTCCTACTGATACTGCGCGCGGTTGTCCTGGATGGTCGCCTCGTCGCGCAGGCCCGCGATCCACTGCTGGCGCATCTGCTGGCGCTTTTGCTCGAGGAGTTGCTGGCGCAGCTTTTGGCGCTTTTTGTCCGTCAGCTTCGCCGGCTCGTTGACGCGCGTGACTGTGAGAACGAACGCCCCGTTCTCGCCGGCCACCACCCGCGAGGTCTGGCCTTCCTTCAGGCCCAGCGCCGTGCCCACGAACTTCGGGTCGTTGCCCAGGGCGGGAATGGTGCTCGTCTCGAGGGTGACGCCCGTCTTGGCGCGCACGGTCGTCCCCACCGCCTGCGCCAGGGGGTCGAGCGCGCCGCCGGCCTGGTCGAGCGCCTGCCGCAGCTTCTCGGTCTGCGCGGATTGCTTTTTCTGCTGGCGCACCTGCGAGGCGACCTGCTCGCGCACCTCGTCGAGCGGGCGGTGCCCCTCCGGCGTGATCTGCTCGACGCGCACGACGGCGAACTGGTCGTCCAGCTCCACCACGTCACTGATGGCCCCGGCCTCGGCGCCGGAGAGGAAGTTCTTGATTTGCTGGCTCGCGCCCAGCGCCTGAATGGCCTGAAGCGGAATCTCGCCGTCTTCCCCGCCGGCGGTCACGGTGGCGGTCTGAACCTCGAGGTCGGTGCGCTTCGCCTGCGCCTTGAAGTTGCCTTCTTCCCGCGCGAAGACCGACACGTCGCGCATCGTGCTCTCGATGTCGTCGAGCGTGGCGACCGACGGGCGCAGGCTCCTCGTCAGGTCCGCAATCTGCACGGCCTGGTCGGCGCGCGCCTGCACCTCGATCAGGTGGTAGCCGAAGTTCGTTTTCACCGGCCCCACGACCTCGCCCGGCGTGGCGCTGAAGGCGGCCTCCTCGAACGGCGGCGCCATGCGCCCGGGCCCGAACCACCCCAGGGCGCCCCCCTGCTCGGCGCTGCCGGGGTCGTCGGACTGCTTGCGCGCCACGGCGGCGAAGGAGGCCTGCCCGCTGGTGATTTTTTCCTTGAGGCGGCGCGCCGTTTTGAGCGCCTGCTGCCCCTCGCCCTTGATGAGGATGTGGCGGGCGCGCACGGCGGACTGCTCGGCCGGGCGCGTGCCGGTGATCTTTACGAGGTGCGCCTGCTCGCCGGCGAAGACCGGCCCGACGACCTCCCCGGAGTCGGGGTTCGGGAAGACCGCGCCGGCAATGGCCGGGTCCAGCGCCGAGGGGGCGCGGTATTCGCTCGAATACGTGCTTTCCGAGCCGTTGCGCGCCAGAAAGAGCGAGTCGTTTTTTGCCTGCGCGAAACGGGAGCGCAGGTCTTTCAGGTCGCTCGCGACGGCGGCGGTGTCCTCGGCGGTGGCCTGCTTGGTGCGCGTGACGTACTGCACGCTGAACGTCTTGGGCCGCCGGTAGTCGTCTTTGTGCTCGTCGTAGTAGCTTTGCAGATCGCTCTGGCTGACCGACACGGCGCTGTCGGGCACCTGCGCGTAGGGAAGCGCTACGTAGCGCGTGTCCACCGAAAGATTCTGGCGGCGGTAGTGGTCCCGAACGTCCTCTTCGGAAACGTGCACCGTCGCGTCGAGGAGGCCCTCGAGCTTGCGCTGGCGGATCTGCCGGCGCAGGACCTCTTCGAGGCGCTGCACGACCGGCTCAAAGCGCTGCTGGCCCATGATGCGCTGCAAGAACTGACGGTCGATCTGGCCGTCTTGCGGGAGTTGCTGCTTCGGGACGGCCTGGCGAATGAGCCGCTTGACGATGGGGTTGGGGTTTTGCCCGAAGACGGCGTTTTCGACTTCGCGGGCCGTTACCGTGATCCCCAGTCGGTCCATCTCCTGCTTCGCCAGGCGCTGGTTGACGAGCTGGTCGTAGACCTGGTCGCGGATCTGGTCGCGCCGCTGCGGCGTCACCGTGCGCCCGCGCTGCTCCATCATTTGCACGCGCTGGCTGACGCGCTGCCCGTACGTCTCGGCGCTGATCGGGTCGCCGTCCACGACGACAATGCCCGCGCCGCGCTGCTGCCCGCTCCCTATGCTTTCGAACACGCCGGTGTCCTGAAGCATCCACAGCCCGCCGAAGGCCAGCGCGAGGGCGACGACCATGACGCCGCCCGCCCGGTTCCGGATTTGCGTCATCGTGCCCATGCGTAAACGACCTCGCTGGTGTTTGGTAGAAAAGGACCGACAGGTAAGAGCGCCTGCACGCAACGGTGCAGAAGGCGATTCGTTTTTATAAAAAGGTCGCGCCGCGTGTTCGGTGAGTCGCGCCGAGGGCCGGGCGGAGACGGCGTATTTCTCCGACGATTCGTCTCGGGCTGGGGGCGCCCGTGGGGGCGTTCCGAAAAGCCGTTCACGAACTTTCTCTGGTACATCGCATTGAGGATTTTCTGCATAGGCTTTCCCTTTTCAGCCGTCTGCTCGTGCGCATCGCCGATCCCTCATCGCTGGTCACGGGGGCGCTTCTGGCGCTGATCGTCGGGGGGGCGGTGGGCTTTATCGCGGCGCAGGCGCTCGGGCCGCTCGGCTGGCTCGCGGGGGGCGGCGTGGCGGCGCTCGTGTCCGCGTTTCACCTGCGCGGGCCGTGGCGGCGCTGGCAGGCGGCGCGGCGCGCCTTTCCCGAAGACCACCGGCGCTGGCTGGCCCGGCGCGTGCCGTTTTACACGGCGGTGAATGACGTTCGCCGCCGGCGCTTCGAGCGCGACGTGCAGTTTTTCCTCGACGAGCACTCCTTCGAGGGCGTCGACGGCGCAGTCGTGGACGACGAACTGCGCCTCTCGGTGGCCGCCGGCGCGGCGTTGCTGCTGAACGGACGCCCCGCCTGGGAGCTGCGCGGGGCCGGGCGTTCGGTGCTCTTCTACCCCGGCGCCTTCGACGACGAGTACCACGCCGGCGACTACGCCGCCTTCGACGGGATGGTCCACCAGCAGGGGCCGGTCCTGCTCTCGACCCGCGCCGTGCGTGCCAGCTGGGCCGATCCCCCCTCGGGCGGGGAGAACGTGGTCCTGCACGAACTGGCGCACCTGTTCGACTTTCAGAGCGAAGGAGCCGACGGCGTGCCCTCGCTCATGGCGCCTGCCTCGGAGTCGGCCTGGCGCGAGCTGGTGCGCCGCGAGACCGCGCGCGTTCGCAGCGGCCGCTCCATGCTGCGCGACTACGCGGCCTCGGCCCCGTCGGAGTTCTTCGCGGTGGCCGTGGAAGCCTTTTTCGAGCGCCCGGCTCAGATGCAGCGCCGCCACGCCGAGCTTTACGAGGCGCTGAAAAACTTCTTCAACCTCGACCCGGCGGAGTGGGGCATGGAAGAGCGCGAGGGCGGGGACGTGGGAGAGGAGAAGTCGGGGCAGCAGCAAGAAGGGCTGCGCAGCACCGTCCAGCGGACCGGCGGCGACATTACCGGGCCGCCGTCGGCGTGACCGCCCCTCGAAAATCCTCCATCGAAAATCGCCCCTCGCCTGTGCCTTCGACGCTCGGACACACCATCGCCGGCCTGGCCGTCGCCGAACTCTTCCAGTACCGCGAGGGCCGCGTGCGCCGTCAGGCCGTGCTTATGGCCAACGTCGCCGACCTTGACATACTGCCGGGCTTGCTGACGCGACGCCCCCCCGACGCCACGCATGGGCGGGTGTCTCACAGCTTCGGGGCGGCGATAATCGCGGGGGCCGGGGCGGGCCTGTCGGCGAAGGCGCGTGGGCGACGCTTCGGGCCGCGTTTTTTGCAGGCGGTGGCCGCCTACGGCTCGCACGTCGCGCTCGACTACCTCGTAGAGCCCGGAAAGAAGCGTCTGGCTGGGGCTGTTCAACCGCTCGAATGTAGGCGCGCTCGCGCGAGAGGCGGCCGTCACCGTGCCGGCCTACCTCGCGGCCCGACTGGTGGGCGGTCGCGTGAGGGAAGAATGAAGGCAGGCCGCCGCGTGTTATCAAATCATTTCCCCGGCAAAAAGAAAGCGTTAAGCTTTGTGCCGGAAGCGCTTACAGCGGCTCGGTCCGTCGAACAAGTGTTGCGCTCGCGTCTCTAAGGAAGGCGAACAGCGACTCTGCGAATGCTGAACGCAGGTTCGAGCGCCACCGCTTTCTGACTGGCGCTCGCCGGTAGGTCGTTGATTGCAAGCGCCTGGGTCTGCTGTGCTTACGCAATGCGCGATACGTTTTACTCCCCCACTCCCACCATGCCCCAGACCCTCGCTCCCCCTGCTCCGACGACCGACCAGGCGCTTACCGCACAGGCGCTCATCTTCGACCTCGACGGCGTGCTGGTGCAGTCGAATCCGATTTCCGAGCGCCACTGGCGCCGCTGGGCGCGTGAGCGCGACGTGTCGTACGAACACATCGCCGCCGTCCACCACGGGCGCCCCACCGTCGAAACGATCCGCGAGGTGGCCCCGCACCTCGACGCCGAGGCCGAAGCGGAGCGCAAGGAGGGCCGCGAGGCCGAAGACACCGACGGCCTCACCGCCTTCGACGGGGCGCACCGGCTGACGGCGGCCCTCCCCGACGGGCGCTGGACGATTGCCACCAGCGGACGCCGCCGCACCGCCACGACCCGCCTCGCCCACGTCGGCCTCCCCCGGCCCGAGACGCTCGTCACGGCCGACGACGTGGCCAGCGGCAAGCCCGCGCCCGACCCGTACCGCCTGGCCGCCGAGCGCCTGGGGCTTCGCCCGCAAGACTGCATCGTCATCGAAGACGCCCCCGCCGGCGTCGAATCCGCCCGCCGCGCCGGGGCGCAGGTCGTGGCCGTCACCTCCTCGAACGACGCCGACGCCCTCGCAGCGGCGGACGCCATCGTCCCGCAGTTGACCGACGTGCACGCGACGCTCGACGACGCCGAGCGCGTCCGCGTGCGGTGGGAAGCGTGATGCCGTAGGCGGTCTTTTCGAGGGAATCCTCGCGCACGGCGTCGAGGCCGACATCGAGGAGGATTTTTACGCCTTCGACGGCGTGATACATCGGTGCGACGAAGCGGTCGCCCAGGTGCTCCGGCAACGTCCACCAGCCGACCGAGGCGTCGTTGTCGCGCTGCCAGTGGTCGCCAACCTCGTTCCAGGCGTCGACGCCGCGCGTCTGCCAGTCGCGGCAGAAGCGTTTCATCATGGCCGGGACCGTTTTCGGCATGAGGCCGTGCGTGAAGGCGCGCAGTTCGACGGCGTCTTCACGTTGGTCGTCGCCGGGCGAGACGTAGCGGTCGCTCAGGTCCACTTCTGGGTAGGGGAGTTTGGGAGTGCGGGGGGCGTTTTCTTGTGGCAACTCCGCTTCCCAGACCTACAAGAGCACTGCTTCATGAGCGACCCGACTGACGACCTGCTGGCGCGCGCGCCGGACAACGTGTTCGCTCGCATTGCCCGCCGTCACGCCGGACGTTCGCCCGAAGAGCGGCAGCGTTTACTCAGCCAGGACGTGGGCGAGGCCATTCCGTTCGTCGGCACGGCGGGACTGGGCGTGGAGGTGTTGCGCCCGACGCGGGTGGTCGTGCGTCTGGCACCGGAGCGTGCGACGCAGAACCACATCGGCGGGGTGCACGCGGCGGCACTGGCGCTCCTGGCCGAGACGGCCACTGGCCTGATCGTCGCCCAGAACGTGCCCGCCGGGAGCGTGCCGGTGCTTCGTTCGCTCGGGGTGGACTTTCAGCGCCGCGCCGAGGGCGTCCTCCGCGCTACGGCGCAGCTGGCGGTGGACGAGGTGGAGCGCATCCGCGCGCGGCCCATCGGCAAGGTCGAGGCTCCCGTCAGCGTCACCGACGCCAGTAGCGAGGCCCCCGTCGAGGCGACGCTCCGATGGGCCTGGCTGCCGGAGCACAAAGCGGGGCTTTGAAGACGGCGGACCGCAGAGACGGTGGACGGCAGTCTTTTATCCAGCAGGCGGCTTTGAGAGGGTTCGAGCGCGTAATACCGTTTTGATCTGTTGGTGTCGTAATGTGGGCCGGCTGGATGCTGCTCCCTCCGTAAACCTTCCAGGTCTTCGAAAACCTGGAAGGTTACCCTTACGACATGAGCTCCTCGAGACGGTATGAGCGGGGCCGAGACAGGAAAAGCCCTCGCCGAACCGACGAGAGCTTCTCCAAACGAAAAAGCTGACCGCTAAAGGCTGACCGCTCACGCATCTGGGACGATGTGCACGTACTTGCGGTTGCCCTGGCTGCGCTGAAACTGCACCTCGCCGTGCGACTTGGCAAAGAGCGTGTCGTCGCCGCCGCGTCCGACGTTCTGGCCGGGGTGAAACTTCGTCCCGCGCTGGCGCACGATGATCGAGCCGGCCTTGACGAACTCGCCGCCGTAGGCTTTGACGCCGAGGTATTTCGGGTTCGAGTCGCGCCCGTTCTGGGTCGAGCCCATTCCTTTCTTGTGTGCCATAGCTGGTTGGCTGGTTGAAGGGGAAAAGTGAAAGGGGGAAAGGGGGTTTTACGCGCCGGCGTCGTCTTTTTCGGTTTCGGCGCGTTCGGCTTGTTCGGTCGAGGCGTCCTCGGTGTGGTTGGCGGCGCCGTTGGAGGTCGCCAGGTCTTCCACCTGGATCTGCGTGTACTGCTGGCGGTGGCCTTTTTTGACGCGGTGGCGCTTGCGTCGTTTCTTTTTGAATACGATCACCTTGTCGCCCTTCACGTGATCGACTACGCGCGCGTCCACCGAGGCGTCCTCGACGGTCGGCGTGCCCATCGTCACCTCGCCGTCGCCGTCGGAGACCAGGAGCACGCGCTCGAAGGTCAGCGTCTCATCGACTTCGGCCTCCGGCTGGTGGGGGACGTAAAGCGTCTCGCCGGAGCGGACCTTGAACTGCTTGTCGGAGATGTCAACAATCGCGTACATTGAAAGCGCTCGTCTGAGAGAAATGTTCGGGGCAAAAGAAGCCGAGCGGAGGGCGCACTCACAGTCTGTAACTATATTTGGCCGCCCGCTTTGTTTCCACCCGTGCCTGTCCGCTTCTCGTGAAAAGCGCCTGACGGGCGAATGTCGAGGGGCGAGAGGCGAATCACGAGTGACTAATCGTGAACCCAGAACGTGCAAAACTCGACACTCGGAATCCGAAACTCGAAACTCACGAGGCCGTGTCCGGGCGCATGTTCTGCTTTATCTCGCCCGTGGCGGGCCGGAGCGGCGACGTGCCCGACGAGCCGATGGTGTTTCTGAAGCCGTCTACCGCGCTGGTGCGCAGCGGCGGGGCCGTCGTGCTGCCGCCGCCGTCCGAGGAGGTGCACCACGAGGTCGAACTGGTCGCCGTGATCGGGACCGACGGGAAGCACATTGCCGAGGAGGGGGCGCTGGAGCACGTGGCCGGCTACGCCGCGGGCCTCGACATGACCGCGCGCGACCTCCAGCGCGCGGCCAAGCAGCGCCGCCACCCGTGGAGTGTGGCCAAGGGCTTCGACACGTTCGCCCCGCTCGGGCCCATCGTCCCCGCCGCAGACGCCCCCGACGTGCGGGACGCGGCGATTCGCCTGTCGGTCAATGGCGAGACGCGCCAGGACGGGCACACGCGCTACATGATCTTCTCGGTAGCCCAGCTCGTGGCGTACTGCTCGACCGTCTTCACGCTCGAAGCGGGCGACCTGCTCTACACGGGCACGCCCGAGGGCGTGGGGCCGGTGGCGGAAGGGGACCGGCTGGCGGCGACTGTCGAGGGGCTGCCCCCGCTGGAGGTGGACGTGCGGCGGTGAGGGTGAACTACCCGAAGTGCTCGCGAAGCACCGATACGGCGCGCTCGAAGCCCGCCTCGCTCACGTCGCGGTGTAGCGCGGCGCGCACGGTGCGCGGCCCGAAGACGGTCATTCGAACGCCTTCGCCGTCGAGCGTGTCGACGACGGAAGCGGCGTCGTCTGCGCCGGTCGTCTCGAAGATGACGATGTTGGTTTCGACCGCCTCGGGGTCGATCTCGAAGGCAGGCAGCTCGGCCAGCACCTCGGCCAGACGTCGGGCGCGGGCGTGGTCGCGGCCCAGCCCCGCACGGTGATGTTCGATGGCGTAGAGGCCCGCCGCCGCCAGGACGCCCGCCTGCCGCATCCCGCCGCCGAAGGCTTTGCGCAGACGCCGCGCCTCGGCCACCGTGTCGGCGGGTCCGCAGAGGACCGAGCCGACGGGCGCGCCCAGTCCTTTCGAGAGGGCGACCCAGGCGGTGTCGAAGGACGCGGCGAAGTCTGCCAGCGGGGTGCCGGTGGCTTCGGCGGCGTTCCACAGGCGCGCCCCGTCGAGGTGGAGGCGAAGGTCCGCTTTGCGCGCCGCTCTGGCGAGGGACTGGAGCCATTCCAGACGATACACCACGCCGCCGGCTTTGTTGGCCGTGTTTTCGGCGCAGACGAGCCGCGTGCGCGGCATCACGTCCGCCGGGGGCCGTGCGGCGGCGGCGACCTGCTCGGGGCCGAGGCGCCCGCGGTCGCCGTCAAGGGGGTGCAGTTGTACGCCGGAGAGCAGCGCCGGTGCGCCGGATTCGTAGTTGAAGATGTGGCTCGACTGCTCCACGATCACCTCGTCGCCCGGGCGCGTGCACGCCGCCAGAGCGAGCTGGTTGGCCATCACGCCGCTGGGCACGAAAAGGCCCGCGTCCTTGCCCAGAAGCCCCGCGACGCGCTCCTGGAGGCGGTTGACGGTGGGGTCTTCGCCGTACACATCGTCGCCCACCTCGGCGGTCGCCATCGCCTCGCGCATCCCCTCGGACGGCCGCGTCACCGTGTCGCTGCGCAAATCGCAGATTTGCGGTTGCGAGTTC
>PXTX01000111.1:17525-25073 GCA_003023275.1 Bacteroidetes bacterium SW_4_67_19
CGCCAGACCCGCAACCGACAACCCGCAACCGACACATCAGTGTCCCATGGTCCGCATCCGGCCGAGGATGGTGGAGGTGTAGCCGCCCATGCTCTGCGGAGTGCGCCCCCGCGGGTCGGGCACGATGGCCGCGAGGGTGGCGCTCTGGTAGCGGCTGAGTCCTTCGGCGGAGGCGCCGTAGTAGCGCGCGGCAGCGGCCTCCACACCGTAAACGCCGCGTCCGAGCTCGATCACGTTGAGATACAACTCCAGGATGCGCTCTTTCGAGAGAATCAGCTCGGCCAGGTAGGTCAGCGGCAGTTCGACGGCCTTGCGCACGTACGAGCTGTGCGTGGTCTGGAAGAGATTCTTGACCAGTTGCTGGGTAATGGTGGAGCCGCCGCGCACGCCGCTGCCGGGTTCGAGGTTGTCTTCGATGGCCTTGCGGATGGCCTTCCAGTCGGCCCCGGCGTGCTCGTAGAAGCGCGTGTCCTCGGCCGCGACGAGGGCGTGGGGCAGGTGTTCGCTCATTTCGGCGTAGGGGACCGGCTCGTAGCGTTTTTCGTAGGCCTCCTCCTCGAACAACGACTCCACGCGCCGCTGCATCTGCACGCCCGTGGTGGGCGGAAAGACGACGCTGTACACCAGCAGCAGGAGCGCGCAGAAGCCGTAGTACGTCACCAGCGCGGTGAGGGCGGCCACCGCCCCATTGCGCACGAAGCGCCGCGCGCGCCGACCGAGCGATTGGCGATTGCGGGTTTCCGATTCTCGATTGGTAGCCACTGGGCTGCGACGGCAAAGTCTTTCGGGGAGCAATCCGATCGCCAGTCGCTACACGGCCGGCGCCTGGTCGCGGGTAATCTCCAGCACCTTGAAGGTCACCGTTCCGGCAGGCACGTCGACTTCGACCTCATCGCCCTCGGCGCTGCCCAGCAGGCCCTCGCCGACGGGGCTGTTGACGGAAATCTTGCCTTCGGAGAGGTCGGCTTCCTGCTCGGAAACGAGCGTGTAGGTGTGCTCCGTGTCGCTGGAGAGGTTTTTTACACGCACGTTCGAGAGGATGTACGCCTTCGAGCGGTCCACTTCGCTTTCGTCCACGACGCGAGCGCGGGCGAGGGTGTCCTCGAGCTTGTTGATGCGCGCTTCGAGCTTGCCCTGCTCTTCTTTGGCCGCGTCGTACTCGGCGTTCTCCGAGAGGTCGCCCTTGGCGCGCGCCTCGGCGATTTCCTCCGAGACGCGCGGGCGCTCGGTGTGCTTGAGGTGGTGCAGTTCTTCTTCGAGTTCCTGGAGGCCCTCTTCGGTGAGGTAGACCGTCTGCTGCTGTTCTTCTTCCATGCGAACGAGGAGGGTAAAATGCGGGCGTGCCGTCGAGTAAGAGAGTCGGGGGAACGAACCGTTCGGGGAAACGAAAAAGCCGCAGCCATCGAACGCGGCTACAGCCTGGTGGTCTCTGGGTTGTCAAGGCGATCTACACGTGCGCCAGGCGAAAAAGATCCGCTGCTGGGGAGATGCGTGAAACGGGCGGGATGCGTGATGCTGCCGATCTACGAGCGGTGAGAAGATGTGAGCGTCGAGTTGCTTCTGAACGGCTCCGCCGGTAAGAATGCTGGCCCAGGCGCCTCGGCCTGCTGTCATCGCGCAATACGCAATTTGCGCAATACGCATTATGCAACCCCCTCACCAGCTGGTACGCTCGGAAGCGGATCCGGCCGCGACCTCTTCGGGCGAGGCAGAGGTCAGACGCAATACGCGGCGAGCCGTCCAGTAGGCGTCCTGCCAGTAGTCGCGCTCCAGCGAGCTGATGGTGACGCCCGCGCTGGTGGAGGCGTGTGCGAACTCCCCGTCGCCGACGTAGACGCCCACGTGGCGCGACTTGCGCGCGGGGCGGAAGAAGACGAGATCGCCGGGGCGCAGGTGGTCTTCACTGATGCGCCGGCCCTGCTGCACCTGCGCGCGCGTCGAGCGGGACAGCTTTACGTCCAGTTCGTCCCGGTAGAGGCGTTGCACGAAGCCGGAGCAGTCGACGCCGCGGCGCGTGGTGCCGCCCATCTGGTAGGGGGTGCCTTCCCAGCGCGCCGTTGCCGACCGCAGCGTGGAAGCCACGCGCGACCCCTTCCGCGCCTCGCCCGGCGACACTTCGGAAACGGCAGGCCCGGACGACCCGCAGCCGGACAGCACCGACGCTGCGCTCGCGATGCAGAGGGCGCCCCCCAGCCCCAGCAGGGCAAAAAACGAGGCCGGCGGGCGGAACAGCGCGAGCAGGTACCTCATGAGTCAGGGGCAAAACGGATGAAAAGGCGACGCAGGGTCCACCTACGCAATTTTAATGCCGCGAGGAGGCGAATGTCAAGAGCCGCGACGAACCGGGATCATCGAACGAGCGGCAGTGTAGCAGAAAAACGGCGCTTCGGCGCCCGTCGGCGAGGCGGTTCCGCCGTCGCTGTTCCTTTCCTCCAACCTACGTTATCGCCATGCCTTATCCCGAAGCAATGGTTCAGCCGATGCGCGAAGAGCTGACGCGCCTCGGCGTCGACGAGCTGACCACCGCCGAAGAAGTGGACGACGCCTTCGACGCAGCGGACGATGGGACGATGCTGCTGGTCATCAACTCGGTGTGCGGGTGCGCCGCCTCGAACGCGCGCCCGGCTGTGGCGATGGCGCGGCAGTCCGGCGGGGTGCAGCCGGAGCGCTACGTGACCGTCTTCGCCGGGCAGGACCTGGAGGCCACCGCCCAGGCGCGCGAAAAGCTCCCCGGCGTGCCGCCGTCCTCGCCGTTCATGGCGCTGTTTAAAGACGGGCAGCCGGTGTCCGTCATCGAGCGGCGCGACATCGAGGGCCGTTCCGCCCAGGCCATCGCGTCGGACCTCACCGGCGCGTTCGAGCAGCACTGCGCGGGCGGCGACGGCGCGGCGGGCAATGGCGCGCAACCGACAGAGGCAGCGAGCACGACGGAAGGCGACGCCTCCGGCGAATCGGCGTCCGAAGAACACACCGACGAGCTTCCGGACACGTTTCGGTCGATTACGTGAGACGCGTTTCGTATCGAGGGGCGCGCGTCACTCCTTCGCGCGGGGCGGCGCCGCTTCGGGGGAGGCGTCCATCGTGTCGGCAGGCGCCAGGCGCGGAAAGCGCACCGTGAAGGTCGTCCCTTCGCCCGGAGACGATTCCACGTCGATGGTGCCGTCCATTTGTTCGACGAGGCGCCGGGCGATGGCGAGTCCCAGCCCGGTGCCTTCGTATTCGCGGTCGAGACCGGTGGACTCCTGGGTGAACTCCTCGAAGAGCGTTCCGGACTGGAAGGACGCGCTCATGCCGACGCCGGTGTCTTCGACGCGGAGGCGCACCGCGCTTGTGCCCGTGTCCACGCTCACGGTCACGCCGCCTTCTTTGGTGAACTTGACCGCGTTGGAGAGGAGGTCGTCCAGGAGGTGCTCGAGCGCCTCTCGGTCCAGGAGCGCCCGCGTTTCTTCGTCTTCCGGCGGCGTGCGGACCTCGAAGGAGAGATCCTGGTCTTCGGCAGGGGGGCGATACGTGGCCGCGACGGTGCGCACGGCGTCTGCCACGTCCGTCGGTTCCAGCGTTAGGTCGGTCTCGTCGTTGCTCTCGATCTGGGCGAGGTGCAACACCGATTCGAGCGTGCGTTGCAGGCGCTTGCCGTTCTGACCGATAATCTCGGCAAATTCCTGCTGTTGCTCGTCGCCTTCGGCGGCCAGGACCTCCGAGAAGCCCAGAATCGAGGCCAGCGGGGTGCGCAGCTCGTGGCTCATGTTGTTGAGCAGAGAGGTTTTGGCCTCCAGCAGTTCTTCGGCGCGCTGGCGTGCTTCGCGCTCGGCCTCCATGCGCCGCGAGTCGGTAATGTCGCTGATGGTGCCGATGACCCCCTCCACCTCGCCGTGCTCTTCGGTGATGAGGCGCCCACGTACGCGCACCCAGCGCACGTCGCCCGTCTTCGTCACGAAGCGGTCTTCGCGGCTGAGTAGGCGGTCGGGGCCTTCGGCGCGGCCCTCGAAGTCGAACAGCGCTTCGCTTTGGTCTTCGGGATGGAGCACTTCGATGAAGCGCTCGCCGAGGCTTTCTTCCGGGCGGTAGCCGGTGAGTTCCTTCCAGGAAGGACTCAGAAACCCCCAGCGGCCCTCCGCGTCGATCCGGTAAATGACGTCCTGGGCGTTTTCGACGATGCGGCGCAGCTTGCGTTCGCTTGCGCGCTGGGCCTGCTCGGCCTGTCGGTGCGCTTCGGCGCGGCGGCGTTGCTCGAGGGCGTCCATCGCCGCCGCCGCAAAGTCGCGCAGGTGCGTCATGTCCTCGTCGCTAAAGGCGCGCGGCTGGGTGTCCATCACGCAGAGCGTGCCGAGGGCGTAGCCGTCAGGCGTGCGGAGCGGGGCGCCGGCGTAGAAGCGAATGTGCGTCGGGCCCGTCACCAGGGGGTTGTCCATAAATCGCACCTCCTCGGTCGCGTCCTCGACGACCAGCGGGCCGTTCGACTGGAGGGCGTGGTGGCAGAACGACACCTCGCGGTTCGTCTCGCGGCGGTCGAAGCCGATGCAGGACTTGAACCACTGTCGCTCGTCGGCGACCAGGGTCACCAGGGCGATGGGGGCGTCGAAGTGCGCCGCCGCCAGGCGCGTGAGGCGGTCGAAGGATTCCTCCGGCGGGGTGTCCAGAATGTCGTAGCGTCGGAGCGCCTCGAGGCGCTTTTGTTCGTGGCGCTCGGCTTCGTCGAGGCGGGGCGATTCGGAGGGGGCGGAGGAGGGGCGAGCGGTCGCTTTTGCCAGGTTGGGTACATTTTTCACGGTCGAGGGCTCGAAAATACGGCGTGGCGGGCGAAAAAGAGCAAAGAGACGACATTGAGGCCGTTTCCGTCTTTCCCTCGCAATGTGCAAAAAACGCGCGAGCGGTAGGTCATGCGCGACGGGCGGTACGGAGCGCTTTTTGGGCGCGCCGCGAGGATGCTCGTGTTGCGGGCGGGGGCGGTCAGTGTTAAATTGAACCCTCCCCGGTCGGTCGTTTCCTTCGCTGGTGCTCGCTCTCTTTCATGCGCGACTCGTCTTCTTCCTCGGCAGCGTCTTTTCCCGCAGCCGTTCCTCCGTCGGAACGCATGTCCAACGTCGACGCGGCGTGGCTGCGCATGGAAGAGCTGGAAAACCAGATGACGATCACGGCGGTGCTCACCTTCAGCGCGCCGCTGAGCCGGGCAGACGTTCGCCGCGTCGTCGAAGAGCGCCTGCTGGCGTTCGACCGCTTCCGCCAGCGCGTGCGGCGCGGCGGGGCCTTTCGCCATCCCCGCTGGGCGCCGGATCCGCACTTCGACCTCGATCACCACGTGCGTGCCGCCGAGCTGCCCGCCCCCGGCGGCAAGGCCGAGCTTCAGGAACTGGCGAGCCGCCTGATGAGCCGCCCGCTCGACTTCTCGCGTCCGCTCTGGACATTTCACGTCGTCGAGGGCTACCGGGACGAAGGCAGCGCCGTCATTGCGCGGCTGCATCACTGCATCGCCGACGGCGTGACGCTGGTGCGCGTCCTGCTCTCGCTCACCGACGCCACCCCCGAGGCCCCGCCCGGCGGCGCTCCCGGCGAAGACATGGCCGACGCGCTGCTCGGGGTCGGCGCGCGTTCCGAGGCGGACGAAACGCCGTCCTGGACCCAGCGGTTGACCTCGGCGCTGAAACGCGCCGGCCGGACGAGCGCGCAGCTCGCCCGAGGCGTCGCGCGCGGCGCCGGGGTGCTGGGCAAGCTGGCCTGGCCGTCCACCGATCCCGACACCGTCTTTCGCGGCGAGCTGGGGCGCCGAAAGAACGCCGTCTGGTCCGACGCGCTCCCGCTCGATGACGTGAAAGCCATCGGACGCACGCTCGGGGGCACCGTCAACGACGTGCTGCTGACGACCGTGACGGGCGCGCTGGGGCGCTACCTCGAACGACACGGCCAGCGCGCTCCCGGCCTCGACGTGCGCGCGGCCGTGCCGGTCAACCTGCGCCCGCTCACCGACGCCCCCCTCCAGATGGGCAACGGGTTCGGGCTGGTCTTCCTGGCGCTCCCGGTCGGCACGCGCGACCCGGTCGAGCGGCTGCGCCTGTTGCGCCGGCGCATGGACCGGCTCAAATCCTCGCCCGAGGCGCCGATCTTGCTGGGGGTGCTCGCGGCGGTGGGGGGGACCACCCGCTCGGTCGAAGACCCTATCGTGCGTTTTCTGGCGCGCAAGCTGACGGCGGTGGCGACCAACGTGCCCGGCCCCCGGCAGACGCTCTACCTCGCCGGCGCTCCGCTGGAGACGCTCATGGCGTGGGTGCCGCAGGCCGGGCGCGTGGGGCTGGGCGTCAGCGTCATCAGCTACGACGGGGACGTGCGCCTCGGGCTGGCTACCGACGCGGGCCTCGTCTCCGATCCCGACACGCTCATCGACGCCTTTTACCGCGAGTTCGACGCGCTGCGTTCGCGCCTGCCGGGCCGCCCCGATGAGGAAGACTCCGGTGCCGAGGCTGGCGCCGAGGCCGGGGACGAGGCCGGCGACGAAGACGCCGGAGACGGCGGCGCGGTGATGCAACCGTCCCCGGCGGCACAGGACAGCCCCGACCGCTGCCAGGCCACCACGAAGGCGGGCACGCAGTGCAAGCTGCCCGCGCAGGACGACGCGCGCTTCTGCCACGTGCACGAGAACGGCTGAAGGGGGAAGTGTCGGTGGCGATACCCAACACGTCTTGGCCACGGGGGTCTACCCAGACGCAGGCCGCCGCCCCAGGACGCCCCTTGCTCATAGAACGCAAAGGAGGCTGGCGGCCAGGCTCCCCAGCACGCGCACTCGGTACCAGCGCTTGCGTGCGCGCCGCCGTCGGCGACGAGGGGGACCGCTCACGCTCATGAAGACAGGGGGAAAAACAGAGGAGAAAATGACGAAAAGAAAGAGCCGGGTGATCCGGATACGCTCGACTGTGG
Organism: Bacteroidetes bacterium SW_4_67_19; assembly: GCA_003023275.1. Lineage (GTDB taxonomy): Bacteria > Bacteroidota > Rhodothermia > Rhodothermales > Salinibacteraceae > QS-8-64-10. The sequence goes on from PXTX01000111.1 coordinate 24,435, forward strand.
GGGCTGTTGCGCATGTGCTCCCGCCAAGCCTGCTGTGCCGGGGCGATTTTCCACGATCTCTCGCGAATTGCGCGCGCAGGCGACGGTTGCCAGCAACGGTTTGTATCGCAACCCTCTTGTGAAAGCCGACGGCAACTTGTACTTTCCGAAAAATGCTTCGGCTTTCCTTGCCGCCTCCTTCCCCCCTGCCTCATGCAAACAAGCATTCGCTTTTCGTCCGACGGCGACGCGCCCGTCGAGCGTCCGCCGGCCCGCCTCGCGTTTTCCGACGGTACCGTACTGGAGGGGCGCGCCGTCGGCCGTCGCGGCACGACCGGCGGCGAGTTGTGCTTCAACACGTCGATGACGGGCTACCAGGAAATCCTGACGGACCCGTCGTACCACGGCCAGCTCATGACCATGACGTACCCGCACATCGGCAACTACGGCGCCAGCGAAGAGGCGCTGGAGGCCGACGCGCCGATGGTGGCCGGGCTGGTCGTGCGCTCCTTCTCCGAGGAGTACTCCAACCCGCTGGCCGACGAATCGCTCGAAGCCTGGATGCAGCGCCACGGCCTCGTCGGCATCACGGGCGTGGACACGCGCTTTCTGGTGCGCCACATCCGCGAGGAGGGCGTCATGAACGCGGTCATTTCCTCG
>PXTX01000111.1:25094-29254 GCA_003023275.1 Bacteroidetes bacterium SW_4_67_19
ACGGGCTGGAGCTGGCCTCGAAGGTGACGACGCCGGAGGCCTACGACTTTTGCGAGGCCGACGAGGGGCCCCGCATCGCCGTCTACGACTTCGGCGTCAAGAAAAACATCCTGCGCACGTTCCGCGACCGGGGCTGCGCCGTGCGCGTCGTGCCCGCCGAGGCGCCGCTCGACGAGGTGCTCGCCTGGCGGCCCGACGGCCTCTTCCTCTCGAACGGCCCCGGCGACCCGCGCGCCATGCCCGAGGGCATCGCCCTGGCGAAGGAGGCGACCGAAAGCGGCCTGCCGGTCTTCGGCATCTGCCTGGGGCACCAGCTCATGTCGCTCGCCCGCGGGCTGGAGGTGTACAAGATGCATGTCGGCCACCGTGGGGCCAACCACCCGGTCAAGAACCTGCGCACCGGAAAGGTGGAGGTCACGACGCAAAACCACGGCTTCGCGGTGGACGAAGACTCCGTGGACGACGCCCCCCCCGAGGTTACGCACCGCAACCTCAACGACGACACCGTCGAGGGCCTGCGCTTCAAGCAGTTCGACGGCCTGAGTCTTCAGTATCCCCCCGAGGCGTCCCCCGGCCCGCACGACAGCCGCTACCTCAGGCCCGGCCTGCTGACGCGCCCGCCCCCGGAACGGTCACGGCGTGAGCAGGCGCTTACCGTAATGCACCTCGCGGCAACCCGCCTCATCACCGTTACCGCTCCCGAAGTCATGCACGAGGACGAACCCATTCGCAAGCAAGTCGGAGAGGCACGTGATGACGAAACCACTGCGCAACGCATGTTTCGCCTGCGCCAGATGCAACTGGATCTGCTAAGCGAGGCGGAGCGGGCACGTGCACTTCGAAGCAACTATGGACACATTCGAAAAACTGTTGGCCGGTCTGGCCGAGGCCAGAGTTGACTTCATCCTTGTCGGCGGGTTGGCGGTGGCCTACGCCGGGTACGAGCGTAGCACGATGGACTTGGGCCTCCTCGTGGAAGCCTCCGACGAGAACATCGAAGGTCTGCTAAGTGCGCTCGAAGACTTCGGGGAAGGCCATGCGCGTGAACTGGAGCCGGACGATTTCGCCCTTGAAGAAGGCGCCGTCCGGGTTGTTGAAGCGTTCCCGCTCGACCTCTTCACGCAAATGAGCGGTCGCACGTACGAGGATTTGCTGCCCTTCACCGATGAACGCGCCGTAGCGAACGCGACGATCCGCCACCTCGACGCCGAGGGGCTGATTTCCCTGAAAAAAGACTCGCTGCGCCCCAAAGACCGGCTCGACGTGAAGGCCCTGCGCGCCCTTCAGCAAGGCTCCTGACTACCCCCGCACTCCCACACTCCCGCCCTCCCATACCGAACCGATGCCCAAGCGCACCGACCTCGAGAGCATCCTCCTCATCGGCTCCGGCCCCATCATCATCGGGCAGGCCTGCGAGTTCGACTACAGCGGCACGCAGGCCGCCCGCGCCCTTCGCGACGAGGGCTACCGCGTGGCGTTGATGAACTCCAACCCCGCCACCATCATGACCGACCCGATGACCGCGGACAAAGTCTACCTGCGCGAGTTGACGCCGGGGTCGCTCAAGCAGGTCGTCGAGGAGGAGCAGCCCGACGCCGTGCTGCCCACGATGGGCGGGCAGACGGGCCTCAACCTCACGCAGGATTTGCAGGACGAGGGCTTCTGGGAGGAGCGCGGCATCGAGATCATCGGCGTCAACATCGACGCGGTGCAGCGCACCGAGGACCGCGACCGGTTCCGCCGCTTGATGCAGGACGTTGGCATCGACCAGGCGCGCAGCGACACGGCCAAGTCGCTCCTCGAGGCGAAAGAAGTCACGCAGGAGCTCGGCGGGCTGCCGGTCGTGATCCGGCCCAGCTACACGCTCGGCGGCAGCGGGGGCGGCATCGTGTGGCACGAGGACGGGTTCGAGGAAAAAATCACGCGCGGCCTGGAGATGAGTCCCGTCCACCAGGTGCTCCTGGACGAGTGCCTCTTTGGCTGGAAGGAGTACGAGCTGGAGCTGCTCAGAGACCCCAACGACAACGTCATCATCATCTGCTCGGTCGAGAACGTCGACCCGATGGGCATCCACACCGGCGACTCGGTGACCGTTGCCCCGCAGCAGACCTTGACCGACAAGCAGTTCCAGCAGATGCGCGACGCGGCGATCCGCGCGATGAACTCCATCGGGGACTTCGCCGGCGGCTGCAACATCCAGTTCGCCTTCGACCCGGAGACGGGCCGCATGGTCGTCATCGAGATCAACCCGCGCGTGAGCCGCTCCAGCGCGCTGGCCTCGAAGGCCACGGGGTACCCGATTGCGAAAGTGGCCTCGCGCCTGGCCGTCGGCTACACGCTCGACGAGCTGCCCAACGAAATTACGGGCAACACCTCGGCCTGCTTCGAGCCGAGCATCGATTACGTGGTCACGAAGATCCCGCGCTTCAACTTCGAGAAGTTCGAGGGCGTCGACGACGAGCTGACCACCCAGATGAAGGCCGTCGGCGAGGTGATGGCCATCGGCCGCACCTTTCCCGAAAGCCTGCAGAAGGCGTGGCAGAGCCTCGAGCAGGGCTACGCCGGCCTCGGCGCGGACCGCACGCCCGTCTTCGACCGCGACACGATTCGCGAGCGCCTGGCGACGCCGTACTGGGACCGCACGCTCCACATCCGCCACGCTTTCCTCGCCGGCGCCACGGTCGAGGACATCGCCACGACGAGCCAGACGGATCCCTGGTTCATCCAGCAGATCGGCCAGATCGTGCAGGTGGAAGAAGAAATCCGCCCCCGCCCCACCGCCGAGTTCGACGAGCGCTTCTGGAAAAAAGTCAAGCAGCACGGCTTCAGCGACGCGCAGATCGCCCACCTGCGCCGCACCGCCGACCACGAGCCGGAGCCGGACCTCACCGAAAACCGGGTGCGCGAGCTGCGCAAGGCGGAGGGGCCGACGCCGGTCTTTCAGCTGGTGGACACCTGCGCGGGCGAGTTCGAGGCGGAGACGCCGTACTACTACTCCACCTACGAGGGGCACGGCGAAAGCGTCGTCACCGACGAGGACAAGGTGCTCATCCTCGGCAGCGGCCCCAACCGCATCGGGCAGGGCATCGAGTTCGACTACTCGTGCGTCCACGGCGTCCACGCCGCCCGCGCGCAGGGCTACGAGGCGCTGATGCTCAACTGCAACCCCGAGACGGTGTCCACCGACTTCGACGTGGCCGACAAGCTCTACTTCGAGCCGGTCTTCTTCGAGCGCGTCATGGACGTGATCGACCACGAAGAGCCGGAAGGCGTCATCCTCCAGCTCGGCGGGCAGACGGCGCTGAAGCTGGCCGAACGCTTTACCGAGGCGGGCGTCGAGATCTTCGGCACCGACTACGAGATGATGGACCTGGCGGAGGACCGGGGCCGCTTCAGCGAGGTGCTCAAGCAGCTGGAAATCCCGTTTCCGCCGTACGGCATGGCCCGCACGCCCGAGGAGGCGGTTTCTGTCGCCGAGGACGTGGGCTACCCGACGCTCGTGCGCCCGAGCTACGTCCTCGGCGGGCAGGGCATGCGCATCGCCATCAACGAGGAGGAAGTCGAGCGCTACGTCGGCGACATCCTGGATCGCACGCCCTCCGACGGGCCGGAGAACGAAATCCTGCTCGACCGCTTCCTCGAAGACGCTACCGAGATCGACGTGGACGCGGTCGCCGACGAGACCGGTGACGTGTGGATCACCGGCGTGATGGAGCACATCGAGCCGGCGGGCGTCCACAGCGGCGACTCCACCGCCGTGCTGCCGCCGTTCGACCTGCCTGAGCACGTCGTCGAGACGATTGAGCAATACGTCCGCGAGATCGCCCGCGCGCTCGACGTGGTGGGCCTCCTGAACGTGCAGCTCGTCGTCAAAGACGAGATGGTGTACGTCATCGAGGCCAACCCGCGCGCCTCGCGCACCGTGCCGTTCGTGGCGAAGGCCAAGGGCATCCCCGTCGCGCGCATCGCTGCCGAGGTGATGCTGGGGGCGCGGCTGGAGACCTTCCGCGAGGAGGGGGTCATCGACTCCGACCTGGAAGACTTCGCCATCAAGGAGCCGGTCTTTTCGTGGGACAAGTTCCCCGCGGTGCCCAAGGAGCTGGGGCCGGAGATGAAGTCCACCGGCGAGGCCATCGCCTTCGTCGAGGAGCTGACCGACG